>NZ_QTKX01000001.1:639981-959972 GCF_018424685.1 Mesobacillus boroniphilus
CATGATGGTCGGACTTCAAGGGGCAGGTAAAACGACAACAACCGGAAAGCTTGCAAATCTCCTTCGTAAAAAATACAACCGTAAGCCCTTGCTTGTAGCGGCGGATATTTATCGTCCAGCTGCCATCAAACAGCTTGAGACGCTCGGCAAGCAATTGAGTATGCCGGTTTTCTCACTGGGAGATCAGGTCAGCCCTGTTGAAATCGCAAAGCAGGCAATTGCCAAGGCGAAGGAAGACCATAATGACTATGTTCTGATAGATACTGCTGGTCGTCTTCATGTTGACGAAAACTTGATGGATGAGCTTAAGCAGATTAAAGAGCTCTCAAAACCTGATGAAATCTTCCTTGTCGTCGACGCGATGACAGGCCAAGATGCTGTCAATGTTGCCCAGAGCTTCAATGAACAGCTAGGCTTGACTGGTGTCGTCCTGACTAAGCTTGACGGTGATACACGAGGCGGTGCCGCTCTATCTATCCGCGCTGTAACCAATACCCCGATCAAATTTGTCGGTCTTGGTGAAAAGCTTGATGCTCTAGAGGCATTCCACCCTGAAAGAATGGCATCAAGAATTCTGGGAATGGGTGACGTCCTTACTCTGATTGAGAAGGCCCAGGCAAACGTCGATGAAGAAAAGGCGAAAGAGCTCGAGAAGAAAATGCGTACAGCATCATTTACCCTTGATGACTTCCTGGACCAGCTTGGCCAGGTGAGGAAGATGGGACCATTGGATGAAATCCTGAAAATGATGCCGGGTGCGAATAAAATCAAGGGCATGAACAATCTTCAAATCGATGAAAAGCAAATCTCGCATGTTGAGGCGATCATTCAGTCGATGACGGCTAACGAAAAGACTCATCCGGAAATCATCAACGCCAACAGGCGGAAAAGAATTGCGAAGGGAAGCGGTACATCCATCCAGGAAGTCAACCGTCTGCTTAAGCAGTTTGAAGACATGAAAAAGATGATGAAACAGATGACGAACATGCAGCAAAAAGGCAAGAAAAAAGGCGGTTTCAAGTTGCCGTTCAACCCTTTTTAACTTGTAAATTCAGGAATTTTCAGTCTGTAAAGAAAAAACCCTTTACAAGCTGTTTTCAATTTGATATTATTCTATCTTGTGTGAAACTATTCGGAGGTGCTTATTTAAAATGGCAGTAAAAATTCGTTTAAAGCGTATGGGAGCTAAAAAGTCTCCTTTCTATCGTATTGTAGTAGCTGATTCCCGTTCACCACGTGACGGCCGTTTCATCGAGTCTGTAGGAACTTACAACCCAGTTGCTCAACCTGCACAGGTTGAACTTAACGAAGAGTTGGTTCTTAAGTGGTTGAACGACGGTGCAAAACCATCTGATACAGTGCGTAACTTGTTCTCTAAGCAAGGTATCATGGAAAAATTCCACAACTCAAAGCTTAGCAAGTAATTGTGGACACGCCCATGAAAGAATTAATCGAGACGATCGTGAAGCCACTTGTTGATTTTCCTGAAGATGTCCATGTAAATGAACATGAAGAGGATCAGCGCGTAACCTATAAGCTTTCCGTCAACAAAAGTGATATGGGCAAAGTAATTGGAAAGCAGGGGCGCGTTGCAAAGGCGATTCGAACAGTAGTCTATGCAGCAGGCTCATCACAGCAAAAGAAGATTTTCTTGGAAATCGTCGAATAATAACAATCAGCTGCGTAAGCAGAATGTAGATCATTCTATAAATGATTGTGCTTAAAAGGGAGGGGTAACCCTCCTTTTTTCTATTTGCAGAAATTAATGTATAATAGATACTTGATATAATGATAAATTATTTAGACACCATTGTTGTTTGTAATAAGCCCTGAAAGGGTCTGAAGAACGAGTCCTAGGCTCTGGAATACAAGCCCTGAAATGGCCTGGAAAATAATGCTGTGATAAGGTTGGCTTTAAGGAGGAAATGCTTTGAAGGTACTGCAAACAATCATTGTCAAACAGGTACTGACAGAAGAAAGCAAGGAAAGAATCCACCAAAAATATCACTCCAGAAAGCTTCAGCTGCAGAAGGAATGCGATCAACTAAGATTTGAATTGAAGAAGCTAGAAAAATCCAGGAAGTTTCCGCCTGAAACATTGAAGAAGCATTTTGAACAAGAAATAAAAGTTCATAAAGAAAAAATTAAGCTTCTGGATTTTCAAATAGAACAACTACATATTCTTCCGCTTGGGAGTGAAATTAAAGAAACGGAGTTGGAAGGAATCGTCGAAGTAAGTGTTGGCGACCAATGGGATGAGTTTCTTTCGTCAAAGACTATTATTGTAAAAGATGGCATCGTGGCCGAAATTCGCGAGAGGTGATTGAGCAATGGAAAAGTATTTTAATGTCGGAAAAATAGTAAATACACATGGCATTCGCGGGGAAGTGAGGGTGATATCAAGGACTGACTTTCCTGAAGAACGTTATAAGATAGGGAATTCTTTATTTTTATCTATGCCAGGTACAAAGGATCCGGAGGAATTGGTAGTGAAAAGCCATAGGACCCATAAGAATTTCAATCTTCTGACCTTTGAAGGCTTCGACAATGTCAACCAGGTAGAAAGAATGAAGGGTGGCATCCTCAAGGTTCCAGATACACAGCGCGGCAAACTAGAGGAAGGCGAGTTCTATTTCCAGGATATTATCGGCTGCAACATGGTTACGGCAGAAGGTGAAGAACTTGGCAAGGTAATCGAAATCTTGACTCCAGGTGCCAATGATGTATGGGTTGTAAAGGGGGCCAACGGCAAGGAACTCCTGATTCCTTATATTGAAGACATAGTGAAAAAAGTAGACGTTAAAGAGAAAATTATTGTAATTGAGCCGATGGAAGGGCTTCTGTCATGATGAATATTGATGTCCTGTCTATTTTTCCAGAAATGTTTGAGGGTGTATTTGGCCATTCAATCCTGAAAAAGGCTGCTGAAAAAGGAGCTGCCGAATACAATGTCGTCAATTTCCGGGACTTTGCCGATAACAAGCATCAAACAGTGGATGACTATCCATATGGCGGAGGCGCTGGCATGGTGTTAAAACCACAGCCGATTTTCGATGCCGTATCTGATTTAAAGGAGCGCGCAAAAAGCACTTCACCAAGAGTAATCCTCATGTGCCCTCAGGGTGAACGGTATACACAGAAGAAAGCTGAAGAGCTGGCCAGGGAAGAGCATTTGATTTTTATCTGCGGCCATTATGAGGGATATGATGAGCGGATCCGTGAACATGTCATCACCGATGAGATTTCAATCGGAGATTATGTCCTGACCGGCGGGGAACTTGGAGCGATGGTTGTCATCGACAGTGTCGTGCGCTTGCTTCCCGGTGTACTGGGCAGTGAAGAGTCGCATATCCAGGATTCCTTTAGTACTGGCCTGCTCGAGCATCCACACTATACAAGACCGGCTGAATTTCGCGGATTGAAGGTCCCGGATGTTTTGGTCTCTGGGAACCATAAGCTGATTGATGAATGGCGGATGAAAGAAAGTCTAAGAAGAACCCTGCAGCGTAGACCTGATCTTCTCGAAGAAGCAGAGCTGACAGAGCAGCAAAAAAAATGGCTGGAAGAACTGATAAAACTTAATGAATAATATTGCAGTCAGGCCCTGTTTATGTTAAGATACTTCTTGTGGCTAAAAGCAAACGTGCTGAATGTCACTTATAACAATGTTCCGCTGCAACGAAAGTGTGCAAGAGCATTCGTGGGAGGAGTTGAATACGATGCAACAATTAATCGAAGAAATCACAAAAGCACAACTTCGCACTGATCTTCCATCTTTCCGTCCTGGTGACACTGTACGTGTACACGTTAAGGTTGTTGAAGGAACTCGCGAACGTATCCAGTTGTTTGAAGGTGTAGTGATTAAGCGTCGTGGTGGTGGAATCAGCGAAACTTTTACAGTACGTAAAGTTTCTTACGGAGTAGGCGTTGAGCGTGCTTTCCCTGTTCACACACCAAAAATTGCGAAGCTTGAAGTCATCCGCCGCGGTAAAGTCCGCCGTGCGAAACTTTACTACCTACGTAACCTACGTGGTAAGAAAGCTCGTATCAAAGAAATTCGATAAGAATGAATGTCAAAAAGGAGCTTGCCTAGCCAAGCTCCTTTTTCATTCAAATTCTTTTCCTGGCGAAATGCTAATAAATATAAGAGTGGAACTATTATTAAATTTATTTTAAAAATCATCGCCCATCGTGTTTATCTTGTCTGACTTATGTAAAATAAAGTTATGTACTCAAAACAACATTTATTTTGGAATGGTGGGAAAAGAATGGCCGAAAAAAAGAAGAATGAACTATGGGAATGGACGAAGGCACTTCTGATTGCTGTCGTACTGGCAGCAGTTATTCGATACTTTTTATTTGCGCCAATAGTGGTAGACGGTTTATCCATGATGCCTACGCTCCATGACCAGGACAGGATGATCGTGAACAAGCTAAGCTATAAAATTGGGGAGCCAGAAAGATTTGATATCATCGTCTTTCATGCACCCGAGAACAAAGATTACATAAAAAGAGTAATCGGCCTTCCAGGCGATAAAGTAGAATATAAAAATGACATGCTATATGTGAATGGGAAAGCATACGAGGAACCGTACTTGGAAGAATATAAAAAACAGGTGATTGATGGGCCGCTAACAGATCCTTTTACGCTTGAAGAGAAGATCGGCAGGGAGACTGTTCCAGAGGGCCACCTTTTCGTTATGGGCGATAATCGCCGTTTCAGCAAGGATAGCCGCCACATTGGCACCGTGCCTTTTGAAGAGGTGCTTGGCAAGACCAGCATCATCTATTGGCCTATTGAGGATATCCGTACTATAGACTAGGAAACGACAAGATCCCAACAGGCATATGGGAGATTGCAAAACAGATAGGAGGTGGCTGCTTTGACGATCCAATGGTTTCCAGGCCATATGGCGAAGGCTCGCAGAGAGGTCACGGAAAAATTAAAGCTCGTGGATGTTATCTTTGAATTGGTTGACGCACGGATACCGTATTCGTCCAGAAATCCAATGATTGATGAGATCATTCAGCACAAACCAAGAATTGTTTTACTGAATAAAGCGGATATGGCGGATAAAGCTGTTACAGAACAATGGCTGCGTTTCTACCGTGAAAAAGGAATTACTGCACTTGCGATCAACTCGCAAGCCGGAACTGGCTTAAAGCAAATAGTCCAGGAGTCCAAGGTCCTTCTAAAAGACAAGTTTGACCGCCTGAAATCAAAAGGTGTAAAGCCAAGGGCAATCCGGGCAATGATTGTCGGCATCCCCAACGCTGGCAAATCGACCTTAATAAACAGGCTTGCCGGTAAAAATATCGCCCAGACCGGGAACAGGCCCGGCGTGACTAAATCCCAGCAATGGATCAAAGTCGGCAAGGAGTTAGAACTCCTCGATACTCCCGGAATCCTTTGGCCGAAGTTTGAGGACCAGGAAGTAGGAACGAAGCTTGCTGTTACAGGGGCAATCAAAGATACGATCCTTAATCTTCAGGATCTGGCCGTATATGCTTTGAGATTTTTAGAAAAGCATTATCCAGAACGCCTTCAGGAGAGATATAAGCTATCCGAGCTGCCAGAGGAAATCGTGGAGCTTTTTGATCAGATTGGCGATTTTCGCGGCTGCAGGATGCCTGGTGGATACGTTGATTATGACAAAGTCGCAGAGCTTGTAATCAGGGAAATACGGACAGAAAAACTAGGTCCGCTATCTTTTGAACGACCTGGAGATTTAACCTCTGTAGAAGAAATAGAAAGTAACACCTAAAAATAAAGGTCCTGAGTCCAGGGCCTTTATTTTTGGTTTTATTTGCCGATACATAATAAAGAAGTATTTTAGGAGAAATTTTATGAAGAAATATACAATTGATGAAATTGAACAGCAGCTTTTCGGGAAAGAAGAAGTAAACAAAGAATTCTTGAATGTCTTAAAAGGTGACAGCCGTAAGGGCGTACAAAAGCTTGTCTTGAAATGGGAAAGGCAGGAAGAGCTAAAGAAACAAGCCCATGAGCAATTCGTCAACATGACTTCATTTGAGAGGGAATACCGATCTGAAGGGTTCCTAAAAATTGCCGGGATTGATGAGGCTGGACGAGGACCGTTAGCTGGACCGGTAGTTGCAGGGGCAGTCATCCTGCCAGAGAACTTTTATCTTCCAGGCCTGAATGATTCTAAAAAACTTGCAGAATCAAAAAGGGATGAATATTTTGAGGTCATTATGGTTGAAGCCCTGGCTGTAGGAGTCGGAATAATCAGCGCTGCGGAAATAGATGAAATCAATATTCTCCAGGCCAGCAAAAAAGCGATGCTTTCCGCTGTGAATCAATTAAAGGTCACTCCCGATTTTCTTTTGATTGATGCCGTTAAACTGGACACACCATATCCGTTTGAAGCGCTGATCAAAGGTGATTCTAGAAGCATATCGATCGCGGCAGCTTCCATTATTGCCAAAGTAACGAGGGACAGGCTGATGAAGGAACTCAGTCTCGAATATCCTCAATATGGATTCGGGGCAAATATGGGATATGGAACCGCGGAACACTTGAAAGCGATAAAGGAGCATGGTGTCACAACTCATCACAGGAAGACATTCGCTCCCGTAAGAGAGTGTATTCAGTAGAACTTGGTAAAGCAGGTGAACCATGGAAACAGGAGCGCTGCAAGGCTTATTTAACCAAAAAACAACACAGCAGATAAAAACAGCTGAATTTCGGCCTGGACAAATCATCAATGGGAAAATCCTGAAGCTGTACCCTGAACAAGTAGCTGAAGTGCAAATTGGGAACCAAAAAATGATTGCGCAATTAGAAGCACCATTGTCAGCAAATGAACGGTACTGGTTCCAGGTCCAGCCTGGAGAAGGTAAGGTGCATTTAAAGGTAATTGGTTCAGGTACCGAGGATAAGGTCCAGCTGGGAAGCCTGGCAAAGATCCTAGGAGAATTTTCGATGCAGCCGACAAAGGAAAACCTTGAACTGGTCCGCTTTTTTATCAAGGAGCAGCTTCCTGTAAATCGTGAACTTCTAAAGCAGGCGTCAGAGTGGTTAAGTATGGTGGATTCCCGCAGCGCTGGCCAGGATGCATTAAAAATGATTCTGACTAGAGGCATTCCCGTTACACAGACCGCATTTGAGGCCCTCTATACCACCACAAAAGAGCAATCTTTGGTCCTGCTGATGGAGAAGCTTGAAAAGGCTTTAGACCCCTCGTCGAATTCAAATGCAGGTGCAAGTCTCAAAAAACTTTTGAATGAACTGCTGCCATCCAATAAAATAACGACTTCTGAAGCAGCCTTGAATAATTTAACAGCAATATGGCTTAAACGAGACGGGCAGGAAAGTCAAGCGGCACTGGACCTGCTTAAACAGTTTGGTGCGATTACATCAAAAGGCAGTGAAAGCATTGTTTTGCAACAGATGATGGCTAAGCTGCAACACTTAGGCACAGTCGGAGAAGAACTGCCTGAAGGCCTGAATATCGCCAAAAAGCTCATTACCCTCATAGGCAATGGCGACAGTTCTACCGCCAGACAGGTTATTTCAAGCTTCATTCCTGAAAAAACATTCCCTGCTAATGAGCTGGTAGAATCACTTAAATTGTTATTCTACCGAACTGCTGGAAAAGAAGCGGAGGTACAGCAAGGACTCCAGGCTTTTAAACTGCTAATGTCGATAGCAAGTGATGGAGAGTCTCTGTCCACCTTGCTGGGAGAAAAGGATACATGGCGACAAGCTGGATTGGAATTGCTTAAGGCTGTGGGCCAGCCTCAGCCTCTACCTGGCAATTTAACAAGCCTTCATGCACAGCTGCTGTCAGAAGCAGTCGGCAAAGCAGATCAGCCAGCCTTACTTCAGGAAGCTGGCGACGCACTACTAACGGATATAAGGATTAAGAGATTCCTATCAGCTCTGGGACTGTCTTACGAACAACAGCTTGGGGAAGTTTTAAAAGATGGTGAGATTGGCAAGGCCCAAGTATCAGAGACACTTAAATCCCTTGTACTGCGATTGTTGAACGAGAACCCTCCTCCTGCTGTCAAAGAAGCTTCAGAGCTGTTATTGAACAAACTCACCGGTTTCCAGCTGCTTTCGCAGGAAGCGGGTCCGATCCAGCAGCTCGTCGTGCAAATCCCCTTTGTGTTGGGGGGGGGAACGAATGAACTTACGATGCAATGGAGCGGGAAGAAGACCGAAGACGGCAAAATAGACGCTGATTTTTGCCGTGTGCTCTTTTACCTTAAACTTGAACATCTGAATGATGTAATTGTCGATATGCAAGTGCAGAATCGCGTCATGAGTGTCCAGATCTTTAATGAAAATCCCACTTTGAGAAAAATGGCAGAACAAATGACGCCGGTATTGAAAAGGAAATTGGCGGAAATTGACTATCACCTGTCATCGGTTCACTTCCATGTCCCTGGACAATCCCAGTCTGGTCGAAACCAGCGCACCCTGGCAGATTTATATAGCCAAAAAGAATATAGTGGAGTGGATATTAAAATATGAAACCACCTAAGCATACAAGAAAATCGGCTATAGCTCTGGGTTATAACGCTGGAAGTATGGACGCTCCTAAAGTGATGGCGAAAGGTAAGGGTCTCGTTGCTGAACAAATCATTGAAAAAGCGAAGGATCATGATATTCCCATTCAGGAAGACCCTTCACTCGTTGAAGTCTTGAGCCAGCTGGAATTAAATGAGCGAATACCAGAAGAATTGTACCAAGCAGTAGCCGAAGTATTTTCCTTTGTCTATCATTTGGATAAACAAGCAGGTGGACAAAAATAATATTTTCACAATGAAAACTAAGAGAATGAATATAGCTTTTTTAGCAGGATTTTTCACTGTCAAAGCCGGGAAACGCAATCATCCCGGCATTTTCTATTGGTGAGCATTTCCTTAGATATTTTTTTGCAATATTTAAAATGGCGAAATATTTAAATCATAAAGGTAGACAATCAATAGTTCATTATATAAAATGAAAGCGCAGTCTATTTTTTAAAAAATTAAATGAATTATATTTTCTACTTAGGGAAATGAATTGGTGCAGCTTATCGTTAGGCGATTCTGTATTAATGTTCGTTTTTCTAATAGATAGGAGGATGGGAAATGAATGTCCATGAGTATCAAGGAAAAGAAATCCTCAGAAAATATGGGGTAAAAGTACCGAATGGGAAGGTTGCTTTTACAGTTGATGAAGCTGTTGAAGCAGCTAAAGAGCTTGGTACGTCTGTTGTTGTCGTAAAAGCTCAAATCCATGCTGGCGGAAGGGGTAAAGCCGGCGGAGTCAAGGTGGCAAAGAACCTTGATGAAGTACGTACATATGCTTCTGAGATTTTAGGTAAGACACTGGTTACTCACCAGACTGGTCCAGAAGGCAAGGAAGTAAAGCGCCTGCTTATCGAAGAAGGCTGCGATATCAAGAAAGAATACTATATCGGTCTTGTTCTTGATCGCGCTACTTCTCGCGTTGTCCTAATGGCTTCTGAAGAAGGCGGAACGGAAATCGAAGAAGTGGCAGAAGCAACTCCTGAAAAGATTTTCAAAGAAGAAATTGATCCTGTAGTCGGCTTGATGCCATACCAGGCTCGCCGTGTTGCATTCAATATCAATATCCCGAAAGAACTAGTGAACCAGGCTGTTAAGTTCATGATGAGCCTTTACACAGCTTATATCGAAAAGGATTGCTCCATCGCCGAAATCAACCCGCTTGTTGTAACGGGTGACGGTCAGGTAATGGCACTTGATGCGAAATTGAATTTCGATACAAACGCATTATACCGTCAAAAGAATATCGTAGAATACCGTGATTTAGAAGAGGAAGATCCGAAGGAAATCGAAGCATCGAAGTATGATCTGAGCTATATTTCTTTAGATGGAAACATTGGCTGCATGGTTAACGGTGCCGGTCTTGCGATGGCAACTATGGACATCGTGAAGCATTACGGCGGAGATCCCGCAAACTTCCTTGATGTTGGGGGCGGTGCTACTGCTGAGAAAGTAACGGAAGCATTCAAAATCATCCTTTCAGATCCAAACGTTAAAGGTATCTTTGTTAATATCTTCGGCGGCATCATGAAGTGTGACGTTATTGCAACTGGTGTTGTGGAAGCTGCAAAGCAGGTAGGCTTGCAGGTACCGCTTGTTGTTCGTCTTGAAGGTACTAACGTTGATCTTGGAAAACAGATTCTTAATGAGTCTGGCTTGAATATCATTGCTGCTGAATCAATGGCAGACGGCGCTGAAAAAATCGTTTCATTAGTTAAGTAGGATCGAAAGGAGAGAATTTGACGTGAGCGTATTCATTAATAAAGATACAAAGGTTATTGTTCAAGGGATTACGGGTTCTACTGCCCTTTTCCATACAAAACAAATGCTTGAATATGGTACAAAAATTGTTGGAGGAACATCTCCAGGCAAGGGCGGTACAGAAGTAGAAGGCGTTCCTGTATTCAACACAGTACAAGAAGCTGTTGATGCAACAGGCGCAAATGCGACAGTAATCTATGTACCAGCACCATTTGCTGCAGATGCTATTGTCGAAGCTGTCGATGCAGAGCTTGATTTGGCAATTTGTATCACTGAGCATATCCCAGTATTGGATATGGTCAAGGTTAAGCGCTACATGGAAGGAAAGAAGACTCGCCTTGTTGGTCCTAACTGCCCGGGCGTTATCACTCCTGAAGAGTGCAAGATCGGTATCATGCCTGGATATATCCATACAAAAGGCCATGTTGGCGTTGTATCCCGTTCTGGAACGCTGACATACGAAGCGGTACACCAGTTGACACAAGCTGGTATCGGCCAGTCTACAGCTGTGGGAATCGGCGGAGACCCAGTTAACGGCACAAACTTTATCGATGTCCTGAAGGCATTCAATGAAGATCCAGAAACATATGCTGTCATCATGATTGGTGAAATCGGCGGTACGGCTGAAGAAGAAGCAGCAGAGTGGGTCAAGGCAAACATGACTAAACCTGTTGTTGGCTTCATCGGCGGAAGAACTGCACCTCCTGGAAAGCGCATGGGCCACGCTGGTGCGATCATTTCAGGCGGCAAAGGTACAGCAGACGAAAAGATCCGCGTAATGAATGAGTGCGGCATCCAGGTTGCTGAAACCCCATCCGTAATGGGCGAAACGCTGATCCGCGTTTTAAAGGAACAAGACATGTACGACAAGTGCAAAACACACTAAAACATTCAATCAGACAGTCCCTCTTAACAGAGGGGCTGTTTATTAATCCCAGGGGGAAGCCAATGGATGAATTAAAAAAGAAACTGATACAGCTTGTCCATAGCAGGCATGCGAGCTGGAAAGCAATTTACTCAATACTCAAAGCAAATGCTGCAATAAGTAATAATGAAGCTGCAAAGTATTCCTCTATCAACCCACACGCGGAACGACCCATCAGAGACCTTCAATTTATTTCCATCGACAAACTACTCAATGACTACACCTCACAGAATATTCACCTTATCACCATTTTTGACGACGACTACCCAAGCAGGCTCAAGACAATCTATCAGCCTCCATGGATTCTATTTGCCAAGGGGGATCTATCATTGTTAAAGAACAGAAAAAGCCTTGCTGTCGTTGGCTCTCGGAATGCCACAACATATGGCATGGGAGCGATTAACTTTTTATTTCCCTCATTAATAGAAAAGAACATTCTGATTGTAAGTGGTCTCGCAAGGGGGATCGATGCCCATGCCCATAAAGCAGCCATTAAAATGGGCGGGAAGACAATCGGGGTCATAGCTGGCGGGTTTCACAATCTATATCCTAAGGAAAATGTTAAATTGGCCGAGTACATGATGGAAAAACAACTGTTAATATCTGAATATCCGCCAGCGACTATGCCGGCGAAATGGCAATTTCCGATGCGAAACAGGATTATTAGCGGTCTATCAGAGGGTACACTTGTAATTGAAGCCAGGAAAAAGAGCGGTTCATTGATCACAGCGGATTTTGCATTGAATGAAGGCAGGGATGTATTTGCCATCCCCGGAAGCATTTTGACTCCTGATTCCGATGGCGTCCATTATTTAATCCAGCAAGGAGCCAAGCTGGTTAAAAGTTCAGAAGATATTTTAGAGGAACTTGGCATGTAATGTGGAATAATATTGTGATAACTGTATAAAATGCAAAAAAGCAGGACAGAAAATGAATTGACATAAATTTTTCAAATGCCGTTTATTTAGGCTTTTTTCGTAAACTTTGTTCTTTTCTCACCGAAAACGAAAACTGTCTTAATTAAAGGAGATTGAAAGACTGAGAATATAGGTAGAATCTCAGTTGCTTCAAACATTGAATATGGTTGTGTGGAGCTAGAAAAAGTTTTGAAAATATACTTTTTTAGCATGTTATTTATATTTGAATTAAAATTTGCATCAAAAAGGTTGAAATAATTTTCAATCTGTTATACATTTTGCATCAGGTATTTTAAAATCCCTAAGTTAGATGAAACCGTTTACTTTGAGGATTAATTTGACAAGTTTATGATATGTTGATAATAATTAATGTAATTTTATACCTCTAAGGAGGACAATTGGATGTCGGAATTTTTAGTGATCGTCGAATCGCCTGCAAAGGCTAAGACGATTGAGCGTTATCTTGGAAAAAAATATAAAGTGAAAGCCTCTATGGGGCATTTGATAGATTTGCCTAAGAGTCAGATGGGAATTGATACGAAAAATAATTATATCCCTAAGTACATAACGATCCGGGGTAAGGGTCCAGTACTTAAGGAATTGAAATCTGCCGCTAAAAAGGCAAAGAAAGTCTATCTCGCGGCTGACCCCGACAGAGAAGGGGAAGCGATTGCTTGGCATTTGGCCCAAAGTCTCGATGTTGATGTACATTCGGATTGCAGGGTTGTATTCAATGAGATTACCAAAGATGCCATCAAGGAATCTTTTAAACATCCCCGGGCGATCAATATGGACCTCGTGGATGCCCAGCAGGCACGTCGTGCACTAGACAGACTGGTAGGATA
The DNA here is from genome assembly GCF_018424685.1 of Mesobacillus boroniphilus. NCBI lineage: Bacteria > Bacillati > Bacillota > Bacilli > Caryophanales > Bacillaceae > Mesobacillus > Mesobacillus boroniphilus. The sequence continues at coordinate 652,974 of NZ_QTKX01000001.1, forward strand.
TAATATCAGTCCGCTACTTTGGAAGAAGGTCAAGAAGGGGTTGAGTGCAGGGCGCGTACAATCTGTTGCCTTAAGGATGATTATTGATCGTGAGAAGGAAATCGCTGCTTTTGTTCCAGAAGAATATTGGACAATCGGTGCGGAATTCCTGAAAGGCAAAAATTCTTTTGAAGCTTCTTTTTACGGAATTGGCAAAGAAAAAGCCGAGTTGAAATCAGAAGATGATGTCAAAAACATCCTTAAACAAGTAAAGGGCAACAAATTCACTGTTGAGACGGTGACGAAGAAAGAACGGAAACGTAATCCTGCACCACCATTCATAACTTCTTCATTGCAGCAGGAGGCAGCGCGAAAGCTAAACTTCCGTGCCAAAAAGACAATGATGCTTGCCCAGCAGCTGTATGAAGGTATCGACCTCGGAAAAGAAGGCACAGTTGGTTTGATCACGTATATGAGAACGGACTCTACGAGGATTTCTGAAGTAGCACAAGGGGAAGCAAAGGAATATATCACTACTGAGTATGGAGAAAAGTTCATACAGACAGAGGCCAGAAAAGACAAGAAGCAATCCAATGCACAGGATGCTCATGAAGCAATACGGCCAACTAGTACAATGAAGGTCCCTGAAAAGATAAAGGAATTCCTCTCCAGGGATCAATACAGGCTTTATAAACTTATATGGGAACGGTTCGTCGCAAGCCAGATGGCGTCTGCGATCATGGATACGATGAGTGTTGATTTAAAGAACGGGGAAGTTACTTTCCGTGCGACAGGCTCAAAGGTTAAATTCCCGGGGTTCATGAAGGTTTATGTAGAAGGTACAGATGACCAGGTGGAAGAAAAGGATAAATTCCTTCCTGATTTAAAGGAAGGTGACGAGGTCACGAAGAAAGATATCGAACCGAAGCAGCACTTTACACAGCCGCCTCCAAGATACACAGAAGCAAGGCTTGTCAGAACGCTTGAAGAAATGGGGATTGGCCGGCCATCAACATACGCTCCTACCCTGGATACAATCCAGAAAAGAGGCTATGTATCACTTGATAATAAGCGATTCGTGCCTACAGAGCTTGGCGAAGTAATCCATGAGTTGATGCTGGAATTCTTCCCTGAAATCCTTGACCTCGAGTTCACCGTCAAAATGGAGCAGAACCTCGATAATATCGAGGAGGGAAAAATCAATTGGGTAAAAGTCATTGATGAATTTTACCGTGGATTTGAAAAAAATCTTGAAGTTGCTGAAAAAGAAATGCAAGAAATCGAAATCAAGGATGAACCTGCCGGTGAGGATTGTGAACATTGTGGTTCACCTATGGTATTTAAAATGGGCCGCTACGGCAAATTCATGGCCTGCAGCAATTTCCCGGACTGCAGGAACACGAAAGCAATCGTTAAAGAGATTGGGGTTAAATGTCCTAAATGTGAAGAAGGCAATATCATCGAGCGGAAGAGCAAGAAGCGCCGGATTTTTTACGGATGCGACCGCTTCCCTGAGTGCGATTTCCTGTCATGGGATAAACCACTTGCACGGAAATGCCCTAAATGCGAAAATATGCTAGTTGAAAAGAAGCTTAAAAAGGGCGTCCAGGTTCAGTGTACGGAATGCGACTATAAAGAGGAACCACAAAGCTAGAGTGAGCCTAAGGCTCACTCTTTATGTTTGTAAAGGTGTTGCCGGGGCTGATCAAGGCGCTTGCGCTTTTCTTTGTCCAGCTCCAGCGCCTAGCCAGTTTTCATCCTGAGTTACCTTCTTCGAGTATCTTGTGAGAAGCGTTAGCTTTGAGCAGCTCGAGACGCTTGTCTAGTGTCGCCTCCTAGAAACTCCGAAACTTCAACTCCGCCGGCAGAAGCAAAAAGCGCTTCTTTGTCGGAGTCTCCAGTTTCTGCGTTTCTGGACAGTCGGCTATTCTTTTCGGTTTCGGTCCTGCCAATGAAGTCAAAGAACGACTTCACTGTCAGGCCCTCCGTGGCACACGATGTGCTAGACCCGCCAGCCACAGGACGTGGGGCTTTAAGGCGGGCAGCGCTTGTCGGGCTGATCAGGCGCTTGCGCTTTTCTTTGTCCAGCTCCAGCGCCTAGCCCCTCGAGACGCTTCGGTCCTGCCAATGAAGTCAAAGAACGACTTCACTGTCAGGCCCTCCAGCGCTTGTCGGGGCTGATCAAGGCGCATGCGCTTTTCTTATTTTGAAACTTTTTTCTTTTCTTTTCGTAAAGTAGAGTGCAAAATGATACAAGTATAAGGGTAAAGTAAGTAATATTGATTGTGGAATGGCTAGACTAATTAAATTTGCGTTTTCATTAGCGTCTCTTTTAGGAAGAAAAATGATAAAGTGAAGAAGTTTAAGGAATTCGCTTATATAATAGAAGATTTATGTGAATGCAGATGGTATAATAAATCTTTTGAAACGGCTGTCTACTTAGAATTTCATTAATTTTTATAGCTACTGGAGGAAATAGATATGACTGAAGCTACAGTAAATGTCGTTGGTGCTGGTTTGGCCGGAAGTGAAGCTGCATGGCAGCTTGCCGAAAGAGGCATCAAGGTAAACTTATATGAGATGAGGCCGGTAAAGCAAACACCGGCACACCATACAGATAAATTCGCTGAACTGGTTTGCAGCAACTCTTTGCGTGCTAATACGTTAACAAATGCTGTTGGTGTATTAAAAGAAGAAATGAGAAAGCTTGATTCTGTCATCATTGGGGCTGCGGACGCATGTGCTGTACCGGCAGGCGGAGCTCTAGCAGTAGATCGACATGAGTTTGCGGCACATGTTACGAGCCGCGTGAAGGATCATCCTAATGTTACTGTATTCAATGAAGAAATTACTGAAATTCCACAAGGACCGACCATCATTGCCACGGGGCCATTGACAAGCCAGGCGCTATCCCAGCAATTGAAGGATCTTACAGGAGAAGAATATTTATATTTTTATGACGCGGCAGCTCCTATTATTGAGAAAGAAAGCATCGACATGGATAAGGTCTATCTGAAATCTCGATATGACAAAGGAGAAGCAGCATACCTTAACTGTCCGATGACTGAGGAAGAATTCGACCGTTTTTATGACGCTTTGATCTCTGCTGAGACAGTTCCGCTAAAGGAATTTGAAAAAGAAATCTTCTTTGAGGGTTGTATGCCAATCGAGGTAATGGGCCAAAGAGGAAGGAAGACAATGCTTTTCGGTCCGATGAAGCCGGTTGGGCTCGAGGATCCTAGAACAGGAAAGCGCCCTTATGCTGTAGTGCAGCTTCGCCAGGATGATGCAGCTGGAACACTTTATAATATTGTTGGCTTCCAGACTCATCTGAAATGGGGACCACAAAAGGAAGTTATTCAACTGATTCCTGGATTGGAAAACGCTGAAATCGTACGCTACGGTGTTATGCATCGTAATACCTTTATCAACTCACCTAAGGTTTTAAAAGCAACATATCAATTCAAGAATAGAGAAGATTTATTCTTTGCTGGACAAATGACAGGTGTTGAAGGCTATGTTGAATCTGCAGCCAGCGGCCTGGTTGCTGGAATCAATGCAGCACGTCTTGTAAAAGGTGAAGAGCCAGTAGAATTCCCGTATGAAACAGCAATGGGCAGCATGGCCAGATATATTACAACTACAAACGCTAAAAACTTCCAGCCGATGAATGCAAATTTCGGACTTTTCCCTGATCTTCCTGAGAAAATCAAGGGTAAGCAGGAACGTAATGAGAAACATGCTTCCAGAGCATTGGAAACAATTCAGAAATTTGTGAAAAATTTGTAATTTTTATTGCGAGGGCTATATAAATATGATACTATTTAGTAGCCCTTGTGAGGTGACAAGATGGAAGCAAATGTGAACAATTCTTTAAAATTATTTATAGAATATTTACAAATTGAAAAAAATTACTCACAATATACTATTGAACATTATCAACATGATATTAGGGAATTTTTTCTGTTCATGTCTGAACAAGGCCTGGCCAGTCTGGATGATATTGAGTATGCTGATACAAGGATTTACCTCACGAAATTATTTGACCAGCAACTCTCCAGAAAGTCAGTTGCCCGCAGGATTTCATGTATGCGCAGCTTTTATAAGTTCTTGCTTCGTGAAAAAATGGTAGAAGATAATCCTTTTTCCCTCGTATCTATCCCGAAACTGGAAAAGCGGTTGCCAGATTTTTTTTATGAAGAAGAACTTTCCCAGCTATTTAAAGCATGCGAAACCGAAACTGCAATCGGAAAAAGGAACAAGGCCCTTTTGGAATTGCTTTACGCTACAGGAATACGTGTAGGTGAGTGCTGTAAGATCCAGCTGAAGGATATTGATTTATCTCTATCTACAGTTTTAATTCATGGAAAAAGGAAAAAGGATAGATATGTGCCTTTCGGAAGTTTTGCTCAAGATGCGATTGAGGACTACATAAAAAATGGAAGACCAGACCTTCTGAAAACTAAGGACGATCATGGTCATTTATTTGTAAATTTCCGGGGTGGGCCTCTCACGGACAGAGGAATCAGGGAAATCCTGAATAAACTGATTGAAAAATCTGCCTTGACCGGGAAGATCCATCCGCATAAACTGCGCCATTCCTTTGCCACACACATGATGAGCAATGGAGCAGATATGAGGACTGTCCAAGAACTCATGGGTCATGCGTTCCTGTCTTCAACGCAAGTATATACCCACGTTACGAAAGAGCACTTGCGCAATATTTATATGTCACATCATCCGAGGGCTTAAGCCAAAAGGAGGACGAAGGAATGTCAGAATTCCATGCAACAACGATATTTGCTGTTCAACATAAAGGCCAATGCGCAATGTCAGGCGATGGCCAGGTGACCTTCGGGAATGCTGTAGTGATGAAACACACAGCGAAGAAAGTCCGAAAGTTGTTTAATGGTAAAGTAATTGCAGGATTTGCCGGTTCTGTCGCAGATGCGTTCACCCTGTTTGAAATGTTCGAAGGCAAGCTCGAGGAATACAATGGTAATCTCCAAAGAGCAGCAGTCGAACTTGCAAAGCAATGGAGAAGTGATAAAGTCCTTAGAAAGCTTGAGGCGATGCTGATTGTATTGAATGAGACTGATATGCTTTTGATTTCCGGAACAGGGGAAGTCATTGAGCCAGATGATGGCATTCTGGCGATTGGTTCTGGAGGGAATTATGCTTTGTCTGCCGGCCGTGCATTAAAGCAATATGCTGGAGAACATTTAACAGCAAAAGAAATCGCGAAGTCATCATTGGAAATTGCTGCTGACATTTGTGTTTACACAAACCACAATATTATCGTGGAAGAACTGTAACGGAAAAGGAGTGTTGAATGTGAAACAAACGACAAATTTAACTCCAAGGCAGATCGTCGAAAAGCTCGACCAGTATATTATCGGTCAAAAGGATGCTAAAAAAGCTGTTGCAGTTGCTCTCAGAAACAGATATCGCCGCGGCTTACTCTCTGAAAATATCCGGGATGAAATCATTCCTAAAAACATTCTGATGATTGGACCTACTGGCGTAGGTAAAACGGAGATTGCCAGAAGGATGGCTAAGTTAGTTGGCGCTCCTTTCGTCAAAGTTGAAGCGACCAAGTTCACCGAAGTGGGTTATGTTGGCCGTGATGTTGAATCCATGGTGCGGGATCTTGTTGAAACCTCTATCAGGCTTGTGAAAGAGGAGAAAATGGAACGTGTTAAGGAACCGGCCGAAGAAAATGCAAATCGCCGTCTGGTTGAATTACTTGTCCCTTCAGCGAAAAAATCCGTCAATTACAAAAATCCACTGGAAATGTTGTTCGGTGGAAGCCAACAGCAGCCTGAACAAGAGACGAATCAATCAGAAGACTTAGGATTATTCGAAAAGCGTAAAATCATCAAGCAAAGGCTCGAACAAGGTGAGCTTGAGGATGAGCTGGTAACCGTCGAAGTTGATGAGCAGGCACCTTCAATGTTCGATATGCTACAGGGCTCTGGAATGGAACAGATGGGAATGAACATGCAGGATGCTTTAAGTGGCTTGGTGCCCAAGAAGCGCAAGAAACGAAAGCTGACTGTACGGGAGGCCAGGAAAGTATTAATCAATGAAGAGGCCCAAAAGCTGATTGATATGGATGAAGTGACTCAGGAAGCTACTTCCCGTGCCGAGCAGGCAGGTATCATTTTCATTGATGAAATTGACAAGATTGCCAGCAAAAATTCCGGGGGATCCAGTGCGGATGTATCACGTGAGGGTGTTCAGAGAGACATACTTCCGGTTGTGGAAGGATCCACTGTTAACACGAAGTACGGCCCCGTTAAAACAGACCATATCTTATTTGTAGCTGCAGGTGCTTTCCATATGGCAAAGCCTTCTGATCTGATACCTGAATTGCAAGGGCGCTTCCCAATCAGGGTAGAGCTTACTAAGCTGACTGTTGAAGACTTTTACAGGATTCTTGTTGAGCCTGATAACGCTCTTACTAAGCAATATGAAGCTTTATTGGAAACAGAAGGTATACAAATTGAATTTTCTGACGATGCTATTCGTAAGATAGCTGAAGTCGCTTATGACGTGAATCAGAATACGGATAATATCGGAGCGCGAAGGCTACAGACCATTCTCGAGAAGCTGTTGGAAGACCTCAGCTTTGAAGCTCCAGACATCAGCCTGGAGAAGGTAGCGATTACTCCGCAATATGTAGAAGAAAAGCTAGGGGCTATCTCAAGAAACAAAGATTTAAGCCAATTCATACTATAATGGTTTATCGTTTTAATGCATACTCAATAGGGTAGACAAATAAAGGCTGCCTATTGTGCTGAAGTATTGAAACTAGCCAGATTTTTAAAATAAATGTATTTGTGTTTGAAGCAAATAGGAGGAAGAAACAATGGACTTACTATCAAAAACTAGAAAAATTAATGCACTGCTCCAAAAAGCTGCCGGCAAACCGGTAAATTTCAAAGAAATGTCAGAGACACTAAGTGAAGTAATCGAAGCGAACATCTTTGTTGTTAGCCGCAGAGGGAAGCTATTAGGCGTAGGAATCAATCAGCAAATTGAAAACGAGCGTATGGTAAAAATGCTCGAAGACCGCCAATTCCCTGAAGAATATACAAAGAATCTTTTCAATATCCAGGAGACATCACCGAACCTAGATGTTGACAGTGAGTACACAGCATTCCCTGTTGAAAACAAAGAACTTTTCAAAAACGGGTTAACAACAATCGTGCCAATCATCGGCGGCGGTGAGCGTTTAGGAACATTGATTCTAGCCCGTCTTGAGGAACAATTTCACGACGATGATCTTATTCTTGCTGAATATGGCGCAACTGTTGTAGGAATGGAAATCCTTCGTGAAAAGGCAGAAGAGATTGAGGATGAAGCACGCAGTAAAGCTGTAGTACAAATGGCAATCAGTTCTCTATCCTACAGTGAACTTGAAGCAATCGAGCACATCTTCGAAGAACTTAACGGAAAAGAAGGCTTGCTTGTTGCTTCCAAAATCGCTGACAGAGTCGGCATCACTCGTTCCGTAATCGTAAACGCACTACGTAAGTTGGAAAGTGCAGGCGTAATCGAGTCCCGTTCCCTTGGCATGAAAGGAACTTATATCAAGGTATTAAATGACAAGTTCCTATTTGAACTCGAAAAGCTTAAAAGCAACTAAATAAAAAAAATCCGCTGATCTTCAGCGGATTTTTTTGTTGTTTCGGGTATTCTCAATTTTGCTCGAAAGCATTTGAGCTGAGTTAATTAGCGATAGTTCAAGATTACAACAAGTTAATGTTACAAAAATATTGCGGTTTTTTTACAGACTCTCCAATTATTAAATCAAAGCATTGAATTGTTTATAAGTAAAAAATGGAAAAAGGTTGATTAGACATAGGTAATTTAACCTTAGGTGAGTTTAAAGATACCTAAGTTTATAATTCTTTTTTCCTATATTTTTTTTAATGCTTTACAAAAAATTGGGGTTAATTATAAGAAATACAAAAATAAGTAAAATGATAGGCCTTTTATACCATTTTGAAAAATGAGCAATATGCATGATAAAAATTAACTGAAAGTACATAGACAGATTATTTCAGATTCTTTACAATTAGGAATATAATGACGAAATTCAGCAAGGAATTACAAAATCCAGCAAAATAATCCAATGTGGCAATTGCGAGGTGCAAAAATTGAAGTTGTTTTCAAACACTGTATCAACCCTCGAACATGCGTTGAACTATTCTTCTGCAAAACAAAAAGTCATAGCGCAGAATATCGCGAATGTTGATACGCCGAATTATAAAGCGAAGGATGTGTCCTTTAAGGCTGTGTTCCAGGGTGTGATGGGGCAATCCTTTCAAGCGAATAGATCTGATGTCCGGCATTATGATTTCAGCAGCAGGGCGAGTCGTTTGCCTGGAGCCGTTAGTAATCCGAAAGTGAATTATAACGAGAATGGGAATAGTGTAGATTTGGATAAAGAAATGGCCGACCTGGCTACAAACCAAATTTACTATAATGCGCTGACTGAGAGGATTAATGGAAAATTCAACTCTCTCCAAACAGTCATTAGGGGAGGTAAGTAAGAATGACCATGTTTCATAGCATGAACACGACAGCATCTGCGTTGACTGCCCAACGCCTCAGGATGGATGTCATTTCTTCCAACATGGCGAATGTAGATTCGACAAGAGGGATAAATGGTGAGCCATACCGCAGGAAAATGGTCGTCCTCGAACCTAAGGAAGGCAACTTTTCTTCATTCCTAAATAAAGCAATGGGGAAAACAGACGGTGCAGGGGCCGGAAATGGCGTTAAAGTATCCAGAATAGTCGAGGACAGGGAAAATCCTCTTAAAATGGTATTTGATCCTGAACATCCTGATGCTAATCAAGAAGGATATGTTGCTTACCCCAATGTTGATCCATTAAGGGAAATGGTTGATTTGATAAGCGCGACTCGATCTTATGAAGCAAATGTCACGGTTTTCAACGCTTCCAAGGGCATGATGATGAAAGCCCTTGAAATAGGAAAATAAGGAGATTACTAAATGAACTCAGCTGGGATCAATTCTGTTAGTCAACTGGTCAGACCGTTTGAAACAAAAGTGTCTACTCCCACACCTACACCATACGAAGCGCAAAAGAGTTTTTCGTCCGTACTTAAGCAGTCTATTGAAAATTTAAATAAAACTCAGCTTCAGTCAGATGCAATGACAGTAAAACTAGCTCGTGGGGAAAATATTGACCTCCATCAGGTGATGATTGCGAGCCAAAAGGCGAGCATTACACTGCAGGCTACAATGGAAGTCAGGAATAAAGTGGTTGAAGCATATCAGGAAATGATGAGAATGCAAGTTTAATAATATTAGCTAAAAACTAAGATGATCGGTTATTAGCTGTATAAAAAGAAGAGACTTAATAACCGGGGGATTGAAATGAAAGAAACCGTTCAAAAGTATATACATACAATGAAGGATTTCTGGCAAGGGCGTACCAGAAAGCAAAAAATCAGTCTTGGTGCGTCTGTTTTCTTTGTTTTGACAGTTGCCGTCCTTACAGCCTTTTTTACATCGAGGACATCCCTTGAGCCGCTTTATAGCAATCTTTCACCAGCCGAGACGGGAAGCATAAAAGAGAGTCTTGATGCAAGGGGGATAAAATCTGAAATTGCCGACGGAGGAAATACCATCCTGGTGCCGAAAGAATCGGTTGATAGCTTGAAAGTAGAATTGGCAGCAGAAGGAATTCCTAAATCAGGAAGTATCGATTACTCATTTTTTAGCCAAAATGCCGGCCTTGGCATGACAGATAATGAATTTAATGTTCTAAAGCTAGACGCAATGCAAACAGAGCTCGCTAATTTAATGAAAGGGATAGATGGAGTCAATGATGCGAAGGTAATGATCAACCTACCTGAAAAAGGGATATTTGTTAATGACAGTTCAGAGCAGGGTTCAGCCTCAATTGTTTTAAACACAAGTCCAGGCTATCAATTTAAGGAAGATCAAATAAATGCTTTATACCATTTAGTGGCTAAAAGTGTGCCTAACCTTCCTACAGATAATATCGTCATCATGAATCAATATTTTGAGTACTTTGATCTAAAAAATGAAAAAAATTCCAGTGGAGCTTCCTTTGCATCTCAGCATCAGATCAAACAGCAAATTGAGAGAGATGTACAAAGACAGGTTCAAAATATGCTTGGCACTCTAATGGGGCATGACAAAGTAGTTGTTTCCGTTACCGCCGATATAGACTTTACCCAGGAAAACAGAGAAGAAAACATCGTTGAGCCTGTTGATAAAGAAAATATGGAAGGAATCGCAATCAGCGCACAACGGATCACTGAAACATTCACTGGGAATGCAGGTCAGGCTGGTGGAATACCTGAAGGAGGAAACCCTGGTGAAACTACTGGGTCTCAATACCTTGAGGGAGCGAATGGAAACGGGGATTATGAGAGGGTCGAAGAAACAATAAACAATGAGGTCAGCAGAATTCGTAAGGAAATAACCGAAAGCCCATACAAGGTAAGAGACCTTGGGATTCAGGTAATGGTTGAACCGCCAACCCCAGATGACCGTAATTCACTGCCTCAGGAACGTGTAGAGGATATTACAAAAATTCTCGGTACCATCGTCCGAACAACAATTGATAAAGAATCGTTAGGCACCGAACTGACAGATGAAGTCATCGAAAATAAGGTCGTTGTATCCGTGCAGCCATTCAATGGAAAGGTTACATTCGAAAGCCAGGTTGTAGAAAAACTGCCTTGGTGGATATACCTTGTTGGCGGATTATTGATCGCAGGGATTGTAGTGCTATTGCTTCTTTTCATGAGAACCAGAAAGAATGAAGTTGAAGAAGAGTATGTTATGGAAGAAAAATATGAGCCAATTCGCATTCCGGATGTGAACAAAGAATTTGAGACGGAAAGTTCCATGAAGAAAAAGCAACTGGAAAAAATGGCGAAAGAAAAGCCTGAAGATTTCGCTAAGCTACTGCGCTCATGGATTTCTGAGGATTAGGAGGGGGACTTATGGTAAGGAAAGACCAGAAAGAATTAACTGGAAAGCAAAAGGCAGCAATCCTCCTGATCTCACTCGGGCCAGATGTTTCAGCCTCTGTCTATAAGCATCTAAGTGAAGAGGAAATTGAGAAGCTTACGCTTGAAATATCAGGAGTCAAAAAAGTGGACTCCCTCGCAAAAGAAGAGATTTTAGAGGAATTTCACAATATTGCACTCGCGCAGGATTATATCACTCAAGGCGGTATAGGGTATGCCAAAACAGTGCTGGAAAAAGCGCTTGGCACCGACCAGGCGGCCGTGATCATAAATAGGTTAACATCGTCTTTGCAAGTAAGGCCATTTGATTTTGCGCGAAAAGCGGATGCTGGACAAATTCTCAACTTCATTCAAAATGAGCATCCACAAACAATTGCACTTATACTTTCTTATTTAGATTCGGCACAAGCCGGCCAGATTTTATCTGAACTGCCGCAAGAGGTCCAGGCTGATATTGCACGGCGTATCGCGGTGATGGACAGTACATCGCCGGAAATCATCAATGAGGTAGAACAGATTCTTGAAAGAAAGCTATCAGCTACTGTTACTCAGGACTATACGCAAACTGGCGGTATTGAGGCTGTTGTTGATGTATTGAACGGAGTGGACCGTGCAACCGAGCGCACGATACTGGATGCATTGGAAATTCAGGATCCTGAACTTGCTGAGGAAATCAAAAAGCGGATGTTCGTATTTGAAGATATTGTCACACTAGATAACCGTGCAATCCAGCGAGTGATAAGAGATTGTGAAAACGAAGATCTCATGCTTGCTCTTAAAGTTTCAAGTGATGAAGTGAAAGAAATTGTCTTTAAAAATATGTCTAAGCGTATGGTAGAAACCTTCCAGGATGAGATGGAATTTATGGGTCCTGTAAGGCTGCGTGATGTAGAGGAAGCACAGTCAAGGATTGTAGCCATTATCCGCCGTCTGGAAGAAGCAGGCGAAATCGTCATTGCCCGTGGCGGAGGAGATGATATCATTGTCTAGGCTTATCAAATCACAATTCACCAGTACTCTGCCTACAGAAAAGAAGGTCATCTCTATCCGGCTGTTAGAAGCATCAAATCAACAAGAGGTTCCACAAGTCTTCACTCATACTGAAGATGAAAGAAGGAGAATCTTGGACGAAGCTGCGATAGAAGCAGATAACATGTTGTCAAGGGCCAGGGAGGAAGCGGAGCAAATCCGTCAGCAAATTCATCTGGAAAAGCAAGAATGGGAGCATGAAAGATCTTTATTAGCAGAAGAATCCAGGCAGCTAGGCTTTGAGCAAGGCTATCAAGAAGGCCGAAATCAGGGTTACGAAGAGTACCGGCAAACAATCATGTTTGCTCAAGAAACAGTTGATGCGGCGAAACGGGATTACCAGAGTCATATTGACTCATCAGAAAAGGTCATTCTTGATATCGGAGTGAAAATCGCAGGAAAAATACTAGGGGAGAAACTAGCTGCAGATGAGGGGTTTCTTACCCTGGTAAAAAGAGCGTTAAAGAACTCCAGGGATTATAAGGATATTCAATTGCACGTACACCCTAAACACTACCAGGACCTGCTCGCCCAAAAAGAAGAATTGATTGCCATCTTTCCAAAGGATATTGATTTCTATATCTACCCGGATGACGAGCTTGAGGAGACATCTTGTATTATAGAATCTGAAAATGGCAGGGTCGACGCAAGTGTAGACAGCCAATTGGAAGAAATCAAAAATAAGCTGTTTGAAATGCTGGAGAGTGAACAATAGTGAAGGCCGAGGATTTAATAGAACATGTCGATTTTTTGGATAGTTTTAAGCGGTATGGACGTGTTAAAAGAGTTGTTGGCTTGATGATTGAGTCCCAAGGACCTGAAAGTTCAATAGGGGATGTGTGCTTTATTCACGTAGGTACTAAGAAAAAGCGGAAAATCCAGGCGGAAGTTGTCGGTTTTAAAGATGAAAACGTCATTTTGATGCCGTATACATCTCTTCATGATATATCACCTGGAAGTCTCGTTGAAACGACAATGAAACCGCTTGAAATCAAAGCAGGACCGGGTTTGATCGGGAAAGTCGTTGATTCGTTAGGTAATCCATTGGATCATTCCAGCCTGCCAAAAGGATTGGCGTCAGTTCCTACAGAACAAGATCCACCCAACCCTTTGAGCAGACCGCCAATCTCAGAACCGATAGAAGTTGGAGTCAGGATGATTGACAGCCTGCTGACAGTTGGCAGCGGCCAGCGTGTTGGGATATTTGCTGGAAGTGGTGTCGGGAAGAGTACTTTGCTGGGAATGATTGCGCGAAATACAACTGCAGATCTAAATGTCATCGGGCTGATTGGTGAGCGGGGGCGTGAAGTCAGAGAGTTCATAGAACGTGATTTAGGCCCTGAAGGATTAAAGCGTTCAATCGTGGTTGTCGCAACATCAGACCAGCCTGCATTAATGAGGATCAAAGGAGCTTATACAGCAACAGCCATTGCAGAGTATTTCCGTGATAAAGGATTGAATGTCATGCTGATGATGGATTCTGTTACACGAGTAGCTATGGCGCAACGTGAAGTAGGTCTGGCAGTTGGAGAACCTCCAACAACGAAAGGTTACACACCTTCAGTGTTCGCCATCCTATCGAGGCTTCTTGAAAGGACTGGGACGAATGAATTTGGATCCATAACAGGCTTCTATACTGTCCTTGTTGATGGAGATGACATGAATGAGCCTATTGCTGACACAGTGCGAGGAATCCTTGATGGTCACTTTGTATTAGACAGGGATCTTGCCAATAAAGGCCAGTACCCTGCAGTGAACGTATTAAAAAGCATCAGCCGGATCATGAACAATATTGTCAGTGATGATCATGTTAAAGCGGCTGAGAGATTAAGAGAATTATTAAGCACTTATATTAATTCAGAGGATTTAATTAATATTGGGGCATATAAAAAAGGCACATCTGCCGAGATTGATGAAGCCATTATGAGATACCCTCATATACTTAATTTCTTAAAACAAGGTACTAATGAGAAAGTCTCAATTAATGAGAGTGTTCAGGCGTTATTGCAGTTAGTAAGGAAAGGTTGATGGTTCTATGCGGTATCAATACAAGTTTGATAAGATCCTTTCACTCAAGTCGAGAGAAAAGGACGAAGCTCAAGTCGTATACCAGGATTCGGTCAAAAAATTCGAAGAGGCTGCCGACAGACTCTATCATCTATTGAAGAAAAAAGAGGACCTTGAGAGTTTCCAATCAGACCGGCTGCTAGGTGGTTTGCCAGTCCAGGAGATACGACACCATCAACAGTTTATCGGCAATCTTGAAAAATCGATTGCCCACTATCAAAAAGTCGTCATGAATGCGAGAAACATCATGAATTATCAACAAGTGCAGCTGATGGAAAAAAATCAGGAAGTAAAAAAGTATGAAAAAATCAAAGAGAAAGACCATCTTCAATTTCTGGCAGATGCAAAGTATGCAGAAAGCAGGATGATGGACGAAGTCTCGATTCAGCAATATATGAACCGGGAAATTAGGTGATCGAATGGCACAGAGCTTGGAGGAAAAAGAAAGTCAGGATGTAAATAAGTTTCAGTGGTTTTTGTACGTGATCGCAATACCAACCTTGTTTGCGATTGTTATTGCTTTGGTTGCGCTTTCGTTTCTGGGGATTAATATTTTTGAAACAGCAAAGGAAATCGGCGGGAAAGTGCCCGTCATTTCTCAGTACGTAAAGGAAGAAAGGCAGCCATCCATAGAAGAATTTGAAAAAGATATCATCAGCCTGGAAGCAGAAATTAAAGACCGAGAAGCAAAAATGGAACAACTGCAGTCTAAAATTGACAGCAAGGATACTCTGCTTAAACGGATGGAGCTGGAAAAAACACAGCTGCAAGCACAAATAGAGGAATTGACTGCTATCCAGGAAGAAAACAAGCGAGCCTTCCGGGAAATCGTCAAAACCTATGAAACGATGTCAGCAAAGAGTGCCGCTCCAATCATTTCAAAAATGGACACGGATGAAGCGGTGAAGATTCTGACAAACATTAAGCCAGAATCACTTGCTGCCATAATGGAAAAGCTACCAGCCGAAGAAGCGGCAAAATATACAGAATTATTGACAAACGAAACGAACGGGAATTAGTCTAACGAGAATCTGAGAGGAGGTGAATAAATGGAAATAGGGGGTCTTGGATTTTTTAATACCGTTGCCGCTGGACAACAGAAAGTATCCGGAAAGACAGGAAATGAAGGAAGTTTTGCCGGGTTGTTGTCAACAGTCTTAGCTGGAAAAGCAGCCCCAATTGATACGAGTGTAACTGCTCAAGGCAATAAAAACCTGGAAAGTCTAGGTGCTTTGGCAGAAATCATTAACGTAAAGGACCTTTTAGATCTGGAAGATGGAGTAAAGATGCTGGATGTATTGAATTCAGACTCTGGGAATCTATTAAGTAAGGCATTATCTCATTTTGGAATTAATAATGAAGAAATGCAGCTTTTCATTCAAAAGTGGTCCGGTACTGATGAAGGAGATTTAGCGAATGCATCTGAAGATGAACTACTGGCTTCTTTAGCGGCAATCCTAACTGGAATCGCCAACCAACCCGGAAATGAGTTATTAGTGAAGCTAGAACAAAAGGATGTGCAAGCATTAAAGGCATTAAAGCTATTTGAACTAATGACCAGATATGCTGATGGACAGGATTTTAAGAACTCTGATTCTATTAAGGAATCGATGAAAAATCTTGGTGAAGCATTAAAGAACCTTATAGAAACAAATAAAGCTAATTCTAATGCGGAATATTTACAAAAACGGTTTACCCAGTTAGCCGGCGACCTAAACCTTGCAAGCTCAAAAAAAATAACTTTTCAAGAGAATAGCTCGGGTTTAAAGACAGACGGTCCAGCAGGAGCAGTTGCTTATCTGCCACAGATGACAAAGGCTGAACAGTTGATGTTATCGATGAATAGTCCGGAAAGGCCAGTTTCACCTGAACAATTAATGAAGCAATTTGAATCGATTCTTTCAAAATCGCAATTTATGAACAGTGGGGGAACACAAAAATTATTCATCAAATTATTCCCTGAGCACCTGGGCAGCATCCGGATAGAGCTTTTCCAGAGGGACCAAACGATGATGGCCAGAATCATAACTACCTCCGGTACAGCTAAGGAAACGCTGGAATCCCAAATCAATGGTCTCAAACAAGCATTTGCAGCGCAAAACCTTTCAGTAGACAGGATTGAAGTGACTCAGCAGCAGGCCCAGCAAGAGCGATTCCTGAATAGGGATTCCGGGCAGCAGGAGAGGCAGCCAGACAGAGGGCAGCACGAAAAGAAAGAAGAAAAAGGCGATTTTAACCTTACCTTCGAAGAAGCACTGCTAAATACTGAAGTATAGGAGATAGACAATGGTGAATACGATTAACTCTTCTTATCTGCTGTCGAATCTTCAAAAGGGCAGGAAAGCCGGTTCAGACATTCTTGGGAAAGATGATTTTTTAAAAATCCTGATGACCCAGCTCCAGAACCAGGATCCTTTGAATCCGATGCAGGATAAAGATTTTATAGCCCAAATGGCAACATTTTCGACACTTGAGCAAATCACTAATATGGGGAAATCAATCGACCGATTTGTACAGGCTGAACAGCAAAATAAAATGATTTCCTACAGCCAGTTTGTGGGCAAGGAAATTACCTGGCATAAGATTGATGCTGCAAATGGCCAGGAAACGATTCAACAAGGAACTGGAAAGGTAGCCTCTGTCCAGTTTAAGGAAGATACCGTTTCATTTATTCTTGAGGATGGCACTGTCCTGGAACCTGCGAATATTTCACAGATCAATGAGCTATCAAGTGAAAATCATATGTTGCAGGCGAGCATGTTAATTGGGAAAACAATTACCTATCTTGATGAAAATAAACAAGAAAAATCAGCTAATGTCCTGTCTGTTTCATTTAAGAATGGTAAAACATCCTATTTACTAGATGATGAGAATAATACGAGCATCATTTCTTCACAGATAACCAAAATTCAATAGCGTAAGGAAGTGATGTAATGGATAAAACAAATTTTCGTCCAATTCATTCACTGCCTGTTAACAGGACTCACCAAAAACCTGTGAAAGCCAACAAGTTAACGCAAACACCTTTTTCCTTGCAATTGCAAAGTGCAATCCAATCAAAGAGTGGACTAACAATTAGTAAGCATGCTACGGAACGACTGGAGCAGCGTGGAATTAACATTTCCCAGGAGCGCTGGAACAGGATTGAGGAAAAAGTTAGTCAGGCCAAGGCAAAGGGCGTGAGTGATTCGCTAGTTCTGCTGAATGACGCGGCGCTGATTGTCAGTGCAAAAAACAACACGGTCATTACAGCTATGGGAAGACAGGAAGCAGCGGAACAAATTTTCAACAATATAAATGGAACGATTGTTATGGAAAATTAAATTGAAAAGGCTGGACCTTTACGGAGGCCTGGGCTGTGGACCGATTGAAGCAGCCCCAAAATCGAAAGGAGTTTTAAAAGATGCTTCGTTCAATGTACTCAGGAATCAGTGGAATGAAAAACTTCCAAACAAAACTTGACGTAATCGGCAACAATATTGCCAATGTAAATACATACGGTTTCAAAAAGGGCCGTGTTACTTTTAAGGATACTATGAATCAAACCATCTCTGGAGCAAGTGCTGCTACAGAGAACAAGGGCGGAAAGAACCCGATGCAGGTAGGTCTGGGCTCCACAATTGCGACCATCGATATGATTGACACTCAATCAAGCTTGCAAACTACCGGACGCGCGCTGGACCTTGCCATTTCAGGCGATGGCTATTTTGTTGTAAAACAAGGGCAATCCCAGATGTATACACGTGCTGGAAACTTCTATCTGGATGATAACGGGACACTTGTTACGGGTGATGGATTGAAAGTTCAATCCTATAATCAAATCGGTCAGTTAGAAGATATAACTGTTAACGTTAATGCATTGTTGCCTGCGAAGCAGACGACTGAATTAGTAATGAAGGGTAACCTTCCGAAGGACGCGAAGGGCAATTCAGAATTACTTCAGCAAATCAAGGTAGTGGATGATCAAGGTATTGAGCACGTAATCGATTTGAAAATCTCGCCTGTGGATGCTTCTAATGGCTCTTGGAAGTTAGCTTTTACTGACAAGTCAATCACTGTTGATTCTAACAACCCAAATGCAAATGTTGTTGAGCAAACAATTACAATTCCGGATTATAACCCTGCCAATCCGCCTGCAGATTTGTCTATCACCCTTAAGGTTAATGACGGGAGTAATGGTGTAAGGAACCTAACTGTACAAATGCCAATTAAGGAGTTAACTAAAGAAGGCGGCAGCATGGACGCGAACGCTTACCCTGACGGCAACACCCAAGGAGCACTTGAAAGCTTCAACATTGGGTCAACTGGTGAAATCAATGGAGTCTTTTCAAATGGTCTAGTATTGACGCTTGGACAGCTTGCGCTTGCTAAATTCAGCAATCCATCAGGGCTTTCCAAGATAGGGAATAACACTTTCCAGGAGTCAGTCAACTCGGGTACAGCCAATATCAATGTTCCTGGGGAAGGAAGGGGATCCATTGCGGCTGGAGCACTTGAAATGTCCAATGTAGACCTTTCAGAAGAGTTCACCGAAATGATCACGGCTCAGCGTGGTTTCCAGGCAAATACCAGAATCATTACAACATCTGATGAAATCCTCCAGGAGCTCGTAAACTTAAAACGATAGACTAGGAGAGGAGCAGGGCTGAAAGGATAATCCTTTTAGCCCCTGTGAATTAGTGTGATTAAAGTAACTAAATTAAACGGTAAATCATTTAGAATTAATTCATTATTTATTGAAGTGGTTGAATCTTTCCCGGACACAACGATTACATTAACCAATGGGCGAAAGTATGTCGTCAGGGAAAGTGAAGATGAAGTGAGCAAATTAATCCAGGAATTTTATCAGAGTGTCGGCCTTCTTGGAGGGCGAGTGTTGGAGGAACTGAATCATGAAGAATAATAAGCTGGTAATGATTATGTCGGTCATGCTGGTAGCCATATTGCTCGTGGGAACGATAGCAGTCGTAGCGGTTATGAAGCTTACGGCTGAGGATGATGAAAAAGAACCAAGCATCGATGAGGTGTTGGAAGCTTCTGTAGACATTCCCGAGGTTACGACGAACTTGGCATCAAATGATTTTATAAAGATTTCATTTAAGATTGAAACAGACGGCAAAAAAGCAAAAGAAGAGTTGCAAAAGAGAGATTTCCAGGTGAAAAATCTGATTATTTATGAACTATCCGAGAAAAAGGCTGAAGAGCTGCAAGGCAAGGAAGGCAAGATGAACCTTGAAGAAACCCTGAAAGCGAAGTTGAATGACCTGATGCTTGATGGAAAAATCAAAAAGGTCTACATAACAGGTTCTCTCCTCCAATAACAGAATGAAATAAACTACCGTAACCTTATGGAGGTGAAGAGCATGTCGGGAGAGGTATTATCGCAAAGCGAAATTGATGCTTTGTTATCAGCTTTATCAACAGGGGAAATGGATGCGGATGAATTAAAGAAGGAGCAAGTAGAGAAAAGGGTTAAAGTATATGATTTTAGAAGAGCTTTGCGTTTCTCGAAGGACCAAATCCGCAGCCTTACCCGAATTCATGAAAACTTTGCCAGGCTATTGACTACTTTTTTCTCCGCCCAGTTAAGGACATATGTCAATATTACTGTAGCGTCAGCTGACCAGATCCCTTATGAGGAATTTATCCGGTCCATTCCAAAGATGACAATATTGAATGTATTTGATGTAGAACCACTAGAGGGCAGGATCCTGATGGAGGTCAACCCGAACATTGCATACGCCATGATGGACAGGCTGCTTGGAGGGAAAGGGGCAAGCCATAATAAAGTTGATAGCTTGACGGAAATCGAAACAAGGATCATGTCCAATATGTTTGAGAAAGCTTTTGAGAACTTTAGGGAGGCGTGGGGTTCAATATCCGATATCGATCCGCAGTTATCCGAATTTGAAATTAATCCTCAGTTTTTGCAAATGGTTTCGCCTAATGAGACCGTCGTAGTAATTTCATTGAACACTACAATCGGAGAAGCAAGCGGAATGATCAATATATGCATACCGCATGTAGTCCTGGAGCCGATCATCCCTAAATTGTCAGTGAAATATTGGATGCAATCCGATAAGAAGCAAAGCTTGCCTATTGAAAATGCAGTATTGCAAAGTGAAATTCAGAAGGCTGATGTTTCAATTACCGCTGAAATAGGTTCAGCTGAAATATCTATTCAGGACTTTTTGATGCTGGAGATTGGCGATGTAATTGAATTGAATCAGCAGATTGATCAACCATTACTGCTAAAAGTCGGAGATATCCCTAAATTTGTAGGACAGCCAGGGAAAATTAACAAGAAGTTAGCCATTCAAGTGTTTGATACATTTACGGGGGGAGACGATGATGGTGAGCGATGACATGTTATCACAAGATGAAATTGATGCGCTTCTTAGAGGAACCTCTGATGAAGCGGAAGAAATAGAAACAGAAAGTACAATTAACGTAGATGACTATTTTTCTTTTATGGAAAGAGATGCATTAGGAGAAATTGGTAATATATCGTTTGGCAGTTCAGCTACCGCGCTATCAACTTTATTGAACCAGAAGGTAGAAATTAATACCCCTACGGTTACAGCTGTTCACAGGTCAAAACTTGAAGATGCTTTTCCAGATCCTTATGTGGCAGTGCAGGTTTACTATACCGAAGGATTTACCGGCAGCAATATGCTTGTTATACAGCAAAATGATGCAGCGATTATCGCCGATTTAATGCTTGGAGGCGATGGATTAAACCCAAGAGATTTACTTGATGAAATCCAACTGAGCGCAGTACAAGAGGCAATGAACCAGATGATGGGTTCCGCGGCAACCTCGATGTCGACTGTATTTAGCAAACGAGTCGATATTTCACCGCCAAATATCAATCTGTTGAATGTCGCTGAAGGAGAAGGAACTGAATCGATCCCAGAAGATGATATTTTGGTGAAGGTATCATTCTCGTTAAAGATTGGCACTTTAATAGATTCTAATATTATGCAACTTTTGCCAGTCAGTTTCGCTAAAAGTCTGGTTGATGAATTGTTGAATCCCGGAGGAGCACAGGTCACAGTAGCTGAAACAGCACCCGAAACCCAAACGCAACCTATCTCACAAGGCAGTCAGACTGAATCTAATCTTTCAAATGCAGCACAAGAGCATTCGAACTACGCTCAATCACAGCCGATGCAGCAGCCACAATATCAGGTCCAGCAGGAGCCAGCTTTTTATCAGCCACAAACCAATCATGGCGTTCAACAAGGATATGGCTATTCACAGCCGATACAGTCAGGGCCACAGCATTTTGGCAATGTGATGACAGGTGCCCAGCCAACGGTTCAACCAGCAGTGTTTTCCAGCTTTGAGACATCGCAGCCACAGCATGCGGAGACAAAGAACCTCGATATGCTGCTTGATATCCCGCTCCAGGTGACAGTTGAACTAGGCAGGACGAAACGTTCAGTTAGAGACATCCTTGAGCTAGGATCGGGTTCAATCATTGAACTAGACAAACTTGCTGGGGAACCAGTCGATATTCTAGTTAACAATCGATTGATTGCCCAGGGAGAAGTGGTTGTTATTGATGAGAATTTTGGTGTCCGTGTTACGGATATCATCAGCCAGAGCGATCGTATTAAAAAATTAAAATAATCTTCAGGGGGAATTCCAATGGCGAACAAGATTTTAGTCGTAGACGATGCGGCTTTCATGAGAATGATGATTAAGGACATTTTGACAAAAAACGGCTTCGAAGTCGTCGCAGAGGCAGCTGACGGTGCGCAGGCACTTGAAAAATATAAAGAATTCCAGCCTGATCTTGTCACAATGGATATTACAATGCCAGAAATGGACGGCATCACTTCCTTAAAAGAAATCAAAAAAATCAACCCGAACGCAAAGGTTATCATGTGTTCAGCAATGGGCCAGCAAGCGATGGTCATCGATGCAATCCAGGCTGGTGCCAAAGATTTCATCGTGAAACCTTTCCAGGCAGACCGCGTTATTGAAGCGATTTCTAAAACACTAGCTTAGTTAACTTTTATCAATTAGAGGGTGCGGCAATTGTTAAGATTTATCCGAACTGCCTCGACAATTCTTTTCTTATTAGCTGCTCTGTTCAGTCCAATTGGCATGGCGAGCGCAGAGCAGCTAAATAAAAGTGTAAAGGATTGCTTGAAAGATCAATCGTGTGATGATGGACAGGCAGATAAGACAACAAACATATCAGACGATGAAAAATCCTCCCAGGTAGGAGTCACTTTCCTGGATTTTATCAGGATGATCCTTGCTACTGCCTTTGTGGCAGCATTAATCTATTTCCTCCTCAAATTCATCAATAAGAAGAGCATGTCATATAAAAGCTCTCAGCTTGTCGAGAATCTTGGAGGCACTAGCCTTGGCGCCAACAGGTCAGTCCAGATCGTTAAAGCAGGCAACAAGCTGCTCATTGTTGGTGTAGGTGAAAATATCCAGCTATTAAAAGAAATAGATGACCCAGAAGAGTACAGCCAAGTTATCCAGGAATATAACAATAAAATGGAGCAGCTTGTACAGCCAAGCGATTTTGTGACAAAGTTGCTTAAAAGAGCGAAAAAAGATGGCGGCAATCAGCGTTCCGAATTTTCCTCGCTGCTGAGGAATCAGCTGAATGATATGGCGAGCGGAAGAAAGAAAATGCTTGAGGAGATACAAAAGAAAGGGTCAGAAAAAGATGAATGAGTTTATGGAGTTTTTCAACAGCAGTGCTCCTGAGAGTGTATCGACATCCGTAAAGCTGATGCTCCTGCTGACTGTACTTTCGATTGCGCCAGGCATCTTGATTTTAATGACTAGTTTTACAAGGATCATCATCGTTCTTTCCTTTGTCAGAACGGCGCTTGCAACACAGCAAATGCCGCCTAACCAAGTGTTGGTCGGGCTTGCGATGTTCCTGTCATTCTTCATCATGGCACCTACTTTCCATGAAGTGAATGAACAAGCCCTGACGCCTTTATTTAATGAAGAAATCAATTTGGAGCAAGCTTATGAAAGGGCATCAATCCCTTTTAAGGAATTCATGAGCGCGCATACGAGGCAGAAGGATTTAGCGTTATTTCTTGAATATTCAAAGGCTGAGACTCCTGAAACGGTTCAGGATATACCTTTGACAGCTCTCGTTCCGGCTTTTGCAATCAGTGAAATCAAAACCGCTTTCCAAATCGGGTTTATGATTTTCATCCCTTTTCTGGTAATTGATATGGTAGTGGCAAGTGTCCTGATGTCGATGGGTATGATGATGCTGCCGCCAGTCATGATTTCACTGCCATTTAAGATTTTGCTTTTTGTCATGGTAGATGGATGGTATTTAGTCGTGAAATCATTATTACAAAGTTTTTAAGCAGGTGAATGAAAATGACATCAGAAGCGGTTATCTCTATAGCTGAACGAGGAATTTATACAGTTTTAATGATTTCAGGGCCTTTGCTTGTATTGGCGCTGGTAGTTGGTTTGATCGTCAGTATTTTTCAGGCAACTACGCAAATTCAGGAACAGACACTGGCTTTCGTTCCAAAGATTGTGGCCGTTCTGGTCGGAGTCGTATTCTTTGGTCCTTGGATGTTAAGTTATATGCTGAGCTATGCGACTGAAATATTTTCAAATCTTACAAGGTTTGTAGGCTGATGAGATGCTAGATTTCATTCCTTCGTTTCCGGCATTCCTGCTGATTTTTGTTAGGGTGACGTCCTTTTTCTTGATGATGCCTTTATTTTCTTATCGGACGATCCCAGCATCACATAAAGTAGGGCTTGGATTCATGCTTTCTATCATCATGTATACTGCGGTAGGAGCCCCAGAAATCGCAATAGATAGTACGTATTTCCTGCTGGTTATCAAGGAAGCAATGGTTGGTTTATTCATTGGCTTCATTGCTGCGTTGATGATGGCAGCCATACAGATTGCCGGGGGATTCATTGATTTTCAGATGGGGTTTGCGATTGCGAATGTCATAGATCCACAGACAGGGGCACAGAGCCCGTTGATGGGACAGTATTTATATACGATCGCTCTTTTGTTCCTCCTGACAGTCAACGGCCATCATTTATTGATGGACGGAATATTTTACAGTTATGATTTTATCCCGATCGATCAGGTGATGATTCCGTTTGGGAACGAGAACATTGCCGAATTTATTATTCTATCTTTCAACAAAATGTTCATTATAGCCTTCCAGATGTCCATGCCGGTGGTCGGCAGCTTGTTCCTGGTCGATGTTGCGCTGGGGATCGTAGCAAGGACCGTCCCGCAATTAAATATATTCGTTGTTGGTCTGCCGGTTAAAATCGGTGTCAGTTTTCTTGTACTTATTGCAGTAATGGGCGTGCTGATAATGGTTATATCGGATCTGTTTTCCACCACTCTAGCGACAATGAGGGGATTGATGGAATTGATCGGAGGAGCTTAAATGGGATTTTTAAGGTTAGATCTGCAGTTTTTTGCAGGCGAGAAAACAGAAAAAGCGACTCCTAAAAAGAAGCAGGACGCACGAAAAAAAGGGCAGGTTGCCAAAAGTCAGGATGTCAATACAGCCATTGTCCTTCTCGCTGTGTTTTTGTTTTTGATGTTTTTTGGCAGTGTGATGATGGATAGACTCATCGGAGTCCTTAGACATTCCTTGCAAAACTATATGTTCATGGATTTGACAGCGAATAACATCGAGTCCATTGTGATTGAAATATTGGGTGAACTAGTCATTTTCCTTGGTCCGGTTATGATCGTTGCGTTGATTGCAGGGGTGGCTGCGAACTATGTCCAAGTCGGCTTTATGTTTTCTACAGAAGCAATACAAATGAAACTTGAGAAAATAAATCCGATCAGCGGCTTCAAGAGGATTTTTTCAATGAGGGCGATTGTTGAATTGCTAAAATCAATCCTAAAAATCACCTTCGTAGGTGTGATCGCTTTCTCAGTCCTGTGGTTGAGATTAGACGAAGTCTTGCTGCTCGCTAATAAGAGTGTTGGTGCTGCACTTGCGACCATAGCAGGGCTAACGCTTCAAATGGGCCTTTTTGCTTCCGGAGCATTGCTATTTTTATCATTATTGGACTATTTGTACCAAAAATATGATTTTGAGAAAAGTATCCGTATGTCAAAGCAAGACTTGAAAGATGAGTATAAAAACATCGAAGGTGACCCTCTGATCAAGTCTAAAATCAAGCAGAAGCAAAGAGAGATGGCAATGCGGCGGATGATGCAAGAAGTGCCAAAAGCGGATGTAGTCATAACGAACCCGACTCATTTCGCGATCGCCTTAAAGTATGATGAACAGAAGGCCGATGCTCCGATTGTCGTAGCCAAAGGTGTCGATTTCGTTGCACAGAAGATTAAGTTGATTGCCAAGGAAAACGATATTATATCTGTCGAGAACCGTCCTCTCGCAAGGGCTTTATACAGCCAGGCTGAAATAGGCGATGCCATTCCAGAAGAATTTTTCAAAGTGGTGGCAGAAATCCTGGCCTATGTATATCAAACAAAAAATAAAGTGCTGTAATTCTTAGGTATGCAGTGTTTAGGAGAGAAGTACTATGTCAGCAAGAGACCTGTCTGTCCTGCTTAGTGTCATATTAATCGTAGCCATGTTGATCATTCCTTTTCCGCCATGGCTGTTAAGTGTACTAATCATGGTAAACATCTCAATTGCACTTCTGGTGCTGTTGAACACAATGAATATGACCGAGCCGCTCCAGTTTTCTGTTTTTCCTTCACTGCTGCTGTTGTTAACTTTATTCAGGCTTGGCCTGAATGTATCGACAACACGTTCAATCTTGTCAAAAGGTGAAGCTGGAGGGGTGGTTGAAACCTTCGGTACCTTTGTTGTCGGAGGGAATGTTGTTGTCGGGATGGTCGTGTTCCTGATCTTGATCATTATCCAATTCATCGTCATTACGAAAGGTTCCGAGCGTGTATCAGAAGTTGCAGCGAGGTTTACACTTGATGCGATGCCTGGAAAGCAAATGAGTATCGATGCTGATTTGAATGCCGGGATGATTTCCGAACAGCAGGCGCGTGAACGACGTGAAAAAGTAAGTCGGGAAGCCGATTTTTACGGAGCTATGGACGGTGCGAGCAAATTCGTGAAAGGGGATGCGATAGCGGGAATCATCATCGTTCTGATCAACTTAATCTTCGGGATTGTCATCGGCATGACTCAATTGGGGTTAAGCATTGGAGATTCAGCTGAAAAATTTTCGCTATTGACAGTAGGAGATGGGATTGTCAGTCAAATACCGGCACTTCTGATCTCAACAGCAACGGGTATCGTGGTTACTCGAGCTGCTTCTGACGGCAACCTTGGAATTGACATTACTTCACAGTTGCTGGCTTATCCAAAAATGCTTTATGTCGGAGCAGGAACGATTTTCCTGCTGGGTTTGTTTACACCAATCCACGATATGCTTACGATTCCAATCGCTGCACTAATGGCTTTTGGCGCCTATTCCTTCTCCCGTGTTCCAGAGCCGGATAAGCAGCAGCTGCAGGAAATGGAAGAGGACATCCAGATGGACGAGATGAAGAGTCCTGAAAGTGTTGTCAATCTATTGAATGTTGATCCGATTGAGTTTGAATTCGGGTATGGTTTAATCCCTCTCGCAGACGCAAATCAGGGAGGGGACCTTCTTGACCGGATTGTCATGATAAGAAGGCAGCTGGCCATTGAGCTGGGACTGGTTATTCCGGTTGTTAGGATCAGGGACAATATCCAGCTACAACCCAATGAATACAGATTGAAAATCAAAGGGAATGAAATGGCCAGGGGAGAATTGCTTCTCGATCATTATCTGGCAATGAGTCCAGGAATTGATGATGATTCTATCGAAGGAATCGATACGATCGAACCAAGTTTCGGTTTACCTGCCAAATGGATCACGGAAGAAATGAAGGAACAGGCAGAAATCTTTGGCTATACCGTTGTCGATCCACCTTCGGTTGTTTCGACCCATATTACTGAAGTGATCAAGGCTAATGCACATGAGCTACTGGGAAGACAGGAAACAAAGCAGCTGATAGATCACCTTCGTGAAAGCTATCCAATCCTTGTCGAGGAAGCGACACCTAATCCATTATCAGTTGGTGAAATTCAAAAAGTACTTGGCAAGCTGCTTAAGGAGAATGTATCAATCAGGAATCTGCCGATCATTTTCGAAACTCTTGCTGATTACGGAAAAGTAACAACAGATACAGACATCCTTGCTGAATACGTTCGCCAGGCACTTGCAAGGCAAATCACGAACCAGTATTCGCGAAATGGAGAAACCTTGAAGGTAATTACATTATCGGGAAGGGTAGAAAAGGTGGTTGCGGAAGGTGTACAGCAAACCGAACATGGCAACTACTTATCACTTGACCCGGCAGTTTCTCAGGGGATATTGGAATCTGTGGCAAACCAGGTAGAGCAATTGAGCATAATGGAACAAACACCGATTATATTATGCTCACCTGCGGTCAGGATGTATGTGCGCCAGTTGACGGAAAGGTATTTTGCGCAAATCCCTGTATTATCTTATAACGAACTCGAAGCAAATGTCGAAGTCCAAAGTGTCGGGGTGGTGAATGTAGAATGAAAGTGAAAAAGTATACAGCTTCATCCATGCCGGAAGCGATGAAACTCGTCAGGGGGGAACTGGGCAGTGATGCAGTAATCCTGAATTCTCGTGTCGTGCAGACAGGTGGGTTCATGGGCTTTTTTAAGAAGAATAGCATTGAGGTAATCGCTGCCATTGACCCAGATACCGAAGTAAGTCCAAAGCCTGCCGGAATTGATAAAAATGATAAATATATTCATCCTGCTATGAATGGTAATGAATCTAAAAAGGATTCACCAACTGTACGGTTGAAACCTATTGTGGAAACACCACGAAAAGCCGACAGTGACCTTTTAAAAGAAATTTCACAGCTGAAGGAACTGCTAAAGGGATCAGCAAAAACCGAAGGAGTCTCTTTGCCGGAGCCAGTCAGCAGGCAAATCCAATACCTGGGGGATCAGGAAATAGACCAGGTGATCATTGATGAATTGGCTGCAGTCCTTCTTGAAAAATGGTATCTCGGAGGAGCGGCCGCAAGTGATGAAGAAATCACCGAATGGATTGCAGCAGCTTTTGAACAAAGGCTATCTCCTCTTTCATTCGGAGGGGTCACTTTTACAAAGAAATTTGTCAATGTCATTGGACCGACAGGAGTAGGGAAAACGACAACACTGGCAAAGGTTGCTGCTGATTGTGTATTGAAGCACCAGAAAAAGGTCGCTTTTATTACGACAGACACCTATCGAATTGCGGCAATTGAGCAGTTGAAAACATATGCAAAAATTCTCGATGTCCCAATTGAAGTTTGCTACAACATGGATGATTTCAAGGCTGCAACAGATAAATTTTCTGAGTATGACCTTGTCTTCATTGATACAGCTGGACGGAATTTCAGAAATCAAAAATATGTAAACGATTTGAAAAGTGTGATTGATTTTGGAAAGGACATGGAAACGTATCTTGTCCTCGCATTAACGTCAAAACAAAAAGATATGGAAGAAATCCGGAAGCAATTTTCGCTGATTCATATTGATCAATTCATTTTTACTAAATTGGATGAAACTGCGATTTACGGCTCTATGATCAATATGGCAATAAAGTTCTCGACTGGAATTGCCTATTTGACAAATGGACAAGACGTGCCAGATGACCTGATCGAGGCCAATCCAGAAAAAATCGCAAATTCGATCCTTGGAGTCAGCACCTATGAATGACCAGGCAGAAAAATTAAGAAACCGACTTAAAATGAACACACCGGCCAATGAAGCGAAAACACTTGCAGTGGTCAGCGGGAAAGGTGGGGTCGGGAAATCAAATTTTTCACTTAACTTCTCGATTTCCCTGGCTAAAAAAGGCTTTAAGGTATTGTTGTTTGATCTTGATATCGGAATGGGGAATATCGAGATCTTAATGGGTAAACATTCTTCGCTCTCCATTGCCGACTTTCTTTCAGGCAAATCCTCGATGGAAGAAGTTATTTTTCAGGGTCCGCACGGCGTCGAGTATATTTCAGGCGGTACAGGCTTAAGCCAATTAGTCAGGATGGACCGTAATAGCGTCGAATATTTTACCTCAAGCTTAAGTGAAGTACTAAGAAAGTATGATTATCTTATTTTCGATATGGGAGCCGGATTGAACGAGGAAACTTTATCGATCCTTCTGTCTGTAAACGAGATATTCGTCATCACAACGACAGAACCAACTTCATTGATGGATGCGTACGCCACTATGAAATACATCCACCTTGCAGATTCAGAATTGCCTTTCTATTTAGTAGTCAACAGGGCTGGTTCTGTCAAGGAGGGCAATGACACGATGGCAAGGCTTGAGGATGTTCTTGTGAAATTTTTAGGCAGGACGCCTACCAAGCTTGGAATGCTCCCAGATGATAAAACTGTCCAGGAAGCCGTAAAACGCCAGATCCCTTTTACAATGTTCAATGAGAGGTCACAAGCTTCCAAAGGAATGGCAGCAATTATCGAAAAATATATCAATAAAGAGAGCTACAATGCCGAAAAGAGAGATAATAGGAGTTTTACAGCAAGATTGAAGCAATTCCTTTTCGAAAGGTAGTGGTCGAGTGGCAAAAATCAGAGTTCTCATCGTAGACGATTCGGCTTTCATGCGTAAGCTGATCAACGACTTTCTATCAGAACACCCAGAGATTGAAGTGATTGGCACGGCTCGAAACGGGGAGGACGCCATAAAAAAATGGCGGGAATTACGTCCTGATGTCCTAACACTTGATGTTGAAATGCCCAAATTAAACGGATTAGAAGTTTTGAAGTTGATCATGCAGGAACAACCGCTTCCTGTTGTTATGCTTTCAAGCACCACGAAAGAAGGTGCAGAAACGACACTGCAGGCGATTCAGGCGGGAGCTGTGGATTTTGTAGCAAAGCCGTCAGGGGCCATTTCTATTGATTTACATAAAATAAAAACGGAGTTAATCCAGAAAGTTTTATCTGCAAGCAAAGCTAACTTAACCAAAATAAACATTTTGGAAGATTCAAAATCAGTTGGTAAGAAACTGGACAAGTCAGTAGATTCAGAGATAAAGCCAGCAGGGAATGTAACAACCAGGGGATTTACCCGTGAATCCAAAAAGATTGTCTGCATAGGAACTTCTACCGGGGGCCCAAGGGCATTGCAGCAGGTCATCACTTCATTGCCGAAAAATATAGATGTACCTGTCCTTGTCGTCCAGCATATGCCGCCTGGTTTTACAAAATCACTTGCTAATCGACTGGATTCTTTAAGCGATATCAGTGTCAAGGAAGCGGAAGATGGTGAGATTTTACAAAAAGGAACTGCTTACATAGCTCCAGGTGGATTTCACTTGAAGGTTAAGAGTTTAGGTTCAACGCTTGCAATCAATCTTAGCCAATCGCCGCCTCGTAATGGGCATCGTCCTTCCGTTGATGTGATGTTCGAGTCCATCAGTACGATCAAGAACTACTCTAAAATTGCTGTCATCATGACAGGAATGGGGTCAGATGGTTCCAAAGGACTTGTTGAAATGAAAAAAAATGGCATAGTTAAAGCGATTGCCGAATCGCAGGATACATCAATTGTTTTCGGGATGCCGAAAGCAGCAATAGCAACGAACATGGTTGATGAGGTAGCGAATGTAGAAAACATCGCGCAAACAATCATGAATTATATTTAAGGCCGGAGGTGCTGTGCACATGGAATTGAATCAATATCTTGAAGTCTTTATAGAAGAAAGTAAAGAACATTTACAGGCCTGTAATGAACAATTGTTGGAATTAGAAAAGAATCCACAGGATTTATCGATCATTAATGAAATTTTCAGGTCAGCCCATACTCTTAAAGGGATGTCAGCGACAATGGGTTATGAAGATCTGGCAAGCCTTACTCATCAAATGGAAAATGTACTTGATGCGATAAGGAATAACAGATTGGCAACAACACCTGAAATACTTGATGTTATTTTCATGGCCGTTGATCACCTTGAGGATATGGTTCAGTCGATCGCGGCTGGCGGCGATGGTAAAAAGGACGTAACTGAAACAGTCGAAAAGTTAAAATTGATTGAAAAAGGGGAATCTTTGTCAGGATCCGCTGATAAGGAAGTTGCAGCTACAGCCGCTTTAGAAGCCAAACAACAATCCCATTACGATGAATTTGAACTGACCGTTTTAAAGCAGTCGAAAGAACAAGGATTCGGTGTTTATGAAATTGGGATCGCTTTGCGTGAAGATTGCTTACTAAAAGCTGCACGAGTCTATATGGTTTTTGAGGTACTGGAGCAGATTGGTGAAGTAATCAAAGCAAACCCTTCAGTAGAGCAACTAGAGGAAGAACAATTTGACGATGAATTTACTGTAACCATTGTCTCCAAAGAGGAACCAGAGGATATTAAAGGCAAGATCATGAAAGTGTCTGAAGTTGTGAAAACTGACTTAAGGTCATTTGATTTTGATGAAGAAAGTAATGATACGTATAGTGAAGTTTTGGCAAATTCAAACGCCCAGGTAGAAGCTAATACTCCTGCCTCCGAACAATCCCAATCGATTGGTACTGAAGTATCGCAGGTTAATGATAAAAAAGGCAATGTCAAACAGCAAACGAATAACAGCAAAACGATTAGGGTAAATATCGAACGTTTAGATATTTTAATGAATTTATTTGAAGAGCTTGTAATCGACCGGGGGCGACTAGAGCAAATTTCCAAAGATCTGGACAATGGCGAACTTACTGAAACGGTCGAGAGAATGTCAAGGATCTCCGGTGACCTGCAAAATATCATCTTGAATATGCGGATGGTCCAGGTAGAGACGGTATTCAATCGCTTCCCTAGAATGATTCGTCAGTTAGCGAGAGATTTAAATAAAAAGATCAACCTCGAAATCGTAGGTGCTGAAACCGAATTGGATCGAACGGTAATTGATGAAATCGGTGATCCGCTTGTGCATTTATTGAGAAATTCAGTTGACCATGGCATTGAATCACCTGAAGTGCGGAAGGCAAAGGGCAAGAATGAAGAGGGTACTGTGGTACTTCGCGCTTTCCATAGTGGAAATCATGTGTTCATTGAAATTGAGGATGATGGTGCTGGAATCAGCAGGGATAAGGTCTTGAAAAAGGCAATCAGTAAAGGAATCATTACCGAACAATCCGCAGCTGGTTTTACTGATAAGCAAGCGTATGAATTAATCCTTTCATCTGGGTTCTCTACCGCTGAGAAAATATCTGATATTTCCGGACGCGGAGTAGGGTTGGATGTTGTAAAGAATACGATCGAGTCATTGGGAGGCTCAATCTCTATTGATTCAAAAGAAAATGAGGGAACAATTTTCTCAATCCAGCTTCCACTGACATTATCGATCATTTCTGTAATGTTAGTCGAAATCCAGAAAGAAAAATTCGCTATTCCTTTGTCATCGATCATTGAGACAGCAATAATCAAGGACACTGACATCATGAATGCTCATAATCAAAAGGTGATTGATTTTAGAGGCAAAGTTGTGCCGCTACTGTTCTTAAAGGATATCTTCGAGGTACCGTCAGAGCCCGATGAAGATCAATTCCACTCCGTGATAATCGTTCGAAAAGGAGATAAGATGGCTGGTTTGATTGTAGACTCATTCATCGGACAGCAAGAAGTAGTCCTTAAATCATTAGGAAATTATTTAACGAATGTATTTGCGATTTCGGGAGCTACAATCCTGGGAGATGGCCAGGTAGCTTTGATTGTGGATTGCAATGCCTTAATTAAATAGATTCCTGCTTAATCGAATGACGATGATATTTTAGGAGTGATGAAAATGGCTGAAAATTCGGTTTCAGACTTGAAAGTAATCGTGTTCCAGTTGAATGATAAAGAGTATGGTGTTCCTGTAAGCCAGGTTAAATCTATTGAAAAAATCATGCATATCACAAGGGTCCCCCATACAAATCCTTTTGTTAAAGGGGTGATGAACCTACGAGGAGTGGTTACTCCTCTCTTGGATTTACGTGTAAGGTTTGGCATGGGAGAACAAGCATACTCCGAAGGAACACGTGTAATTATTGTTTCCGTAGAAGATAAAGAAGTAGGATTGATTGTAGATGGGGCAAATGATGTCATTGATATCCCAACTAGCATGATTGAACCACCGCCTGAGGTCGTTGGTATAGCAGCTGAAGGTTTTATTGATGGTGTAGCCAATTTGGATAAGAGGTTATTGATTTTAATAGATTTGAACAAAATCCTTGAGTCCGATGAAGTTAAAGCTTTGTAAGTGAAGGGAATAAAACTATGACTTTTCTAAAAAGTATTTCGGACGTTCACCTTGATATATTAAAAGAGGTAGGAAATATTGGAGCAGGACATGCTGCAACGGCTTTATCAACTTTATTGAATAAAAAAATCGATATGAAAGTGCCCAGTGTCAGGGTAGTATCCTTTGATGAAGTGATGGACCTGGCCGGTGGAGCCGACAATGTGGTAGCAAGTGTTTTCCTTAGGATAGAGGGAGATGCTCCAGGGAGCATGTTTTTTATCCTTCCGCTTCCCCAGGCGGAGAAATATATCGGCCAACTTACAAAAAACTACTCATTCTCGTTTTCTGAAGAACCGGATAATGAACTGGCATTGTCCGCTCTTCAGGAATTAGGCAATATTTTATCAGGGTCATATCTATCTTCTCTTTCGGATTTCACAAAACTGAGCCTGTATCCATCTGTTCCCGCTTTAAGTATAGACATGGTAGGAGCAGTTATCAGTTTCGGACTGCTGGAATTGTCGCAGGTGAGTGATTATGCAATCGTGATTGATACGGCATTGGATGAAGAAGATGCTCAATTGCCTGACAGTGTTAATGGCCATTTCTTTTTATTGCCAGACCCGGATTCATTCCATATCATTTTTTCTGCACTAGGAGTAAGGGTTGATGCATAAAACAGCAGAAATCATCAAAGTTGGCATTGCCGATATGAATATGGTTAAGGTTCCGGATTTAATACGGACCACAGGCCTTGGTTCCTGTGTTGGTGTGGTATTGTATGATCAGGCGAGAGAAATGGCGGGCATGGCGCATGTCATGCTGCCAGACTCTTCATTATCCCGCGCAGAGCCACTGAATAAGGCGAAATTCGCTAATACTGCCATTAAGGAACTATTAAATGCCTTGATAAAAGCAGGAGCTAGACCTTCGGGAATAAAAGCGAAGATTGCTGGCGGTGCACAAATGTTCCAGTTTTCCGGAAGCAGTGACATGATGAGAATTGGGCCAAGGAATGTGGAAGCAGTTTTACACGAATTGAAGGAACTCAGGATTCCAGTTATCGCCCAGGATGTAGGAGGGAATAGCGGAAGGACAATTGAGTTCGACCCAAAAACCGGTTTTATGCAAATCAGGACTGTTAATAAAGGGAATAGTGAAATTTAATTAATTGATTATAAATAGCTTCAGAGAATAATGCGTAATGCGCGTGAGGAGGATTACAATGGTACGAGGATCTACTTCGGAAGAACAGGTAACATGGGATAAATGGGTACAGTTCCGTGATCCGGATGCAGGTAATTTACTGATAAAAAAATATATGCCACTTGTTTCCTACCATGTGCAAAGAATTTCAGTTAGTCTTCCGAAAAGTGTGTCTAGAGATGATCTAAGAAGTCTTGGAATGATTGGTTTATATGATGCTCTAGAAAAATTCGATCCAAACAGGGATCTGAAATTTGATACATATTCTTCTTTTAGAATTCGCGGAGCGATTTTAGATGGATTAAGAAAGGAAGACTGGCTGCCAAGAAGTACCCGGGAAAAAGCAAAGAAGATTGATGCAGCGGTTGAGAGACTGGAACAGCGATTTATGAGAAATGCGACCATCGAAGAAATTGCCAGCGAACTAAATATGGATGAAACCGAAATTTACACAACAATAAATGAACATTTTTTTGCGAATGTACTATCCATAGATGAACATCCAATCGAAAATGATGACCGTGATAACCAATCATTCGTAATCAAGGATGAAAAAGCTGAAATTCCTGAAGATAAACTGTTAAAGTCTGAAATGCTGGAAGAGATAGCTGAAAAAGTCTCAAAATTAAATGAAAAAGAACAACTCGTTTTGAGTTTGTTTTATAAAGAAGAATTAACGTTAACCGAGATTGGACAAGTCATGAATTTATCTACCTCAAGGATCTCGCAGATTCATTCAAAAGCGATTTTTAAACTGAGAAAATGGCTAGAGACAGCCTAACAGAAGGTAGGAGATCAACTTGGCGACGGAGTACAAGGTGAGGTTATCCCAGGACAGGCATACTGCTGAATTGATTGTAGATTCCGAAAATAAGGAATTAGCTTTTTCTGAAGAAGAATTAATGAAGATTTTAGAAGAAGAAAAAATTGTATACGGCGTTAAACGGGATGTTTTGGCGCAAATCTTGGAAAATCCTAATTCCTTCGAATTCCCAGTCACAATAGCTGTTGGGGAGGCAAAAGTGGATGGTGCAGATTCATATTTGCGGAACGAACTCCAACAAGACGGCCTTCATGACCATAAAGTTTTTAATTTTCGTTCTGTTATCCAAATTCCTTCTGTAAGAAAGGGCCAGTTGCTGGCTTCTGTAGTTCCGCCAATGAATGGAACACAGGGGACAGATGTCACGGGGAGGGTAATACCGGCAAAGCCAGGGCGTCCACTCAGGGTAAAGCCGGGGAATAATGTAATGTTTGAATCCGGACAGTTCTATGCAACATGCGATGGGAAGGTAAGTATTACAGATAAATCCATCTCGGTCAATCCTGTATTCGAGGTCAAAGGAGATCTTGATTTAAGGACGGGGAACATTGATTTTGTTGGAAATATCGCCATTAAAGGCAATGTGCCAAGTGGGTATGAATTGACAGCTGGTGGAGACATCATAGTGGATGGACTTGTTGAAGCAGCCAACCTCCATGCAGAAGGCAATATCATCATCAAAGGCGGTGTAGCCGGAGCGATGAAGGGGAAGGTTACTGCTGGAGGAAATGTACTGGCGAATTACCTAAACCAGGCCAATGTAAAAGCAGGGCAGGATATTATCGTGAAGACATCCATTTTGCACAGTAAACTGACTGCTGCCGGAAATGTAGATTGCCGTACAGCAACAATCATCGGGGGAACTATCTCTGCTGGGCGCAATATTTCCGTCAAAGAATTAGGCAATGAGCTTTTTACTAAAACAGAATTAGCGGTTGGCTGGGATCCAATGCTGGAAAGTGCTGAACTTGAAACTCTTCAATCCATAGAAACAGCTAAAGCCAATATTCGCAAACTCACGGAAATAGAAGTGAAGCTTGCTGAAATTGGCAAGAGGGCAGGTTCCCTTACAATTGAACAACAGCAAATGATTTCTAAGCAGCGAAAAACAAGGCGGAATTTTGAAACTAGTTTATCGGAATTG
Organism: Mesobacillus boroniphilus; assembly: GCF_018424685.1. Classification (NCBI taxonomy): domain Bacteria; kingdom Bacillati; phylum Bacillota; class Bacilli; order Caryophanales; family Bacillaceae; genus Mesobacillus; species Mesobacillus boroniphilus. The sequence continues at coordinate 689,538 of NZ_QTKX01000001.1, forward strand.
TTGGCTGAACTTGAGTTTCTTCAAATTGAAAAACAGGAAAGATTACACTCATCCTTATTTGTATTTGAAAAAGTATTCCCGAATACAAAGGTGTTTTTTGGAAAGTATGCGTTCATGACAAACCAGCATTACAAAAAAGTGAGTTTTTTTCTCGAAAATAGTGAGATTTCGATTGGTCCAATCATTGATACTGAAAGTCCACTAGTTAGGAAGTGACATGATGAGCCTCAAAGCAATCGAAATGCAGATTGCGCTTCCGAGGACACATGATGCCGGCAAAATTCAGGAACAACTTCAGCAGCGGGGACAGAATCTTCAGGAGCATGCGGCACAAAGTGTGACAAAGGAAGATGATTTAAAGCGCAAGACCGTGGTTAAAAATAACCAAAAGCAAGAAGCCCGCCTGAATCAGGAGGGCAGCCAATCAGGCCACCAGCAGCAAAATGGCAGGGGAAATCATACGAATAAGGAAGACCAACCTGCACAGCCACACCACCCGTATAAAGGGAAGGTGATTGATTACAGCGGATAGAGGGATGTTATGACCACTTTTCTACTACTCTTAAGCCTCATATTAAACGCGGCAGCAATCTTCGCAATCATCCTATTATATTTACGACAAAATCGGCTTGTAGAAGCAGAGAAAAAGCAGGGGAAAATCATTAATGAAATTGAAGAGATATTTTCAGCATACCTCTTTGAATTAAAAGAGGAAAATGATAAATTCCTTGAATTGATGACTAAAACAAAATTCCAAAAGCAACAGGGCAATATTGAATCAACTGCTATCGATGCAGCAGGTGAGGAGACGGAAACAGACTCCGGTCATATAACCCAGGCCAAACAGCAAAATCGACTTGGTAAAGGCATTTCCTATCATACTGCCAAGAAGGCGTACCAGCAAAATCGTGAAGCAGTCCCACCTGATTTACATTTGCCAGAGGATGATAAAATTGATATCGATTCACAGCTAAATCCCGTCGAACCAAATCAATTAAGTTTTATTGATCAGGTTTTACACATGAAGAAACAGGGATTGACGATCGAAGAAATTGCAAGGGATCTGGATAAAGGGAAAACGGAGATAGAACTTTTGCTTAAATTTCGGCAAAATACGCAAGAATAACTTGAATGTAAGTTTTATTTATGCTATATTATCTCATGGTGTTAATACACACGTTCATTGATTTGGCCAGATGGTGCTGTTTTGTCAGTTCCTGGCTGAAGATGATTTGGACGGAGGAAATCAAAACCATTAGGAGGAAACACAATGTCAGTAATTTCTATGAAGCAACTGCTTGAAGCTGGTGTACACTTCGGTCACCAGACTCGCCGTTGGAACCCTAAGATGAAGAAGTATATCTTCACTGAGCGTAACGGCATCTACATCATCGACCTTCAAAAGACTGTTAAGAAGGTAGAAGAAGCATACAACTACGTGAAAGAGCTTGCTGGTAACGGCGGTACTGTTCTTTTCGTAGGTACTAAGAAACAAGCTCAAGATTCTGTTAAAGAAGAAGCAGCTCGTTCTGGTATGTACTATGTTAACCAACGCTGGTTGGGTGGTACTCTAACTAACTTCGAAACAATCCAAAAGCGTATCTCTCGTCTTAAGAACATCGAAAGAATGTCTGAAGACGGAACTTTTGAAGTGCTTCCTAAGAAAGAAGTAGTTCAATTGAAGAAAGAGCAAGAGCGTTTAGAAAAGTTCTTGGGCGGAATCAAGGACATGAAGGGCCTTCCAGATGCTCTTTTCATCATTGACCCACGCAAAGAGCGCATCGCTGTTGCTGAAGCTCGCAAATTGAACATTCCTATCGTTGGAATCGTTGATACAAACTGTGATCCAGACGAAATCGACGTAGTTATCCCTGCGAACGATGACGCGATCCGCGCAGTTAAATTGCTAACTTCTAAAATGGCTGACGCTATTATTGAAGCTAAGCAAGGCGAAGAAACTACAGAAGCTGTAGAAGCTTAATTTAAAATAAGGTGATATAGGGAAGCACCCTTTATCACCTTTTTTTAAGACTTATAATCCATATAAGTTCCATTGGGGTTTATATTGGCGAAATCAAGTTAAAATAAAGTATAGTTACATATAACCAAGATTTTAGGAGGAATTTCATTATGGCAATTACTGCACAAATGGTTAAAGAATTGCGCGAAAAAACTGGCGCTGGTATGATGGATTGCAAAAAAGCACTTCAAGAAACAAATGGAGATATGGACCAGGCAATCGATTTCCTTCGTGAAAAAGGTATTGCGAAAGCTGCTAAGAAAGCTGACCGCATCGCTGCTGAAGGTACAACTTACATTCTTGCAGAGGGTAATGAAGCTGTAATCCTTGAAGTTAACTCTGAAACAGACTTCGTAGCAAAGAACGAAGGCTTCCAGGTTCTTGTTAAGGAAATCGCAGAGCACCTGCTAAAAAACAAGCCGGCATCTGTTGAAGAAGCTAACGCTCAAACAATGGTAAATGGCGAAACTGTAGAAACTCGCATCAACAATGCAATTGCTAAAATCGGTGAGAAGCTTTCACTTCGCCGCTTCGAAGTAAAAACTAAAACTGATAACGATGCATTCGGTGCTTATCTTCACATGGGCGGACGCATTGGCGTTCTTTCAGTTCTTGAAGGAACAACAGACGAAGCTGCTGCTAAAGACGTTTCCATGCACATTGCTGCATTGAACCCTAAATATGTATCACGCGACGAAGTATCTCAAGAAGAAGTTGAGCATGAGCGTGAAATCCTTACTCAACAAGCTCTTAATGAAGGTAAGCCAGAAAATATCGTTGCTAAAATGGTTGAAGGCCGCCTAAGCAAATATTTCGAAGATGTTTGTGTACTTGACCAGCCATTCGTTAAGAATCCTGATCAAAAAGTACGCCAGTTTGTTGAATCAAAAGGCGGAACACTTCGTGAGTTTACTCGTTACGAAGTAGGCGAAGGAATCGAAAAGCGTGAAGATAACTTTGCTGAAGAAGTAATGAACCAAGTAAACAAGAAATAATTTTTTACTAGCCTATGTAATTGCAGGGAACACTCTAGTGTTCCCTGTTTTTGGACATAGCTTTAATTAGGCTTTTCCCGATAGCATACTTGCTCTCGCGAAGCCTTAAATTACATATGGAGGTACCCTATGACGAGCCCTAAATACAAAAGAGTTGTTTTAAAGTTAAGTGGAGAAGCATTAGCCGGAGAACAAGGATTTGGCATCAATCCGTCGGTAATCAAAAATGTTGCAGACCAGGTGAAAGAGATTGCAGAACTGGATGTGGAAGTCGCTGTTGTTGTAGGCGGAGGAAATATCTGGAGAGGCAAAATCGGTGAAGAAATGGGAATGGACAGAGCGACGGCAGACTACATGGGCATGCTCGCTACCGTCATGAATTCCCTGTCATTGCAGGACAGTCTGGAACAAGCGGGAATCGAGACAAGGGTTCAAACTTCCATCGAAATGCGCCAGGTGGCGGAGCCATACATTAGAAGAAGGGCGATCAGACACCTGGAGAAGAAGCGCGTCGTCATTTTTGCAGCCGGAACAGGAAATCCGTACTTCTCAACGGATACTACAGCTGCATTGCGTGCTGCTGAGATTGAAGCAGATGTAATCCTTATGGCAAAGAATAACGTGGATGGCGTATACTCTGCAGACCCGCGAGTTGACAAAAACGCAACTAAATATGATGAACTCTCATACCTGGATGTGTTGAAGGAAGGTCTTGCTGTCATGGACTCAACAGCTTCATCCCTGTGTATGGACAATGATATCCCGTTAATTGTATTCTCTATTATGGAAAAAGGTAATATTAAACGTGCAGTAATGGGTGAAACAATCGGAACAATCGTGAGGGGGAAAAACTAATGGCAAAACAAGCAATTGCTAATGCAAAAGAAAGAATGACAAAAGCGATCCAAGCTTATACACGCGAACTTGCCAGCATCCGTGCAGGAAGAGCAAGCGCTTCTCTTTTAGACAGAGTACAGGTGGATTATTATGGAGCACCAACTCCAGTCAATCAACTTGCTGGTATTTCTGTACCTGAAGCGCGTCTTTTAGTCATCCAGCCATATGATAAGTCAATTCTTGGTGAAATTGAAAAAGCAATCTTAAAGTCTGATCTTGGCCTTAATCCTTCAAACGATGGTTCAATCCTCAGAATCGCGATTCCTCAATTGACTGAGGAGCGACGCAAGGAACTTGCAAAGCAAGTTAAAAAGGAAGCTGAAGAAGCAAAAATCGCTGTCCGTAATATTCGTCGCGATGGCAACGAAGATCTGAAGAAGCTAGAGAAAAACGGAGAAATCACAGAAGATGACCTCCGTGGATATTCTGACGATATTCAAAAGCTTACTGATGAACACATTGCAAAGATCGATCAGATTACAAAAGATAAAGAAAAAGAAATCATGGAAGTGTAACGACTTCTACGTAGTCACATCGAAAACCCTCTGTTTTCCAGGGGGTTTTTTCTCTATACATATAATGGGCAGATAAAATGGCATTGAATTTTTATTTGGCTGTGTTAAAGCTTATTGCTGTTTTTTAAGTCCTGTTGACTGGAGTGGAAGGCGCGCAGACTCCTCCGAAAATGCTACCGCATTTTTAACGTGCGTAGGCAGTTTCGGGGGAGCTCATTCAATGTCCTGCGGGATCAGCTGGACAGGTGAGACCCCGCAGGAGCTTGCTCCGAGGAGGCTCAACGCCAGCCCCGAGGAAGAATTTGCTTTGAGAAAGCCGGCAGTTGGGCTTTTTCATAATTCTTCCCGCGGAAAGCCAAGCGCCTGGAACGGAAATCAACAGCCTAGGTTAACACAGCTTTAATTTAAACAAGGAGTTTACGAAAACAGCCTGAATGATAGAATATAATAATATTGGCTGTTGTATTCTGTTTTATTTTTAAACAGCATATTTTGTATATAAGGTTTCTTTAGTTTAGGAGCAGGCTGGAATTTTAGAATATTAATGTGTGGTCCAATGGTTTATAGAGATATCTTTTTTCTTTTTTGGTATGATAGTGGCATATGGAATTGAAAGAGAGAAGAACAGGATTACTCTATCGCTTTTAATGAGCAGTCCAGCTTCAGCACCAAACGAATCCCAGGCATAGTCCGTCTGGATTAATGACTCATTGGAGCTAAAGATAATCTTTTGGGGGAGCTGTCCGAATGTTAAATAAAATGAATCCGTGGAAGAAGGATCAAAATCCTTCCAGTTTCCGAGATCGCGTACTTCAAATTAAAGACCATGAAGTCCCTTCTCATGTTGCCATTATTATGGATGGTAACGGGCGCTGGGCTAAAAAACGTGCTTTGCCCCGGGTTGCTGGCCATCATGAAGGCATGAAGGTTGTCCGCAAAATAACCAAGCTAGCCAATGAACTTGGTGTCAAGACGCTTACTGTTTATGCTTTTTCTACAGAGAACTGGAAAAGACCCAAAATGGAAGTTGATTTTCTGATGAAGCTGCCAGAAGAATTCCTTGGCACATTCCTTCCTGAACTAATTGAAGAAAATGTCCGGGTCGAGATGATTGGATATATGGATAAGCTTCCGGAGCATACCAAAAGGGCAGTAGGAAAAGCGATGGAAGATACGAAGGATAATACCGGCCTTGTCTTGAACTTTGCCCTTAACTATGGGAGCCGGGCAGAAATCATTGACGGTGTTAAAAGAGTCATGGATGACGTGAAAAATGGTAAAATGACCGAAAGTGAGTTGACTGAAGAAGTCTTTTCTTCTTACTTAATGACAAAGGAATTAGAGGATCCTGACTTATTAATCAGGACAAGTGGTGAAATCCGCTTAAGCAATTTTATGCTTTGGCAGCTGGCTTACACGGAGTTCTGGTTTACTGATGTACTGTGGCCGGATTTTGATGAAGAACATTTTGTCGAAGCAATTGAAGCATTCCAGGGCCGACAACGGCGTTTTGGAGGAGTATAAAAAAGGTGTGAATAAATAGATGAAGCAAAGAATCATTACAGCAGTCGTAGCAGCAGCTGTTTTTCTTCCAATCGTTATTTTTGGAGGCTGGCCATTTATTGCAATGGTTTACCTAATAGCTTCCGTTGCTTTATATGAAGCACTCAAGATGAAGCAATTGAAGCTTTTCTCCGTTCCGGGGATTCTTTCGTTGTTATTATTGTGGGTTTTCTTGATTCCCGAACAATATAGTGACTTTCTAAATGAGTTTTATTATACAAAACTTGAGCTTTTCTTTCTTGGAGTGCTTTTATTTCTGACTTATACCGTCATAACTAAAAATCGCTTCACTTTTGAGGACGTTGCTTTTTCAATCATGTCCACACTTTATGTTGGACTTGGTTTTTATTTCTTCATTGAAACTAGAGAAGCAAGCCTGATTTATGTTTTTTATTCACTATTCATTATATGGGCTACCGATTCAGGTGCATATTTTATCGGACGGGCAATTGGAAAACATAAGCTTTGGCCTGAAATCAGTCCGAACAAGACAACAGAGGGCTTTTTTGGCGGTGTTATTTCTGCCCTTGTAGTTGCTGCACTGTTCAGTGTGTTCGGAGATATGAAAGTGCCAGCCGTCTTACTGCTTATGGCGACTGCATTTTTGTCTGTGTTTGGCCAAATAGGAGACCTTGTCGAGTCAGCACTTAAACGACATTTTAATGTTAAGGATTCAGGGAACATACTTCCAGGCCATGGAGGCATGCTTGACCGCTTTGACAGCCTGTTGTTTGTCTGGCCGTTAATCCACCTGTTCCATTTGTTATAATGGAGCCAAGTAATTATTCGAAAGGCTATAACTTGAACGCAACCATTGATTTTGATTATACCGGGTACGTACTGTTTCCCGTTGGAGATATTAGGAGTGAAATTTGTGAAAAGAATCAGCTTGTTAGGAGCTACAGGATCGATTGGAATCCAAACGCTTGATGTTATCAGGGAGCATCCTGAAGAATTCAAGCTTGTATCGATGTCTGCTGGTAAAAACGTGGAACTTACCAGGAAGATCATAACTGAATTTCTGCCTGAACTGGTATCTGTCCAGGAGAAAGACGATGCTGAAAGGTTAAAGTCAGATTTTCCACAGGTAAAGATCTTATATGGCCAAGAAGGCCTCGAGGAAGCCGCAGTTTTTCATAAGGCGGATATCCTTGTAAATGCAGTACTCGGAAGTGTTGGTCTCGGTCCGACATTGGGAGCGATTAGATCCGGTAAGACGATTGCGATTGCGAATAAGGAAACGCTTGTAACTGCAGGCCATATCGTTATGGAAGAGGCAAAGCGTCATAACGTGGCCATCCTTCCTGTTGACAGTGAGCATTCTGCGATCTTTCAGGCCTTGCAAGGTGAGAGGGAAAAAAATATTGAGAGGCTGATCCTCACGGCATCAGGAGGAAGCTTCAGAGATAGAACGAGGGAAGAACTGCAGGGTGTTACCAAAGCAGATGCATTGAACCACCCAAACTGGTCGATGGGGGCTAAAATTACGGTTGATTCTGCAACAATGATGAATAAAGGACTAGAAGTCATTGAAGCACATTGGTTGTTCTCTCTCCCATATGACGATATTTCTGTCATTCTCCATCGCGAAAGCATCATTCATTCGATGGTAGAATTTCATGACACAAGTATCATGGCCCAGCTGGGAACACCAGATATGAAAGTGCCAATTCAATACGCTCTTACATACCCAGACAGACTCCCGTTAGTATCAGGTAAAAGACTGAACCTGGCAGAAGTTGGACGGCTTCATTTTACAGAAATGGATTTCGCCCGGTTTCGCTGCCTGAAGTTTGCTTATGATGCTGGCCGGGCAGGAGGCACTTTGCCGGCGGTCATGAATGCTGCAAATGAAGCAGCAGTAGCCGCCTTTTTGGACGACAGAATCACTTTCCTCCAAATTGAAGACTTGATAGAGAAATCAATGGAAAACCATAGCATCATAGAAAAACCTGACCTTGAAACGATTCAAGAGGTTGACAAAGAGACAAGAAGATATGTAAAGTCACTACTATAAATTTAAGTCTCAAAAGTGGATTCTTATCCTATTAAAAGGTGGTTAGAAAATTTGAATACAGTTATTGCCTTTATCGTCATTTTTGGCGCCCTGGTATTCTTTCATGAACTTGGGCACTTGATTTTCGCCAAACGTGCAGGTATCCTCTGCCGTGAATTTGCAATTGGATTCGGTCCAAAGGTCTTTTCTTTTAAGAAAAATGAAACGACTTATACCATCCGCCTCCTGCCAATTGGAGGGTTTGTCAGAATGGCTGGCGAAGATCCTGAAATGATTGAGATCAAGCCAGGGCATAGAGTGGGTTTGCTTTTTAATAAGAGTGAAGAAGTTCAAAAAATCATTCTTAATAATAAGGAAAAGTATCCTAACGCACGAATAGTTGAAGTGGAAAGAGCTGATATTGAACACGAGCTTTTTGTTAAAGGTTATGAAGAAGGGGAGGATGACAGCCAACTGACATCCTTCCCAATAAGTAAGACAGCAGTTCTTGTCGAGAACGGGGTGGAAACGCAGATTGCTCCATTTGACAGGCAATTCGGTTCCAAAACGCTTGGCCAAAGAACAATGGCAATCTTCGCTGGACCTATGATGAATTTTATCCTGGCGATGGTTATTTTCATCATCCTTGCCATTTTCCAGGGTATCCCTTCAAATGAACCAGTATTAGGGAAGCTGACTCCAGACGGAAGTGCCCTTAAGGCAGGTTTGCAAGAAGGTGACGTTGTTAATAGCATTGAGGGATCAGAAGTCTCAAGCTGGCAGGATGTTGTTGAAATCATCCGCAAGAATCCGGGTAATGAGCTTGATTTCTCAATTGTCCGTGAAGGTCAGAATATGGAGCTGCCAGTTACACCTGAAGTAAAGGACGTTGAAGGGGAAAAAATCGGATTGATTGGCGTTTACAGCCCTGTAGAAAAATCGCCATTAAAATCGATTTCCTACGGTGTGAAGGAAACGTATTTCTGGACGAAAGAAATATTTTCTATGCTTGGAAAATTGCTGACCGGCCAATTTTCGATAGATGCATTATCAGGGCCAGTGGGCATTTATGTCTCCACTGATACGGTTGCAAAATCCGGTATCTTCTATCTAATGAAATGGGCCGCGATCCTAAGCATCAACCTGGGAATTATGAACCTCCTGCCATTCCCGGCACTTGATGGAGGCAGGTTGACCTTCTTTGCGGTTGAAGCGCTTAGAGGAAAACCAATCGACAAGCAAAAAGAAGGAATGGTCCACTTTATTGGTTTCGCATTATTAATGCTGCTGATGCTGGTGGTCACATGGAATGATATTCAGAGGTTTTTCCTGTAAGCTATCTTAACCTCACTGACGCATTTAACTTCCTGCCCGGGCCGTACCGGGCAGGAACATTTTTTCAAAAAACATGAAATAATCCTAATGAGGTGTTAATCAATGAAGCAAAGTATGTCGCTTATTCCTACTTTAAGAGAAGTACCATCGGATGCAGAAGTCAAAAGCCATCAGCTATTGCTAAGGGCTGGATTCATCCGCCAAAACGCAAGCGGTGTTTATACATACATGCCTTTAGGGCGCAAGGTTCTGCAAAAAGTCGAGGCAATCATCAGAGAAGAGATGAACAATGCTGGTGCTGCTGAGTTATTCATGCCAGCTCTCCAGCAAGCAGAACTATGGCAGGAATCAGGCCGCTGGTATTCATATGGTCCGGAGCTTATGAGACTAAAAGACAGGCACGACCGTGAGTTCGCCCTTGGCGCAACACATGAAGAGGTCATCACAAGCATTGTCCGTGATGAAGTAAAATCTTATAAACGACTTCCACTGACGCTTTATCAAATCCAGACGAAATTCCGTGATGAAAAACGTCCAAGGTTTGGTCTCCTTCGCGGACGTGAATTCATCATGAAGGACGCATATTCCTTCCATGCGACACAAGAGAGCCTTGATGAGGTTTATGCACGTATTTTCCAGGCTTACTCCAATGTATTTAAGCGATGTGGCCTGAACTTCCGTGCTGTTATCGCCGATTCGGGTGCAATGGGAGGAAAGGATACCCATGAATTCATGGTCCTTTCTGATATTGGCGAAGATACAATTGCATATTCCGATACGTCTGAATATGCAGCCAATATCGAAATGGCACCAGTTACTGCTGTTTATGAGAAGAGCAGTGAACCTGCAAAGGAACTCGAAAAAGTGCACACTGAGAACAAGAAGACAATCGATGAAGTTTCTACCTTCCTTAATGTAGAGGCTAAAGATTGCATCAAATCTTTGCTTTTCAAAGTGGATGATCGCTATGTTCTTGTTTTAGTTCGTGGTGACCATGAAGTGAATGATATTAAAGTGAAAAATCACTTTGAGGCTTCAGTTGTTGAACTGGCCGATACAAAGACAACGAAAGAGGTTCTTGGCTGCTCAGTTGGTTCTCTTGGGCCGGTCGGAGTAGATGCCGTTGAGGTTGTTGCAGACAATGCCATTCAGTCGATAGTCAATGGAGTCTGCGGAGCGAATGAAGAAGATTACCATTATAAGAATGTAAATCCTGAACGTGATTTTAAAGTAACTTCATTTACAGACCTGCGCTTCATCAAAGAAGGAGATCCTTCTCCAGATGGCGAGGGAACAATTGTCTTCGCAAAAGGGATTGAAGTCGGACATGTGTTCAAGCTTGGCACCAGATACAGCGAGGCAATGAATGCTGAGATCCTTGATGAGAATGGAAGAACAAAGCCAATGATCATGGGGTGCTACGGAATTGGCGTTTCACGTACAATGGCCGCTGTTGCAGAGCAATTCAATGATGAAAACGGCCTTGTATGGCCGACCAACATTTCACCATTTGATGTCCATCTCATTGCAGTGAACATGAAAGACAGCGCACAGGCAGAATTGGCCCAGGAGCTATACACAAGCCTGCAGGCATCAGGAATGGAAGTACTCCTTGATGATCGCCAGGAAAGACCTGGAGTGAAATTTGCAGATTCAGACCTGATTGGTTTGCCTGTAAGAGTTACAGTCGGCAAGAAAGCCGGAGAAGGAATCGTCGAGGTCAAAATCCGTAAAACTGGCGAAATGCAGGAAGTACAAAAAGATGATTTGGCGGAAACTTTGAAAAATATCTTGAAAGAACTATAATCAGACAGCGGATCCTTTTACTAGGGTCCGCTTTTTATCGATTTTGAATTACTCCCGAGTTATGGTTCTGATTAGGATGATAATGTGCCCATAAACAAGAATTTCTCCGAGTAATCGTCACATCCAGAAATAGTGTTACAGGCGTCTATTTATCGTGTTAGTCTGGTTCTCAAAACTGGCCAAAAATTCACTGGAACAATAAGAATTCTATTCATAATGCAGTACCAAAATGGTAATATCAAACACAGGCAACGGAACATTCATTTTATGTTATAATAACCTTTGCCATTAAACACCTATTGATACGATTAGACAAACGGGCAATTTCGCCCGATAGATAGAAATAAAGCTTTTTAGATGGGAGAGAAATAACCATGGGTGATCTTTCTTCAGGGAAAAAAGAAAGGTTTCAGCTCCTGCTGCAGCAGCTGCAGCTAACAGAAGATGCAATTGTCACTCATTTTCAAAATGCTGAAATTGACAGGGTAGTGATTGAAAAACAAGCAAGGAAATGGCATTTCTTTTTCCAGTTTGAAAGAATCATTCCTTGTCAGGTGTATAACACATTCGTTGGCAAGCTGGATCAGACTTTCTCACATATTGCGAAAATATCATACTCAGTAAAAGTACGTGAACAGGCAATCAGTGATCAGGAAATTCTTGATTATTGGAAGTCGTGCATTAAAGAAATAGATGGCATCGCTCCTCCATTGCTAAAGCTCCTAAATGAACAAGTACCGCAAATCCAGGGAACAAAAATCACTTTAACTGCAAGAAATGAAGCTGAAGGACTTGCAATTAAGCGCAAATATGGGGGCATTATTGCTGAGATTTACCAGAGCTTAGGATTTCCTTTACTGACGGTTGATACGGTCGTAAGTCAGGAAAGTTCTTCAGATGAATATGAAAAATTCATGAAGGCAAAAGAGAAGGAAGACCAGGAACGCGGTCTGATGGCGATGATTGAGATGCAAAAGAAGGAAGCTGAAAAAGCCCAGGGAGATGGACCGCCGCAGGATGGGCCAGTTAATATTGGGCTTACGATCAAGGACGATGCTGACTTCCGCAAACTTGAAGACATAGTTGATGAAGAACGCCGGGTAGCCGTTGAGGGTTATGTATTCTTTGCCGAAACAAAAGAACTTCGCAGCGGCAGGACGCTTTTGACTTTCAAGATTACCGATTACACAAGCTCTATCATGGTGAAAATGTTCTCGCGCGATAAAGAAGACGCAGCTATTTACCAGCGCGTTTCAAAAGGAATGTGGCTAAAGGTAAGAGGAAGCATCCAGAATGACACATTTGTCCGCGATCTTGTCATGATTGGAAATGACGTGAATGAAATCAAACCCAAGGGAAGAATTGATTCAGCGCCTGAAGGCGAAAAAAGAGTCGAGCTTCACCTCCATACACCAATGAGCCAGATGGATGCCGTGACTCCTGTCAGCGCATTGGTTGCCCAGGCAGCAAAGTGGGGTCACAAAGCTGTGGCCATCACAGATCACGCAGTCGTGCAATCCTATCCCGAAGCCTTTGGGGCAGGAAAGAAAAATGATATTAAGATCCTATACGGTGTAGAAATAAACCTTGTTGATGATGGTGTGCCGATTGCCTATAATGACGCGCACAGATTGCTGGCCGATGATACGTATGTCGTATTTGACGTTGAAACAACAGGTCTGTCAGCTGTATACGATACAATCATTGAACTTGCAGCTGTAAAAATCCGCGGCGGTGAGATCATCGACCGGTTCGAGTCATTCGCAAATCCGCATCATCGTTTGTCAGCTACGACAATCAATCTAACCGGGATTACGGATGATATGGTACGCAATGCTCCCGAGGTTAGTGAAGTGCTGCAAAAGTTCCATGAATGGACAGGCGACTGTGTCTTGGTTGCCCATAACGCTTCATTCGATATGGGATTCCTGAATGTCGGTTATAAAAAAATGGGTATTGGAAAAGCAACGAATCCGGTTATCGATACTTTGGAGCTTGGCCGCTTCCTGTATCCAGACATGAAAAACCATAGATTGAATACATTAGCTAAGAAATTCGATATCGAATTAACTCAGCACCACCGAGCTATATATGATGCCGAAGCTACCGGCTATCTAATGGTAAAAATGCTTAAGGATGCATCCGAAAAAGGTCTGGAATACCACGATCAGCTCAATGACAATATGGGCCAGGGTAAAGCATTCCAGAGAGCGCGTCCTTATCATGCTACCTTGCTGGCTAAAAACGAAGTCGGTATGAAAAACATCTTCAAGCTTGTATCTATTTCTCATATTGACTACTTCTACAGGGTGCCGCGGATTCCCCGCTCACTTTTAAATAAACATCGAGAAGGAATCCTGATTGGTTCCGGATGTGACAAAGGTGAAGTTTTTGAGGGCATGATGCAAAAAGGACCTGAAGAGGTCGAAGAAGCAGCACAGTTCTATGACTATCTGGAAGTCCATCCTAAGGCTGTTTATGCACACTTGCTGGAGCTGGAACTAGTGCGGGATCAGAAGGCACTTGAGGATATCATTAACAATATAGTCAAGCTAGGTGAGAAGCTGGACTTGCCTGTAGTTGCTACAGGAAATGTCCACTACTTGAATGAAAATGATAAAATATACCGCAAAATCCTGGTCAACTCCCAGGGCGGAGCCAACCCGCTGAATCGTCATGAGCTTCCAGACGTGCATTTCAGGACAACGAATGAAATGCTCGACGCCTTTAAGTTTTTGGGAGAGGCAAAGGCGAAAGAGATTGTTGTAGAAAATACAAACAAGGTTGCTGATATGATTGATGTCATCAAGCCGATCAAAGATGATCTCTATACGCCTAAAATCGAAGGCGCCGATGAAGAAATGCGCAGCATGAGCTATGGAATGGCCCGCAGTATCTATGGGGATGACCTTCCTGAAATCGTTGAGGCGCGTCTTGAAAAAGAATTGAAAAGTATCATAGATAACGGGTTTGCCGTTATCTATCTGATTTCTCATAAACTTGTTAAAAAGTCACTGGATGATGGCTATCTAGTAGGTTCACGTGGATCGGTAGGATCTTCCTTCGTAGCGACGATGACGGAAATCACCGAGGTCAATCCTCTTCCGCCGCACTATGTATGCCCTAAATGTAAAAAGTCAGAGTTCTTCAATGATGGATCAGTCGGTTCAGGGTTTGACCTTCCCGACAAGGACTGTCCGGATTGCGGAATTAAATATAAAAAAGACGGCCATGATATTCCCTTCGAGACCTTCCTTGGTTTCAAAGGGGACAAGGTTCCCGATATCGATTTGAACTTCTCGGGCGAATATCAGCCACGGGCTCATAACTATACAAAAGTATTGTTCGGTGAGGAATATGTTTACCGCGCGGGAACGATTGGTACTGTCGCAGATAAGACGGCCTATGGGTATGTAAAAGGCTACCAGGGTGACAATAACCTGCAGCTTCGCGGTGCGGAAATTGACCGTCTTGCATCTGGCTGCACCGGCGTAAAAAGGACAACTGGCCAGCACCCCGGTGGAATCATCGTTGTTCCGGATTACATGGATATTTTTGATTTTTCGCCAATCCAGTTTCCGGCAGATAGCAGCACATCCGAATGGAAAACAACACATTTTGATTTCCATTCGATTCACGATAATTTGTTGAAGCTGGATATTCTGGGGCACGATGACCCAACTGTGATCAGGATGCTTCAGGATTTAAGCGGCATCGACCCTAAGACAATTCCAACTGATGATCCTGAAGTCATGAAGATTTTCAGCGGCACAGTACCACTGGGTGTGACCGAAGCACAAATCATGTCGAAGACGGGTTCGCTGGGGATTCCGGAATTCGGTACGCGCTTTGTACGTCAGATGCTTGAGGATACGAAGCCGACGACATTCTCAGAACTTGTACAGATTTCAGGCCTTTCCCATGGTACGGATGTATGGCTGGGAAATGCGCAGGAATTGATCCATAACAATATCTGTAACCTCAGCGAAGTAATCGGCTGCCGTGATGATATCATGGTATACCTGATTTACCAGGGACTTGAGCCGGCATTCGCTTTTAAGATCATGGAATCAGTCCGTAAAGGTAAAGGCCTGACGGATGAAATGGAAGAAGAAATGCGCAAGAATAAGGTGCCGGAATGGTATATCGATTCTTGTAAAAAGATCAAGTACATGTTCCCTAAAGCCCATGCCGCTGCCTACGTTTTAATGGCTGTCAGGATTGCATATTTCAAAGTGCACCATCCGCTCATGTATTATGCAGCATACTTCACGGTCAGGGCAGATGACTTCGATGTAGATGCAATGGTCCGTGGTTCAGAGAGCATCCGGGCGGTGATTGAGGAAATCAACGCTAAGGGGCTTGAGGCTTCGACAAAAGAGAAGAATTTGATGACCGTCATGGAACTCGCACTTGAAATGTGCGAGCGTGGATTTGGATTTGCAAAAGTTGATCTATATAAATCGAGCGCGTCAGAATTCATCATCGAGGGCGATAAACTGATCCCGCCGTTTAATGCGATACCTGGACTCGGAACTAACGCGGCGATTAATATCGTTAAAGCCCGTGGAGAAGGAGAATTCCTGTCTAAGGAAGACCTGCAGCAGCGCGGTAAGATCTCCAAAACTATTCTTGAATACCTAGACAACCATGGCTGCCTTGAGGGTATGCCAGACCAGAACCAGTTATCATTGTTCTAATTTAGCTTTTTGGAAAGGTAAGCTATAACTGCCGTTTGTTTGCAATAAATATCTGGTTATGTTATATTTTTATTGGAAATACTAAGGATATCTCTGGCAGATGAGAGTGGGGCAACCCGCTCTTTCTTGTTTGTTAAGCACTTTTACGGGGATAAAAACCAAATAGTGATGAAGTAATGAGGTTGTGTCAAAGGAGGGATTTTATGAGCAAGGTTACCGAAGTTGTGGAAGAGCTAGTAACTCCCATCTTAAATGAAAACGAACTAGAATTGGTAGACATCGAATATGTCAAAGAAGGAAAGAACTGGTTCCTGCGCGTATACATTGATAAGGACAACGGAATTGATATCGAAGAATGCGGCATCGTCAGTGAGCGCCTTAGCGAAAAGCTCGATGCCATTGATCCAATCCCGCATAACTACTTTTTGGAAGTCTCCTCACCAGGTGCAGAACGTCCGCTAAAAAAGGAGAAAGATTATCAAAAAGCAATTGGCAAGAATGTCTTCATTAAGACCTATGAACCAATCGATGGGGAAAAGGCTTTTGAAGGGGTCTTAACTGATTACAATGGGGAAACTGTCACTGTTGATGTGAAGATTAAAACTCGCAAGAAAACAGTCGTTATCCCATTTGATAAGATTGCCAGCGCGAGACTCGCTGTCACTTTTTCATAATCTGTCCAGAAAATATCTTCAGTTAATTAATCAAAGGATCGTTTCGGACCTGTTGTTGGGCAAAAGCTCAAGCATGCTTAAACATAATCCTCCCCTTGGTGGCAGATGAAAACGTTTAAGGTTTGAGCTGGTGGACAGAGTGCAGAGTTTCGAAAAGAGCCTTACAAAGTAGGGTAGTAAAAAAGGGGGATTTATATCTCATGAGCAGCGAATTGATGGATGCTCTTACGATTCTTGAAAAAGAAAAAGGAATTTCCAGGGACGTCTTAATTGATGCAATCGAGGCAGCGCTTATTTCAGCGTATCGCCGTAACTTTAACCAGGCGCAAAACGTCCGTATTGATTTAAACCTTGGCAATGGTTCCATGCGCGTTTTTGCGAGGAAGGAAGTAGTCGATGAAGTTTTCGATCCGCGTTTGGAAATCTCTTTAGAAGAGGCACAGAAAATTAATCCGAATTACGTGGTTGAAGATGTCGTTGAACTTGAAGTCACGCCTAAGGATTTCGGAAGGATTGCTGCGCAGACTGCCAAGCAGGTAGTTACTCAGCGTGTCCGTGAAGCAGAAAGAGGAATCATCTATTCTGAGTTCATTGATCGTGAAGAAGATATCATGACAGGTATCGTTCAGCGTCAGGATCCTAAGTTCATCTATGTAAGCCTGGGGAAAATCGAGGCGATCCTGCCAGCAAATGAACAGATGCCGAACGAACATTATAAGCCTCATGACCGCATCAAAGTATTTATCACCAAGGTTGAAAAAACCACTAAAGGTCCACAAATCTTCGTTTCCAGAACCCATCCGGGACTGTTAAAGAGACTTTTTGAGATTGAAGTTCCTGAAATTTATGATGGAACTGTTGAAATTAAATCAGTGGCGCGTGAAGCAGGGGACCGCTCTAAGATCTCTGTTCACTCAGACAATCAAGAAGTGGATCCAGTTGGTTCATGTGTTGGACCTCGTGGTACTCGTGTCCAGGCTGTTGTCAATGAGCTTAAGGGTGAAAAAATCGATATCGTGAAATGGTCTGAAGACCCAGTCGTATTTGTTGCCAATGCGTTAAGCCCATCGAAGGTTCTTGATGTAATAGTCAACGAAGAAGAAAAAGCAACTACGGTCATTGTTCCTGATTACCAGCTGTCGCTTGCTATCGGAAAGCGCGGGCAAAATGCGCGTCTTGCTGCTAAATTGACTGGTTGGAAGATTGACATCAAAGCAGAAACTGAGGCAAGGGAGTCCGGGATTTATCCTCGTGACAACGAGCCGCTATTAACTGCAGATGACGATTTTGAAGATGAAGACATCGATTAAGGTGAGGTGAATGATCGTGAACAGCCGCAAAAAGGTTCCTATGCGAAAATGTGTCGCTACCGGTGAAATGAGACCGAAAAAAGAACTAGTTCGCATCGTTCGCTCCAAGGAAGGGGAAGTCTCCATCGACCTGACAGGCAAAAAATCAGGCCGAGGCGCTTATCTTTCTAAAGATAAAGAAGCAGTGCAATTAGCAAAGAAACGAAATATATTGTCCAAACAGCTTGAAACTCAAGTGGACGATGCAATATACGATGAGTTGAATGACCTCATCGAAAAGGAGAGCAGACTATCCTGATGAACTCAAATCAATGGATGTCATTGCTTGGCTTAGCCAATCGAGCACGGAAAATTATTTCAGGGGAAGAGCTTTCCGTCAAAGAAATCAGAAGCGGGAAGGCGAAGCTCATTTTGCTTTCTGCGGATGCATCCGCAAATACTACAAAAAAGATTACCGACAAGTGCAAATCCTATAATGTGCCTTACAAAGTAGTCCCGGACCGGTACCAGCTTGGCCAGGCGATTGGCAAGGAAGCACGTGTTGTAGTAGCCCTGTTGGACGAGGGTTTTGCAAAAAAACTGTTGACGTTGCTCGATTAATTCTAGCGGGGGTGAAGATATGAGTAAAACACGCGTTTACGAATATGCAAAGAAGCATAATTTATCGAGTAAAGACGTGATTATAAAATTAAAAGAAATGAATATTGAGGTTTCTAACCACATGACTGCCATGGAAGATGACACTGTGAAGAAACTTGACGCTGTCTATAATAAAAAGGAAGATAAGCCTCAAGCGCAGGCAAAGCCGCAGCAGCAGAGCCAGCAAAAGGCTTCACAGGGACAGAAGCAAGCCCAGAACCGCAATCAAGGCCAAAAGCCTAACCAGGGCCAGAATCGCAATCAATCCCAAAACCAGCAAAAAAGCAACCAGGGACAGCCAAAAGCCCAGCTAAAGACAACAGCGAGTGCTTTTTCGGACGATGAGCGCCGTGCAACAACTCCTGAAAAGGTAAAAACTTCAGCAGTTGCTAAAAAGCCTGGGAACTCCCAGCCTTTCAACAAAAATAACAAGAACAAGCAAAATAAGAACAGAAACCAGCAAAACCAGAATAAAGGCAGGCAAAACCAGCAGCAGGCTCCACAGCAGCCGAAAAAGGTTAAAGAGCTTCCATCAAAGATCACTTTCAGTGAATCCTTGACAGTAGCTGAACTAGCGAAAAAGCTTAATCGTGAGCCGTCAGAAATCATCAAGAAGCTATTTATGCTTGGCGTCATGGCTACAATCAACCAAGACCTTGATAAGGATGCAATTGAACTGATTGCAACTGATTATGGTGTTGAAGTGGAAGAAGAAATCAAGATTGACGCAACTGACCTTGAGGTTTACTTTACAGAAGATGATGATGCATCATTGGTTGAAAGACCGTCAGTTGTTACGATTATGGGTCACGTTGACCATGGTAAAACAACCCTGCTTGATTCAATCCGCAACACGAAGGTGACTGCAGGAGAAGCAGGCGGCATCACTCAGCACATCGGTGCTTACCAAGTTGAAGATAACGGCAAAAAAATAACTTTCCTCGATACACCTGGTCACGCAGCGTTCACAACTATGCGTGCTCGTGGAGCAAAGATTACCGATATCACAATCCTTGTTGTAGCTGCGGATGATGGTGTCAAGCCACAGACAGTAGAAGCATTGAACCATGCTAAAGCTGCTGAGGTACCGATCATTGTTGCAGTAAACAAAATGGATAAACCGACTGCAAATCCTGATCGTGTTATGCAGGAATTGACAGAGTATGGACTTGTTCCGGAAGCATGGGGCGGCGAAACTATTTTTGTTCCGATCTCCGCGCTTACCGGTGAAGGCATCGACAGCTTGCTTGAAATGATCTTGCTGGTTGGTGAAGTGGAAGAATACAAAGCTAATCCAAACAGAAACGCAATTGGTACTGTTATTGAAGCACAGCTTGACAAAGGCCGTGGATCTGTTGCCACATTGCTTGTACAGAACGGTACATTGAAAATTGGTGATCCGATTGTTGTCGGAAACACATTCGGCCGTGTCCGTGCGATGGTAAATGATTTAGGACGCCGCGTTAAAGAAGCTGGCCCATCAGCACCAGTTGAAATTACTGGTCTTAATGATGTTCCACAAGCTGGTGACCGTTTTGTTGTATTTGAAGACGAGAAAACAGCCCGCCAGGTTGGAGAAATCCGTTCACAGCAGGCTGTACAGGCACAAAGAAGCGAAAAAACGCGCGTCAGCCTTGATACTTTGTTTGAACATATGAAACAAGGGGAAATGAAAGACCTAAATCTAATTATTAAAGCCGACGTCCAAGGTTCAGTTGAAGCACTTGCAGCAGCATTGCAAAAACTGGATGTGGAAGGTGTAAATGTAAGAATCATTCACACTGGTGTTGGTGCGATCAATGAGTCTGACATCACACTTGCGGCAGCTTCTAATGGTATCGTCATCGGTTTCAACGTCCGTCCGGACAATAATGCGAAGCGCGCTGCGGAGTCAGAGAGCGTCGATATCCGACTGCACCGTATTATTTACAAAGTGATTGAAGAGATTGAATCAGCAATGAAGGGCATGCTTGATCCGGTTTATGCCGAAAAAGTCATCGGTCAGGCTGAAGTCCGCCAGACCTTTAAGGTATCGAAAATTGGGACGATTGCCGGTTCATATGTTACTGATGGAAAAATCACCCGTGACAGTGGCGTTCGTTTGATCCGTGACGGAGTCGTCATCTTTGAAGGAGAAGTCGATGCGTTAAAACGCTTCAAGGATGATGCCAAGGAAGTAGCGCAGGGCTATGAATGCGGTATTACCATTAAAAACTTCAAAGACGTCAAGGAAGGCGACGTTATTGAAGCATATATCATGGAAGAAGTGGAACGTTAATGGTAGTAGGCTTAGCAGCCTGTGAGTGCATCATCTATGATGCTCATTCTCTAAAAGAAAAGAGAGCTGTCCTGCAGCGGATTATCACAAGGCTGAAGCAAAAGTATAATGTCTCAGTTTCTGAAGTGGACCATCACGATGCTTGGCAGCGGACAACTATTGCAGTTGCAGCCGTCTCAGCATCGAAGGTGTCAACTGAAAGAGAGCTTCAGAACGTCTTGAAAATGATCGATTCTTTTCCAGAGATCGAACGTACCATCACCGAAATAGAATGGCTTTGATAGAACGAGGTGATTGAAAATGGGTCATAGAGTAAATCGTGTTGGCGAACAAATGAAGAAAGAAATAGGCGATATCATCAGCCGTAAAATCAAGGATCCGCGAGTAGGTTTCGTAACAGTAACGGATGTCGAGGTTACAGGGGATCTTCAGCAGGCAAAGGTGTATATCTCTGTTTTAGGCGACGAACAACAGAGGGAAGACACTCTTAAAGGATTAGCGAAGGCCAAGGGCTTCATCAGGACAGAAATTGGTCAGCGAATCCGCCTGAGAAAGACTCCTGAACTGATCTTTGAATTTGATGAAACGATGGCTTATGGTAATCGTATCAATTCGCTAATCCATGAGCTGCATAGGGATGAGCAGCCTGGAGAAGAAGAGCAAGAAAAGGACAATGATTAAACGGGTAGACATAGGTGTCTGAACCGTTGATCTTGATATGAAAAATGGATAGACACTTTTGTCTATCCATTTTTTTCGATAATCTGAAATTGGTAACATCATTGAAACCTCTAATACATAAAGGAATCGAGGGGGAAAGGAAATGGAAGGGATTCTACCTCTTTTTAAACCAGCAGGGATGACTTCGCATGATTGTGTGTTTAAACTCAGGAAACTGTTAAGAACGAAGAAGGTGGGGCATACAGGCACTCTTGATCCAGATGTGACTGGAGTGTTGCCAATCTGTGTTGGCAAGGCGACAAAAATTGCCGAATACATTACTGATGCCGGAAAAGCATATGAGGGGGAAGTCACCCTTGGATTCACGACCACCACGGAAGATGCTTCAGGTGAGAAGGTCGAGGAAAAACAAGTAGACAGGATAATAACAAGAGGTGAGATCGAACAGATCCTACAGTCGCTGGTGGGGGAAATTGAACAAACACCTCCAATGTATTCAGCTGTAAAAGTAAATGGGAAAAAACTATATGAATACGCGAGACAAGGAATCGAAGTTGAAAGACCAACCAGGAAGGTCACTATTTATAGCATAGAGCTTCTTGATGGCAGAGATTCATTTGAAGGTGAGAAGGTAAGCTTTAAATTCAGGGTGTCGTGCAGCAAGGGGACATACATTCGGACATTGGCAGTGATGATTGGGGAGAAATTAGGTTATCCCGCGCATATGTCTTCCCTTGTGAGAATCCAATCCGCTGATTTCTCTATTGAAGACTGCTATACATTTGAACAGCTTGAGGAATTCGCCGGGGAAGGCAATCTGGAAGCAGCCCTGCACCCATTGGAAGCTGGTATTTCTTATTTGCCGAAATTTCGCATTAATGATACAGTAGCAGAGAAAGTGAAAAATGGGGCACTGCTTAATATCCCTGAGGATTTCAAGGGGTATGACGGTGCTATCGTAGTAGAAACAGAAGACGGAAAAGCGCTCGCGATCTACAGGGCACACCCAACCAAATTTGGGATGATGAAACCTGACAAAGTTCTGAGAAATGAGCAATAAGACTAATTGTTGCTAATATATACAAATAAGCGATTATTGCAATACATTCTTGATAAATGAGCAGCTGGGTCAGAAAAGGTGAGTAATATCGTGGAATTGATTAAGCTAAACCATCCTCATGAATATAGAAGAGAAGATTTTCCGGCGCTGGCTATGGCTCTGGGCTATTTTGACGGAGTGCATTTAGGGCACCAGCAGGTCATCAAGGAAGCAAAAAAAGAGGCTGAAGCCAAAGGCCTGAAGAGTGCGGTCATGACATTTGACCCTCATCCTTCTGTGGTTCTTGGTAAGAGCGTTCAACACATGGAATATATAACACCCTTAGAAGATAAAGCTCGAATAATCGAGGGGATGGGTGTGGATTACTTATTTGTAGTCAACTTCTCAATCGATTTCTCAAGTCTTTTGCCTCAGGAATTTGTCGACCAATATATCATCGGTTTGAATGTACACCATGTCGTTGCAGGATTTGATTATTCTTACGGTAAAATGGGAAAAGGGAATATGGAGACAATACAGTTCCATTCGAGAGGAAAGTTCGATTTTACCGTAGTATCAAAACTGTCCACTCAAGAAGAAGAAAAGGTTAGCTCTACCTTGATCCGTGCCTTTTTAAGAGACGGAAAAGTGGATGAGATGCCAGGTTTGCTAGGGAGATTTTATACGACACAGGGAACAGTTATAAATGGAGAACGCCGAGGGCGTACAATTGGTTTTCCGACAGCGAATGTAAGGGTCGAGGACCAATATATTCTCCCTCCAACTGGAGTTTACGCGGTAAAGATTCAGGTTGAAGGAGAATGGCATGAAGGTGTCTGCAATGTCGGATACAAACCAACCTTCCACAAGGAGAAAAAGGACAAACCTACGGTGGAAGTCCACATTTTCAATTTCAACAAAGAAATCTACGGGAAATCAGCAGCGATAGAGTGGCACCTGCGCCTGAGAAGTGAGCGGAAATTCGAGGGAATACAACAGCTTGTTTCCCAAATCGAAAAAGATAAGCAAGAAGCAGTGCTGCACTTTGAAAAAAACAAGGGTTAGACTTGCTTTTTGTCGTAAAAAGATGTATTCTTATTAACGTATCAAAAAAGAACCTTTGCTTGGCAAGTCGAGTCACCGACGCTTGCTCGGTAACAGGGGATTACTAATTGGAGGTGAAACGGATGGCAATCACAAAAGAACGTAAAAACGAACTTATCAACGAATTCAAGACTCACGAAAGTGATACTGGATCTCCAGAAGTTCAAATCGCTGTCCTTACTGCAGAAATCAACACATTGAACGACCACTTGCGCGTTCACAAGAAGGACCACCACTCACGTCGCGGTCTTTTGAAAATGGTAGGTAAGCGTCGTAACCTTTTGACTTACCTTCGTAACAAGGACGTTGCTCGTTACCGCGAGTTAATCAACAAGCTTGGTCTACGTAGATAGTCTGTAAAAGCGGGATTTATCCCGCTTTTTTATTAGGTAAAATTTTTGTGTGTACATAACATTATAATGATATTAAGCGCTGTGTTTTGGCGCATACTATAACATAAAAGTCTTCTCCTGAAGCAGGACAGGCAATTCAAAACGATGTCCGGTTAACCAGACTCGTCTTATGTGTTTTAATCTCTTTTATAAAGGTATATTTGTTATAAGACAGGCAATGGTGCTGTTTTTAAATAATTTTCCCAGATAGTAATTCTGGATGGATTTTCATGGTAGAGAGGGGCTTAAATGTATGGAACAAGAAAAACAAAGTTTTTCCTTTGACTGGGCAGGCCGTAAGCTGACAGTCGAAATAGGGCAGCTTGCTAAGCAGGCAAATGGAGCTGTACTTGTCCGTTACGGTGATACAGCTGTACTAAGTACTGCAACTGCTTCAAAAGAACCGAAGAATTTAGACTTTTTCCCGCTAACAGTAAATTATGAAGAAAGATTATATGCTGTCGGTAAAATCCCAGGCGGATTTATTAAGCGTGAAGGACGTCCAAGTGAGAAAGCTATCCTTGCCAGCCGCTTGATTGACCGTCCAATCCGTCCGTTATTCGCTGATGGTTTCCGTAATGATGTCCAAGTAATCAGCATCGTCATGAGTGTTGATCAAAATTGTTCATCTGAAATGGCTGCAATGTTTGGTTCATCACTGGCTCTATGTGTATCCGATATTCCGTTTGAGGGTCCAATCGCTGGTGTGACAGTTGGAAGAATTGATGGGAAATTCATCATAAATCCATCTGTTGAAGAAACAGAAAAGAGCGATATGCACCTAGTCGTTGCTGGTACTATGGATGCAATCAACATGGTTGAAGCCGGTGCTGATGAGGTTCCTGAAGAAGTAATGCTTGAAGCAATCATGTTCGGACATGACGAAATCAAGCGCCTGATTGCTTTCCAACAGGAAATCGTTGCACAAGTTGGTAAAGAGAAGCGTGAAATCACTCTTTTTGAACTTGATAAAGAACTAGAAGCGGAAGTTCGCGGTATTTGTGAACAAGACATGCTTGCTGCCATCCAGGTACAAGAAAAGCATGCACGCGAAGACGCAATTAAAGAAGTGAAAAATTCCGTTGTTGTTCGATACGAAGAGCAGGAAGCGGATGCAGACAAGCTTAAAATGGTGAAACAAATCCTTGACAAAATCGTAAAAGGCGAAGTCCGCAGATTGATTACTGAAGATAAAGTCCGACCAGACGGACGTAAATTAGAAGAAATCCGCCCGCTTTCATCTGAGGTTGGAATGTTGCCAAGGACACATGGTTCTGGTTTGTTCACAAGGGGACAAACGCAGGCACTAAGCATCTGTACACTTGGTGCAATGGGCGATGTCCAGATTCTGGATGGCCTTGGAATCGAAGAAGAAAAACGTTTCATGCACCATTATAATTTCCCATTATTCTCTGTTGGTGAAACAGGACCGATCCGCGGACCTGGCCGACGTGAAATCGGGCACGGTGCATTGGGTGAACGTGCACTTGAACCTGTGATCCCTAATGAAAAGGACTTCCCATATACTGTCCGCCTTGTATCAGAAGTACTTGAATCAAACGGTTCTACTTCACAGGCAAGTATTTGTGCGAGTACATTAGCCTTAATGGATGCTGGTGTTCCTATTAAAGCACCGGTTGCGGGTATTGCTATGGGTCTTATTAAATCGGGTGAGCACTATTCCATCCTGACTGATATTCAGGGAATGGAAGATCACCTTGGTGATATGGACTTTAAAGTGGCTGGAACAGCAAAAGGTGTTACGGCATTGCAGATGGATATCAAGATTGAAGGGTTATCTCGTCAAATTCTTGAAGAAGCCTTGCAGCAGGCACAAATAGGTCGTATGCAAATCCTTGAATCAATGCTTGCAACTATCAAGGAACCAAGAGAACAACTGTCACAATATGCTCCGAAAATCATTACGATGTGGATCAAGCCGGATAAAATTCGCGATGTCATTGGACCAAGCGGTAAACAAATCAATAAAATTATTGAAGAAACTGGCGTTAAGATTGATATCGAACAAGATGGTACGGTGTTTATTGGTTCAGTAGACGAAGAAATGATCCAAAGGGCCAAGAAAATCATCGAAGATATCGTCCGTGAAGTCGAAGTCGGAGAGATGTATCTTGGTAAAGTCCGCCGCATAGAAAAGTTCGGTGCCTTTGTTGAAATCTTCCCAGGTAAAGATGGTTTAGTCCATATTTCCGAGCTCGCTGAAGAACGAGTTGGAAAAGTTGAGGATGTACTGAAACTGGGAGATGAACTTCTAGTCAAGGTCACTGAAATCGACAAGCAAGGAAGAGTCAATCTTTCACGCAAGGCAGTATTAAAAGAACAGCGGGAAAAAGCTGAAAAACAATCTTAAATATAGAAATGCGGAAGCGCCTTGGTCAGCCCCGACAAGTGCTGGAGGGCCTGCCAGTGAAGTCGTTCTTTGACTTCAGTAGCATGACCGAAGCGTCTCGAGGGGCTAGGCGCTGCAGCAGGAGACAAATCTTAGTACAAAGAATTTATACTTTCTTATAAGTCATTCTAAGGCCGGGGGCATTCCCCGGCCTTTTTATATTTCTTGCTAAGGATCGTTCAGCACCTCAAGAATCAGCATCCCCGGCCACATATCCTGCACTTGCCAGAATAATGCAGCACCCACCTCTTTTCTTGAATGTTCACCATTGTCTTCCGTTCTACCTTGTCCTTCTGTTTCATAAAGTAAAATAAGGCCCATTTCGTTCATACGATAAAAATCATTTTTCAAAGCCATTTTTATAATGAGGCCTTAACAGTAGAGGAGGCACATTAAATGAAAAAGTTCGTATTAATTTCTGTCTTGCTGATTGCAGCCTGGACCATGGTGAATAATCCATTCTCCCATACATATGTAACAGAACTTAAAACCGATACACTGGCCGTGTCAGGGAATGAGAATTCGTTGATGTCAGAAATTGAAATGAAAGCAAAAGAATATGAAGTCGAACCTTCCGATGCCAGGAAAGATCCGGTCTGGAAGGTAGTTCCCGGCTACAACGGCCTTAAAGTAGATGTTAAAAAGTCATTTAGCAAGATGGAGAAGGAAGGCAAATTCGATCCGGAAAAGCTAGTCTTCAAGCAGGTGTCACCTCAAGTCCATCTAAGTGATTTGCCGCCAATGGCCATCTATAAAGGACATCCTGAAAAGCCGATGGTAAGCTTTATTATCAATGTAGCATGGGGAAATGAATACTTGTCAGGGATGCTGGCGACTTTGAAGAAACATAATGTGACCGCAAGTTTTTTCCTTGAAGGCAGATGGGTAAAGAATAATCCAGGGATGGCGAAAATGATTGCAGACGCAGGTCATGAGATAGGAAACCATTCATTTACGCATCCTAACATGAAACAACTTTCTGCTCCAAAAATCAATGAAGAAATTCGAAGGACAAATGAAGTTATTGAAGCAGTGACCGGTGTGAAAACGAAATGGTTTGCTCCTCCAAGCGGATACTACAAGGATGAAGTGGTTGAAATTGCGGCAGCCCAAAAATTAGGAACTGTCATGTGGAGTGTTGATACAATTGATTGGCAGAAGCCCACTCCAGATGAACTGATCAACAGGGTAATGGGGAAGGTTCATAATGGTGCGATGATCTTAATGCATCCAACAGAGTCGACAGCTGCGTCGCTAGACCAATTGATCACCCAGATAAAGGATAAAAATTTGCAAATTGGAACTGTAACAAATTTGTTAAGTGAAAACCGGATCGTATCTTCAAAAAAAATGAAAGAATAGCATTGTGTTTGGAAAAAGTAAGTTAAATGGACTATACTAAGTAAATGCAGTAATTTTAGCAGCAGGTTCCAGAGGAGGAATATAATGATAAAGAAATATACATGCCAAAACGGTGTAAGAATTGTACTAGAACAAATCCCAACTGTCCGTTCGGTCGCAATCGGAGTATGGATTGGAACGGGCTCACGTAATGAAAACCCAGAGAATAATGGGATTTCCCATTTCCTTGAGCATATGTTCTTCAAGGGCACCAAAACAAGGACTGCTAGAGAAATTGCAGAGTCCTTTGACAGCATTGGCGGCCAGGTGAATGCATTCACTTCCAAGGAATATACCTGCTATTACGCTAAGGTGTTAGATAATCATGCACAATACGCACTGGAAGTTCTAGCTGATATGTTCTTCCATTCTACCTTTGATTCTGAGGAGCTGAATAAAGAGAAGAACGTTGTGAATGAAGAAATCAAGATGTATGAAGATACTCCAGATGATATCGTCCACGACTTGCTTAGCCAGGCTGTTTACGGCGACCATCCACTTGCATACCCAATCCTTGGTACGGAAGAAACGCTTCAAAGTTTTACTGGGGAAAAATTGGAGCAATATATGCATGATACTTACAGACCGGAAAATGTGGTCATTTCCATCGCTGGAAACGTACCAGAATCTTTCATTAAAAATGCAGAAGAATTCTTTGGTTCATACGAAGCGAGCAAGGAAAAGGTGGATGATCTGAAACCCGAGTTCCATGCAACAAAGGCTTCCCGGAAAAAAGAAACTGAACAAGCACACCTTTGCCTTGGGTTCGAAGGATTGCAGATTGGCCACTCAGACGTCTATAGTCTGATCGTATTGAACAATGTACTGGGGGGCAGCATGAGCAGCAGATTGTTCCAGGAGGTACGTGAACAGCGCGGACTTGCTTATTCTGTATTTTCCTATCACTCCGCTTATAAGGATAGCGGGATGGTGACAATTTATGGAGGGACCGGAGCAAATCAGCTGAACGTTTTATATGAAACAATCCAGGACACACTGGACAAACTACGTGCAGAAGGAATTACGGAGAAAGAACTCAATAACAGTAAAGAACAACTTAAAGGCAGCCTAATGCTAAGTCTTGAGAGCACAAACAGCCGTATGAGCAGAAACGGAAAAAATGAACTTCTGCTTAAAAGGCATCGCTCCCTTGATGAAATAGTCGAACAGATCGACCAGGTAACAAAGGATAGCGTCGACGGCATGGCCAATAAGATCTTCACAGACAAATACTCAGTTTCGTTGATCAGTCCAAATGGCGAACTGCCAAATTTATAATATCGTCCCTTCGACAGCAGTTTCCATGTGAAACTGCTTTTTTTTATAAGGTTTATAAAGACTATTCAGTCAAACAGACTGGGCGAGAAGTAGAATGACGAGCGGGTTCTTGACAGCTTGGGAGCCAACACCAGAAAAGCAGTCCCAAAAATGAAGGAATCTTGACAGGTTTGGCGTCAACACCAGAAAAGCTGTCAAAATAACGACAGAATCTTGACAGGTTTGTCGCCAACATCAGAAAAGCTGTCACAAAAACGAAGGAATCTTGACAGGTTTGGCGTCAACACCAGAAAAGCTGTCAAAATAACGACAGAATCTTGACAGGTTTGTCGCCAACATCAGAAAAGCTGTCAAAATAACGACAGAATCTTGACAGGTTTGTCGCCAACATCAGAAAAGCTGTCACAAAAACGAAGGAATCTTGACAGCTTTGGCGTCAACACCAGAAAAGCTGTCAAAATAACGACAGAATCTTGACAGGTTTGTCGCCAACATCAGAAAAGCTGTCCAAAAAACGAAGGAATCTTGACAGCTTTGGCATCCACTCGAGAAAAGCTGTCCAAATAATGAGCAAACCTTGACAACAATTCCGCCTTTTTTCACGGATATGTATTCTAAAAAGCCTCCCAGATTGATACATATAGTATAAGGACAAAGTGACAGGGGAGGGCATCATGAAACTAAGTGAACTTGGTGGAAAAGAAATCGTCGACGTAAAGAGGGCAGAAAGATTGGGCGTTCTTGGACAGACAGATTTGGAAATCAATGAAAGGACGGGACAAATAGAAGCTTTGATTATTCCGTCATTAAAATGGTTCGGCCTCCGCAAACAATCCGGTGAAGTAAGAGTTCCGTGGAAACACATCAAAAAAATAGGTTCAGACATGATTATCATCGACATCCCAGATGATGAAGAGTAAAAGCGGGCATAAAGCCGGCTTTATTTTTTTGCAGCAAGGTGTTAGTCACTTGCTGCTATAACAGGGATTTCCAGCGCTGGCCACATTGCCAGCGCTTTTCTTTTATGGAAAACTCACCTATTCCAAGTCTGATACATATGATGTTGAAGTAGTTCAAATTGAATGAAATTTATATTCCAGGATTAATGGAAAAGAAGGTGATTGTTCTCATGCTGACAGGAATGCAAATCGCGGTTATCGGCGGTGATGCGAGACAGCTGGAGATTATTCGCAAGCTGACAGAGCTTGATGCAAAGCTTTCTTTAATAGGCTTCGAGCAGTTGGACCATGCTTTTACAGGTGCCTCAAAAGAAAAGATAGATGAAGTTGATTTTTCCGCCCAGGATGCTTTGATCCTGCCTGTGCCAGGAACTAGTCTGGAGGGTCAGGTAGAAACCATTTTCTCGAATGAAAAAGTAGTTCTTATTAAAGAAATGCTTGAAAAGACACCTGAACATTGCACAGTTTATTCAGGCATCAGTAATCCGTATTTGACCGGTATTACCAAGCAAGCAAACAGAAAACTCGTACAGCTATTCGCTCGTGATGATGTTGCAATATATAACTCGATCCCGACGGTCGAAGGAACGATCATGATGGCGATCCAACATACGGATTTCACCATCCACGGCTCAAAGGTAGCTGTTCTCGGTCTGGGCAGAGTTGGGATGAGTGTCGCGAGAACCTTCCAAGCCCTTGGAGCAAAAGTGAAGGTCGGAGCCAGGAAAAGTGAACACATTGCAAGGATTACGGAAATGGGATTAGAGTCATTCCATTTATCCGATATAGGCAAAGCGGTCTCAGATTCCGATATTTGCATCAATACGATTCCTCATCAAATCGTTACTGCCTCCGTCATTTCGAGGATGCCTGCCCATACTTTGATCATTGACCTTGCATCCAAACCAGGTGGAACGGATTTTCGCTATGCGGAAAAACGTGGAATCAAAGCCTTGCTTGCACCTGGATTGCCAGGAATCGTTGCCCCGAAAACAGCGGGACAAATTTTGGCGAACGTTCTTTCTCAGCTGCTTATGGAAGACTTTATAAACCGAAAGGAGAAAGAAGTATGAGTTTAAAGGGGAAGAAGATAGGATTTGGATTAACAGGCTCACATTGTACGTATGACGCTGTGTTTCCGGAAATTGAAAAGTTAGTGAATGCAGGCGCTGAAGTTCTGCCGGTTGTCACATTCACTGTTAAAAATACAGAAACACGTTTTGGAAAAGGTGAAGATTGGGTACAGCGGATTGAAGAGCTCACAGGAAATAAAGTGATTGATTCGATTGTAAAGGCAGAACCTTTAGGTCCAAAAATCCCGCTTGATTGCATGGTCATTGCGCCGCTGACAGGGAACTCCATGAGCAAGTTTGCAAATGCAATGACTGATTCACCAGTTTTGATGGCCGCGAAAGCTACATTAAGGAACCAAAAGCCAGTTGTCCTTGGCATTTCCACGAACGATGCTTTAGGGCTGAACGGCGTTAATCTTATGAGACTAATGGCGACCAAGAATATCTACATGATTCCTTTTGGCCAGGACGATCCAGTAAAAAAGCCGAATTCTATGGTTGCGAGAATGGAGATGCTTTCCGAAACAGTCCTTGAAGCAATGAATGGAAAGCAGCTACAGCCAGTATTAGTCGAACGCTACAAGGATAATTAAGGCTTAAATCCAGGCTCTTTTCCAAATCTTGTTTCTTGCATGGGCAGATTCAGTGGCAACTTCGAAAAGAGCCGGAAACTTATCCGGGTCATGATCATGGGTGTGTCCGGAGCAACAATCAATGCGAAAACAGTCTTTTTACCATAAAAACGAACACGAATACAGCGTATTTTTAATTTGGAAATGCTTTTCTCCGGCAGTGAAGCAAAATGTTTCTTTTCTTAATGATTGATTATGATAAAATATAGGATAATATACTAGGCGGTTATTTAGTGTCTAGCTTCAGCGCCTAGCCCCTCGAGTCGCTTGTCTAGTTTCGCCTCCTAGAAACTCCGAAACTTCAACTCCGCCGACAGAAGCAAAAAGCGCTTCTTTGTCGGAGTCTCCAGTTTCTGCGTTTCTGGGCAGTCGGCTACACATTTCGATTTCGGTCCGCTCAAGTGAAGTCAAAGAGCGACTTCACTGGTCGGACCTCCAGCGCTAGTCGGGGCTGTTCAAGGCGCTTGCGCTTTTCTTATACACCGCCGTTTTATACTTATGGTTCAAACACCCCAAGCTAAAAGCTGGGATATTAAAACGATAATGGTAGTGGAAGGGGAAACAGCAATGTCAGAGAGAAAAGGTTACCGTGTAGCAGTAGTTGGAGCAACAGGAGCAGTAGGACAGCAGATGATCCAGACGCTCGAAAACAGGGACTTCCCTGTGTCGGAGCTATTATTGCTGTCATCATCAAGATCAGCTGGTACAAAGGTTGAATATAAAGGAAAAGAGATAACGGTACAGGAAGCCAAGCCAGAAAGCTTTGAAGGGGTGGATATCGCCCTGTTCAGCGCAGGAGGAAGTGTTTCCAAGGAGCTGGCACCAGAAGCAGTCAAACGCGGAGCCATCGTTGTCGATAACACAAGTGCATTCCGTATGGATGAGAATACTCCACTTGTCGTGCCTGAAGTAAATGAGGAGGATCTGCATTCGCACAATGGAATTATCGCTAATCCGAACTGCTCAACGATCCAGATGGTCGTAGCATTGGAGCCATTACGGAAAAAATTCGGTCTGGAAAAAATTATCGTATCGACCTACCAGGCAGTTTCAGGTGCAGGGGCAGCAGCTGTCGAGGAGCTGGAGGAACAGACTCAGGCAATCCTGAACGGAGAAGAATACGAACCAAAAATCCTTCCAGTCAAGTCAGCAGATAAGCACTACCAGATTGCATTTAATGCCATTCCACAGATCGATACATTCGTAGATAATGGTTTTACGTATGAAGAAATGAAGATGATCAATGAAACGAAGAAAATCATGCACATGCCTGGACTGCAGGTTGCCGCGACATGTGTTCGTCTGCCGGTTGGCACGGGCCATTCAGAGTCAGTGTATATTGAAATTGGCCAGGACGGTGTTTCCGCAGCTGAAGTAAAGGAACTATTGGCTGATGCACCAGGTGTTGTCCTTCAGGATGATCCTGATCAGCAGCTGTATCCAATGCCTGCATTCTGCGTTGGCAAAAACGATGTATTCGTAGGCAGAAT
This sequence comes from Mesobacillus boroniphilus, assembly GCF_018424685.1. Lineage (NCBI taxonomy): Bacteria > Bacillati > Bacillota > Bacilli > Caryophanales > Bacillaceae > Mesobacillus > Mesobacillus boroniphilus. Next base: position 722,725 of record NZ_QTKX01000001.1, read on the forward strand.
CAGGAAAGATATTGATAACGACAAGGGCTTTCATATGTGGGTCGTTTCTGACAACTTGTTAAAAGGTGCTGCATGGAACTCAGTCCAAATTGCTGAAAGTCTTGTGAAGCTTGGGTTAGTAAAATAAAAGCACAATTGATTTAATGACAGAATCTCTGAGGTGTTACGATGAAAATAATCGTTCAAAAATTTGGCGGTACATCTGTCCGGGATGAACAAAGCCGCAGCCATGCGATGAACCATATTAAGAAGGCGATCGCTGATGGGTATAAAGCCGTTGTGGTCGTCTCTGCGATGGGCAGGAAGGGAGACCCGTACGCTACTGACACGCTCCTAGGTTTGCTGGGAGGAAGTGACAGCAAAATCAGCAAGCGGGAGCATGATCTCCTTCTATCGTGCGGAGAAACGATTTCCAGTGTCGTTTTTACCAATATGCTCCTTGAAAATGGCTTAAATGCGACTGCCCTTACAGGTGCCCAGGCGGGATTCAGGACAAATAGCGAGCATACGAACGCCAGGATACTTGATATGAAGTGCGACCGATTGCTGCGAGAACTGGATCAGGTCGACGTGGTCGTCGTGGCTGGCTTTCAGGGTGCTGCTAAAAATGGGGACGTGACAACAATTGGCAGGGGTGGCAGTGACACATCGGCTGCAGCGCTTGGCGCAGCGTTAAACGCGGAATGGATTGACATCTTTACCGATGTCGAGGGAATCATGACTGCTGATCCAAGGATCGCAGAAAACGCAAGGCCACTTTCCGTGGTCACTTATACCGAAGTTTGCAATATGGCTTACCAGGGGGCGAAGGTAATCCATCCTCGCGCCGTTGAGATAGCCATGCAGGCAAAGGTTCCGATCAGAATCAGGTCCACTTATTCAGAAGGCCTTGGCACGTTGGTTACTACCCTTAATCGTGAAAATAAAGGAACTGACATCAAGGAACGACCTGTAACAGGAATAGCGCATGTTTCAAATGTAAGCCAAATCAAGGTTTTTGCAAAAAAAGACCAATACAATCTCCAGTCTGAAGTTTTCAAGGCTATGGCTAATGAAAACATCAGCGTAGATTTTATCAATATTTCTCCAAATGGAGTGGTCTACACTGTCTTAGACGAAATGACGGACCGGGCAGTAAAAGTATTGGAAGGATTGGGACACACTCCGCAAATTGAGAGACATTGCGCGAAGGTCTCCGTTGTCGGAGCAGGAATGGCAGGAGTCCCAGGTGTAACCTCAAAAATAGTTACAGCTTTATCTGAAAAAGGCATCCGCATCCTTCAGTCCGCTGATAGCCATACAACCATTTGGGTATTAGTCAAACAAGAAGATTTAGGAAAGTCAGTTAATGCATTGCATGATGCCTTTCAGCTTGAAGTGGAAACAGCAGATTTCGAGCGTCAAGATATTTAAAAAGAATTATGCTTCCCAGCCGCAGCTGACGGAAGCCTTTCAGAAGAGGAGTGAACAGGAATGGTTCAATTCGGAAGAGTATCCACAGCAATGGTGACGCCATTTGATCACAAAGGTCACATTGATTTCGCTAAAACAACCCAGCTAGTAAACCATTTGATTGATAACGGGACTGACTCGCTTGTTGTTGCAGGAACAACAGGTGAATCCCCAACTCTATCTAAAGAGGAGAAAATCGCATTATTCCAGCATGTCGTGAAGGTTGTAGACAAGAGGGTGCCAGTCATTGCGGGAACAGGCAGCAACAACACATATGCTACCATCGAACTGACAAAAAAAGCAGAAGAGATTGGTGTAGACGCAATCATGATTGTAGCACCATACTACAATAAGCCAAATCAGGAAGGTCTTTATCAGCACTTTAAGGCAGCTGCTGAAGCTACCACACTGCCAGTAATGGTGTACAACATTCCGGGAAGGTCTGTAATCAACATCCTGCCAGAAACAGTCATTAAGCTTGCTGAAATTCCGAACATTGTAGCTGTTAAGGAAGCGAGCGGCGACCTGAATGCCATGACTAAGATCATCGCAAATACACCAGACGATTTCCTCCTATACAGTGGAGACGACGGATTGACGCTGCCGGTTCTTGCAATCGGCGGTACTGGAATTGTATCTGTAGCATCACATGTAATCGGCAATGAAATGCAAGCAATGGTCGATGCATTCTTCAGCGGAAGGAATGCGGACGCTGCAAAACTGCACCAACACCTGCTTCCAATCATGCAAGGACTCTTCGCGGCTCCAAGCCCGGCACCTGTCAAAACAGCATTGCAGCTAAAAGGACTCGATGTCGGCTCCGTACGTTTGCCAATGGTGCCACTGACCGAACAAGAAAGAACAGAAGTAGCTAAACTATTCAAATAAATTATCAGGCCAACCCGAGGGTTGGCCTTTCTTATGTAAAAAAGTAAGGTGATCACTGGGGGGGCCTAGCGAAATGTCGTGCTTCTTGGACATTTTTAATGAATCTGTGCTCTGAAATGTCTATATAATACGGTTTCTTAGACGTTTTGAAGGGAATCGCGCTCTGAAATGTCCATTAAGCACTTATTCTTAGACCAAGGGGATAAAAGCAGATCATCTGAAAAGTTTTGAGTTACTGTCGGCTTTTGGTATTAAGTTGTAAAGGTTTTCTGTCATCAAGTATAATAATAGAAAATGGTCACGGTCGGAGACATATCAATTTAGGAGGAGCGTAGACTTGAATACGAAGAAAAATGAAAATATAAGAATCATCGCACTTGGTGGAGTAGGGGAAATCGGTAAGAATATGTACGTCACCGAAGTGGACGGTGATATTTTTGTGGTTGACGCTGGATTGATGTTCCCTGAGGATGAGATGCTGGGAATCGATATTGTCATTCCGGACTTTTCCTATTTAACTTCAAATAGCGAAAGGGTAAAGGCAATTCTTCTGACTCATGGACACGAAGACCATATTGGTGCATTAACTTATGTGTTGCGAAAAATCAATGTCCCGGTTTACGGAACAAAGCTTACTATTGCCCTGGCGAAGGAGAAAATGAAAGAACAGGAATTCTCTGGTTCAGTTGACTTTCGTGAAATAAATGCAGATTCTGTATTGAATTTTGATACGGTATCTGTCTCCTTTTTCAAGACCAATCACAGTATTCCTGATTCAGTAGGAATCAGCATCAATACTTCAGAGGGCGCAATCATACATACAGGAGATTTTAAATTCGACCAGGCTGCTTCACCTCTATACAAGCCTGAAATTGGCAAGATGGCTGCAATTGGGGAAAAAGGTGTACTTTGCTTGCTTTCTGACAGTACAGAGGCAGAAAGACCGGGGTATACTCCATCTGAATCAACCGTCGTTACTGAACTTTCTAATGTCTTTTATAATGCACCGGGCAGGATTATTGCGGCCTGCTTTGCCTCTGATTTAAACAGGATCCAGCATCTCTTTGACAGTGCGGCGGCAAATGGCCGCAAAGTCGCGGTGGTAGGAAAAAGCCTGAAACGTGTATTTGATATAGCATTACAACTCGGCTATTTACAGGTTATTGATGACTTGATTATATCGGTAAACAATTTAAAGAATTTCGAAGATAATCAGGTTGTTATTTTAACGACAGGCAGTCAGGGCGAGCCGATTGAAGCTCTGCAGAAAATGGCTAAACAAGCACATCCACAGGTGAATATCCAGGAAGGAGACACAGTCTTGTTTGCTGCTTCCCCACTAAGGGGAAGTGAAGTTTTTATTTATAAGACGATGGATATGCTTTACCGAGCCGGTGCAAATGTTGTATCAAGCAAAAAAAGTGTCCAGGTTTCAAGCCATGGAAGTCAGGAAGAATTAAAATTCATGATCAATCTGATGAATCCGAAATTCTTCATTCCTGTTCATGGCGAATACAAAATGCTGAAGGCTCACAAAAAGTTAGCTCAATCATGCGGGATTGCGGAGGAGAATATTTTCATCCCCGACCGTGGTGACGTGATTGAAATTTCTGGCGGAATACTAAAGTCCACAGAGAAGGTACCGGCCGGGAATACATTGATTGACGGAATCGGGGTCGGAGATGTAGGCAATATTGTTCTTCGTGACCGAAGACTGCTTTCGCAGGACGGTGTTTTAATTGTAGTTGTCACACTGAATAAAGCAGACAGAAAAATTGCCGCCGGCCCAGAACTTATATCGCGCGGTTTCGTCTATGTACGTGAATCAGAAAAATTGATGTTGGATTCATCTACCCTTGTAAGAGAAATCGTAGAAAAAAATGCACATAAAGAGTCATTCGATTGGAATAGTTTAAAACAAGACATCCGGGATTCATTGAACCAATATTTATTTGAAAAAACAAAACGCCGCCCAATGATCATGCCGATCATAATGGAGGTTAAATAATAACGAAAAAGTACTGGCTATTGCCAGTACTTTTTGTTTTTGTTTAGGAAATTATAAAATTATATATTTGTGGATAACTAATTGTAGGGGGTCTTAATCCAGCTCCAGCGCCTAGCCCCTCGAGTCGCTTCGGTCCACCCAATGAAGTCAAAGAACGACTTCACCGGCCGGACCTCCGTGGCACACGATGTGCTAGACCCGCCAGCCACAGGACGTGGCGCTATAAGGCGGGCAGCGCTTGTCGGGGCTGAACGAGGCGCTTGCGCTTTTTGTTCTCCTTTCTCGTTCAAACACTTAAAGTCACTCCCCAGTCTGGAATGAAATTGGGGATGATGTTCATACTAAAGTTATCATGCCTGAAGGGAGCATATAAGGATGGATAAGGATATGAATAAAATCAGTTCAGAAAGCCAGGAAGGCCAGCAAGAGGATAAGGAGAACAAACCATCTGGTCTTCTTGAGAAAATCCAGCAGCTAGGACAGACGAATGTACCACAACTGTCTCAGGATTCGAAAATCCATTGTTTGACGATTGTTGGTCAAATCGAAGGGCATATGCAGCTTCCGCCTCATAATAAAACGACAAAATATGAACATTTGATTCCGCAAATTGTCGCCATTGAACAAAACCAGAATATTGAAGGCTTACTTGTCATCTTGAATACAGTTGGCGGGGATGTGGAGGCAGGACTGGCAATTTCAGAGATGCTGGCGTCACTCTCAAAGCCGACAGTTTCAATCGTCCTGGGAGGCGGCCATTCCATAGGAGTGCCTATTGCGGTTTCCTGTGATTATTCGTTCATTGCGGAGACAGCCACAATGACTATTCATCCGATCAGGTTGACTGGACTCGTCATCGGCGTTCCACAAACATTTGAATATCTCGATAAAATGCAGGAAAGAGTCGTTAATTTTGTTACGAAGCACTCTAATATTGCAGAAGAAACATTCAAAGAGCTGATGTTTGCCAAAGGGAACCTGACAAGGGACATCGGAACGAACGTTGTCGGCCATGATGCAGTGGAAACCGGTCTTATCCATGAAGTCGGCGGCATAGGACAGGCGATGAGGAAGTTAAATGAATTAATAGATATGAATAAACAAAAGTCTGAAGTGATTGTCCAATGATCCTTTATACTATGATGCCACATGAACAGGTTTTCCCGCCAAGCGAAGAGGGAGCCGTCAACCAGGTTATGATAAGCTATAACGGAATCCCAATCATGGCAGAATGGACCGAGAATCACGAGTATCGGGTAGTCAGGGTAATGAGTACCGATCCCAACCATTACATGGAACCTTCATGTTTACCGGGTTCAACAATTTCACTATCTTAGTTAAGCTCTTTACGTACAACTTTACTGCGCAGTAAAAAGTAAATCGGCATGCGGTTTTTACGAATTACCATTACGTAATTTTGAAAAGAGCACAGAACCGATTTAAAAACGATTGTGCCGTTTCAGCTGGCAAATATGATATAATATGGATACACTCAGCATTGGCAGCCGAATAGGGCTGCTTTTCTTCTTACTGAAGTTTGAGAACAGGACTCTTTGTTTATGCTGATAGTGAAGCTATAAATATTCAGGTGATAAAATGGCCAAAAAGAAAAGACGGCAATCGAGAAAGAAGAGTACATTGAAAACAACAGTTCAATATGAACTTGCCGGGTTAGCACTGCTTGCATTGGCCATCATAGCGATGGCGGATTTGGGTGCTGTAGGAAGGGCGGTCGTGATGTTTTTCCGCTTTTTCTTCGGGGAATGGTATATGCTCAGCCTGGTAGGGCTGGTCGTGTTCAGTATTTATATTATGTGGAAACGCAGTCTCCCATTTATATTCCATACCAAACTGCTTGGTACATATCTGATTGTGGGTGCAATCTTGTTATTAAGCCACGTGACGTTATTCGAACTGTTATCCAATGGAGGCAAGTTCGAGGATCCAAGTGTCATTAAAAATACATTTGATTTATATGTCATGGAGGCAAAAGGAGAGACAAGCACGACAGACCTTGGAGGCGGGATGATCGGGGCTGTGATGTTTGCACTGTTTTACTTTTTGTTTGATGCTGCTGGTTCACAGTTGATTGCCTTTCTGTTAATCATCATTGGCGCCATTCTCGTTACAGGGAAAACCTTTAGTGAAGTTGCTGGGAAAATCATTGCGCCGATCGGCTGTTTTATCAAAGACCAATGGATTTCATTCATTGAAGATCTTAGGCAATGGAAAGAAGATCAACAGCATAAAAAGGCAGAGAAACTACAGTCTAAGCAGGCAAAAACAGAGAGCAACCAGACAGTTTCGCAGGAAGCGCCAGTTGAAAAAACAATTGACCTTACTGAGGAGCCAGCTCCTGAGCCAATTATATCCAGCTTTGCGGAGAGAGCGTATGCAAACTCTGCCGAAGCACAACCACAGCAGTCGGAGAAGAAGGCTGAAACTGCAACGGACACCCAAGCTGATGGGGAAGAATTGCCACAGAACATTACTTTTACGGAAGTAGAGAATACCTCATATGAGCTGCCGCCAATCGATATACTGAAGCTGCCGAATAAAACCGACCAGAGCGGAGAATATGAAATGATCCATGCCAATGCAGCCAAGCTTGAACGTACTTTCCACAGCTTTGGCGTAAAGGCAAGGGTTACCCAGGTTCATCTTGGACCTGCTGTTACGAAATATGAAGTCCACCCTGACGTAGGTGTCAAGGTCAGCAGAATTGTAAGTTTGAACGATGATCTGGCCTTAGCTTTGGCTGCGAAGGATATCAGGATTGAAGCCCCTATTCCCGGAAAGTCAGCCATTGGAATAGAAGTGCCCAATTCCGAGGTGGCAATGGTATCTTTACGGGAAGTTATTGAATCAAAGCAGCACAACAAGCCAGGTTCAAAACTGCAAATTGGGTTAGGACGCGATATTACCGGTGAAGCAGTGCTTGCAGAATTAAATAAAATGCCCCACCTTCTTGTTGCCGGTGCTACGGGAAGCGGTAAGAGTGTATGCATTAACGGGATTATCACTAGTATACTCATGAAGGCGAAGCCTCATGAAGTTAAACTGATGATGATCGACCCGAAAATGGTTGAACTGAATGTTTATAATGGGGTACCACATCTGCTGGCTCCTGTTGTGACGGATGCGAAGAAAGCATCCCAGGCACTCAAAAAAGTGGTCAGTGAGATGGAGAGGCGCTATGAGCTTTTCTCACACACTGGAACAAGGAACATTGAAGGCTATAATGAATATATTAAGAGATATAATAGCGAGGAAGAAGCGAACCAGCCTCTTCTTCCATTTATTGTCGTAATCGTGGATGAGCTGGCCGACTTAATGATGGTCGCATCCTCTGATGTTGAAGATTCAATCACCAGACTGGCTCAGATGGCCCGTGCTGCGGGTATCCATCTGATCATCGCTACGCAGAGGCCGTCTGTTGATGTCATAACAGGGGTAATCAAAGCGAATATTCCTTCAAGAATTGCATTTGCAGTTTCTTCGATGACAGATTCACGGACTATTCTTGATATGGGCGGCGCCGAGAAGCTGCTGGGAAGAGGGGACATGCTGTTCCTGCCAGTCGGTGCATCCAAGCCGGTCAGGGTGCAGGGAGCTTTCCTTTCGGATGAAGAGGTTGAAGAGGTTGTAAACTACGTAATTGGCCAACAGAAGGCACAGTATCAGGAGGAAATGATTCCTGAAGATGTACCTGAGAACACGTCAGAGGTAGAGGATGAATTGTACGGTGATGCTGTAGATCTTGTGGTGGAAATGCAAACAGCTTCTGTATCAATGCTGCAAAGAAGATTCAGGATTGGATATTCACGGGCTGCAAGACTGATTGATGAAATGGAGCTAAGGGGAGTCGTTGGGCCTTATGAAGGAAGTAAACCAAGGACCGTCCTCGTGGCTAAGTCAGAAGAGGCATAAATAAACATGTTTGAAACGAGACAAAAGCCGGGTGGTCACATCCGGCTTTTGCTTTTTATATAGTACAATTCTCCTGTCCGGGAATAATAATGTCATACTATTAAAACCGCTTACAAAAAACTATTATACCAAAAATATAGGTTTTTCGTCCCGGAATTAATGACAATTTTGGACTTTCTAGCTTTTTTCGACAAAATGTTGAAACAGTATTTATTTATCTTTAAAAAAGTGTTATAGTATTTTCGATTAGTAGGAATGCTATACATCAGATGTCTGATGTCTTGAGCAAAAAGGTTGGAGGAACGCCTCATGTCGATCAAGTCAGATAACCGGCACCTGTATTTACAAGTAATCGATCACCTGAAGCAGGACATTCAAAAGGGTGTTTATAAAGAAAGAGAGAAATTGCCCTCAGAATTTGACCTCGCTAAACAGCTTGGCGTAAGCAGAGCTACACTAAGAGAGGCATTGCGGATTCTTGAAGAAGAAAACGTCATCATCCGCCGTCATGGAGTAGGAACATTTGTGAATGCCAAACCTCTGTTTTCGTCAGGAATCGAGCAACTGAACAGTGTGACGGGAATGATTGAGCAGGCGGGGATGAAGCCTGGGACAATCTTTTTAAACTCAATGACTACTGGACCTACCGAAGAGGATATCCGCCGTTTCTCATGCTCTATTGATGATGAAATCACCCTCGTTGAAAGAGTGCGGACTGCAAATGGAGAACCCGTTGTCTATTGTTTAGACAAAATTCCGGGAAACATCTTGCCTAGCGACTTTTCCCATGAAGATGAATCATTGCTTCATCTGATTGAGGCCAAGTCCAATCGGAAAGTAACCTATGCAGTTGCCCAGATTGAGCCAATTGGCTATCACGAGAAAATTTCACCCATCTTAGAATGTGATCCAGAAACTGCCCTGCTCGTATTGAAGCAGATGCATTTCGATGAAAACGATGTGCCAATTCTTTATTCGGTAAACTACTTTAAAGCCGACAAGTTCAGTTTTCATGTCCTAAGAAAAAGAGTTTAATTTTTTTAGTGAAATGAAAACGCTAACTAATAGGCTTTTCAGAACATTCCTGCGAAATCCAACAAACATTCTCTGGGGGGTACAAACCTTGAAAAAGCGTAAATTTGGTTTGGTAATGTCATTGCTTTTAGCTGCAGGCACGATGCTGGCAGGTTGCGGAAGTGATGAAGGTAATGGCGATAGCGACAAAAAGTCAGACTTAAAAGTAGGTATGGTCACTGACGCTGGTACAATTGATGACAAATCATTCAACCAAGGTACATGGGAAGGTATCCTTAAGGCTGAAGACGAATTCGGCGTAAAGACAAAGTACCTAAAGCCAGCAGGAACTACTGAAGCAGAATACTTAAAAGAAATTGGTAACTTATACGATGCAGAATATAAGTTCATCGTTACACCGGGCTTTAAATTCGAAACAGCTGTTTTCCAAGCCCAAGATAAATATGAAGATGCTAAATTTGTCATCCTTGATGGAAATCCGCACAGTGGAGACTACAACCCTGTTGTTAAGGATAACACTGTAGCTGTATTCTTCGCTGAGCACGAATCAGGATTCCTTGCGGGTGTTGCGGCAGCGCTTGAATTAAAAGAGGGCGAAGCTGGATTCATCGGCGGTATGGAAATCCCTGCTGTACAAAAGTTCAACTGGGGCTTCCAGCAAGGGCTTAAATATGCAAATGAAAACCTTGACACTAACGTAACAATCAAAGCTGAAAACGTAGTTTACCAAGGATCATTTGATAACGCTGCTGCTGGTGGACAGATTGCTGCTCAATTCTATGATCGTGGCGTAGATGTAATCTTCACTGCTGCTGGTGGTGTAGGTGTCGGTGCGATCAACGAAGCTAAGAACCGTGCTAAGGCTGGAGAAAACGTCTGGATCGTTGGTGTTGACGTAGACCAGTATGAAGATGGTAAATACGAAGGCGACAAGTCAGTCATTCTTACTTCTGCTATGAAGAAGCTTGACCAAGTTTCTTACGATATGGTTCAGGCAGAGTTAGACGGTAAATTCCCTGGAGGACAAACATTGATTTTCGATGCTAAGAATGATGGTATCGGCCTTCCTGAGAAGAACCCTAACCTGAGCGATGAAACAACAAGCAAAGTTAAAGAAGTATACGAGCAAATTAAATCTGAAGAAATCAAGGTCTCTGCTGAACAAGGAGATTTATTCAAGTAAAATAGTGCAAAAGAGACGGTCTCTTCCGTCTCTTTTGTCTATCAAACTCGATACGGAAAATATTAGAAATTATAGAATATGCATTTAGCTATTTTCCGGTTTCGATATAAAAATGTACAGCTCCAGAGCCTGGCTTCCAAACAATCGGCCTTCCAAAGGAAGTTGTTGCACCACTTCCCTGGGCACACACGGCCTATCCTTGTGAAGCTGACCAAGGCGCTTACGCTATTCTTAATAGGTATAGAGTCTAAAAAAAAGGTGAGTGCTACTATGAGTTATGTAGTTGAGATGTTGAATATCCGGAAAGAGTTCCCGGGTATTGTAGCCAACGATAATGTTACCCTTACACTAAAAAAAGGGGAAATACATGCACTATTAGGTGAAAACGGTGCAGGGAAGTCTACCTTGATGGGTGTCCTGTTCGGCATGTACCAGCCTGAAAGAGGCTTAATAAAAGTAGATGGCAAAGAAGTGAAGATCACAAATCCTAACGTTGCCAACCGTTTAGGAATCGGGATGGTGCATCAGCACTTTAAGCTAGTTGAAAATTTTACTGTTACAGAAAACATCATCCTGGGCAGTGAGCCACTTAAGGGCATGGTGCTTGATATTGATAAAGCTGCAAAGAGAATTGAAGAGTTATCAAAGCATTACGGATTGAATGTAGACCCTCATGCCAAAATTGAAGATATTTCAGTGGGTATGCAGCAAAGGGTAGAGATTTTGAAGATGCTTTATCGTGAAGCAGAAGTCTTGATACTGGATGAACCAACTGCTGTTCTGACACCAGCAGAAATCGATGAATTAATGAAGATCATGCGTAATCTTATTAAAGAAGGTAAGTCTATTATTATTATCACTCATAAATTGAAAGAAATTAAGGCTGTTGCTGACCGTTGTACGGTAATTCGCCGTGGCAAAGGCATCGGCACTGTTAATGTGGCAGAAGCAAGTGAGGCAAGCCTTGCTGAAATGATGGTCGGACGTCATGTCTCTTTTAAAGTGGATAAGAAAGAAAGTACTCCTGGTGAGGTAGTACTTAAAATAGATTCTTTGTCAGTTAAAAATAATAGAAAAGTATTAGGCTTGAAGGATTTTTCACTGGAAGTCCGAGAGGGTGAAATTGTCGGTATTGCCGGGGTTGAAGGCAACGGCCAGACTGAGCTAGTGGAAGCAATCACTGGTTTAAGAAAAGCAGAGTCTGGTTCAGTCCTTATTTATGGTGAGGAAATCATCGACCTTCCAATCCGTCAGAGAAATGAAAAGGGAATCAGCCATATACCTGAAGACAGGCATAAACGTGGTCTTGTACTGGATTATACGCTCCAATCAAACATGGTTTTGCAAATTTACAACAAAAAGCCTTTCTCTAAGAATGGACTACTGAATGTACCAGCAATGAAATCGTATGCACAAAATATTCTGACGAACTTTGATGTGCGTTCAGGTGAAGGCACTGCATCGATTGCCAGGACTCTTTCGGGTGGTAACCAGCAAAAAGCAATCATTGGAAGAGAGTTGGAACTGGATCCTAAGCTCTTGATTGCAGTTCAGCCAACACGCGGTCTTGATGTTGGATCGATCGAATACATCCATAAAAGAATTATTGAACACCGTGATAAAGGTAACGCAGTATTGTTAATTTCATTGGAACTTGATGAGGTTCTGCAGCTCTCAGACCGCATAGCCATCGTAAATAATGGTGAGCTTGTAGGCGAGGTAAACGCTGCTGAAACAGATGAAAATGAAGTTGGTCTTATGATGGCAGGCGTGGGTAAGGAGAGAAGCATATGAGAAATACCATCGTATCTTTAATATCCATTATTTTAGGTTTGGTGGCCGGAGGGATTTTGATGCTTTTCATCGGAAGCAATCCGATTGAAGGCTACTCTTATTTGCTGCAGGGAGCATTGAAAAACCTAGAGCGTATCGGTAATACTTTGGCAACAGCAACTCCGCTTGTATTCACTGGCTTGTCTGTCGCTTTTGCTTTCCGTACAGGTCTTTTTAACATTGGGGCATCAGGACAGATGCTAGTTGGGGGCCTTGCTGCGACAGCAGTCGCCTTGACTTTCGATTTATCCAGGCCAATCCTTCTTTTGGTTATGGTCCTTGCAGGCCTGGTCGCTGGTGCCTTATGGGCTTTCATTCCCGGTTTGCTAAAAGCAAAGTTCAATGTTCATGAAGTTGTTTCGACAATCATGATGAACTGGATCGCCTACTGGACGATTTACTATATTGTACCTGGGTATTTCAAGGGAGAATTTCTTGAGACAGAATCTAAGAAACTGGCAGAAACAGATACTTTAAGAGCTCCATTCCTGACAGAGATGTTTGATGGATCTTATATTAACTTAGGTCTGTTCCTTGCAGTCATTGCAGTAATCATTATTGCCTTCATCATCGATAAGACGACTTTGGGATTCGAGTTGAAGGCAGTTGGGTTTAACAGATTTGCTGCGGAATATGCAGGTATGAAAGTTAACCGTAACATCATATTATCCATGTTGATTTCAGGTGCACTTGCTGGTGTCGGCGGGGTAGCATTGTACACAGGAAATGCTTCAAGCATTCAAATTGGTATTCTGCCTGCACAGGGTTACGATGGCATCGCGGTCGCTCTTCTCGGTGCAAATCATCCGGTAGGTGTATTCTTTGCAGCGGTACTGTTTGGGATTTTATACTCTGGTACGGGATTCATGAATGCCATGACTGAAATTCCACCTGAATTGGCGAATACAATTATCGCGATCATCATTTATTTTGCTGCGACAAGTGTTATGATTGAACGTCTTCTGAATAAATTCAAGGCGAGAAAATCAAACAAAGAAGATAAAAGTGGTCCTGTAGTCGAGAAGGGAGATTCATAAGATGTGGTCAATAATAGAACAAATTTTTCCTTACGCGATTATCTTTACAATTCCTCTTCTTATTACGGCACTAGGCGGACTTTTTAGTGAAAGAAGCGGTATTGTTAACATTGCCCTTGAGGGATTGATGGTCATTGGTGCCTTCTCTGGCGCTCTATCCATCCATTACATGAGCGGCGTATTGGACAACCACACATTGGTGCTCTGGCTTGGACTGCTAGCTGCTGTACTTGCCGGTATGCTTTTCTCTATCTTGCATGCGTTTGCGAGCATTAATCTGAATGCCAACCAAATCATCAGTGGTACGGCAATCAATTTGATTGCCACTGCACTGACCGTGTTCCTTGCACGGAATATCACTGGAAGTGGCAACATCCGGATCTCAAGCGGTTTTTCACCGTCAAATGTTCCTTTTCTTTCTGATATTCCAGTGATCGGAGATTTGTTTTTTACAAAAACGTATCCAACAACCTGGTTTGTATTAGCTATTCTTTTCGTAAGTTCATTCATTTTATATAAAACAAGGTTTGGACTTCGTTTACGATCTTGTGGTGAATATCCTCAAGCTGCTGAAGCAGCAGGGATCAATGTCAGGAGAGTCCGTTACAGCGGGGTACTAATCTCTGGAGCTTTCGCCGGATTGGGCGGAGCCTTGATTATCGTCACACAGTCAGGTGAATTCACAGGGACCGTTGCAGGTCTGGGCTTCCTTGCCCTGGCTTCCTTGATTTTCGGTCAGTGGAAACCGCTTGGTGTGCTGGCAGCGACATTCTTCTTTGGATTTGCCAGTACGATTGCAAACGTGTCTCAAGTAATTCCTGAGTTGGCTGTTATTCCGCCAATCTTGTTGAAAATTTTCCCTTATGTAGTGACACTTATCGCACTCGTTATCTTCTCTAAGTCATCACAAGCACCAAAGGCTGTCGGAGAAACTTTTGATAGTGGAAAACGCTAAGCTTGTATACTGTTAAAAGAGGTGCCTACAATCAGGTACCTCTTTTATTGTCTTTTCGTATTTCTCCATTTTATTGATGATCAATTTTCGGATAAAATATCTGAAGAAATTAAATATTCTTTTTAGAATAAATCTTCCATATGTGTTAATATAAAGGAAAAGTTTGTTAAAAATAATATCGTCAAGAGGGCATGAATATGAAGCTATCATTATATTTGGACGATCGTGAAACGGAAAAAATCTTTTCTTATTTACGCTGGATATTCTTGTTGGTAGGGATTCTAGTATTCTATTTTCCCCCTCTGGCGGACAGGCTTAATTTTACCGAGGAAACTTTTCCCTTATTGCTGTCAATAGGATTTGTCTACATGACCGTCACTCAGGTTGCTTTGCTTAAAATGTCAGCGGGAAACGAGTATTTCAATTTACTTACGAAGGCCGGCATCGTTTTCGATTATATTGCGTTAATGTGGCTGCTTGCCTTGACAAATGGAGTCATGTCCCCGCTTTTTCCGATTGCTTATTTGGTCGTAATGCATGCGACGATTTACTGGCGGACGAAAGGGGCCATTTTGTCCTCGATTTCGTTGACAGCAGGATACTCAGCTATTTTTGCCTTACAGGCCCAATTTGATTTTAATACAACATTTGTCTTTATTTTAAATCTCGTTTTTATATGGATCATCGGTGTGTTTGGATCGTTACTCGTGATACGGGAAAGGAAGCATCTGAAACAAAAAGAAATTTTTCATGAGCTGATGTTCACGGACTATTTAACAGGCTTATACAATCATCGGCATTTCCAGGAACAGCTAAGAATTATGACATGTGAACGGCAAAATTTCTTGCTGGTTATGGGTGATATCGATCACTTTAAACAAATTAATGACCAGTTTGGTCATTTGACTGGAGATGAAATTCTTAAAAAAATAGGAAGGATTTTTCGGGATTTGGCCGATGAATATGATGCACAGGCTTTCCGTTATGGTGGTGAAGAATTTGCTTTTCTATTGCCGGCCATCGAGGAAACCAGGCAAATTCGCTTTTTTGATGACCTTTATGCGAGGATATCTTCTGAAAAATTCACCGAAGATTGCATCATTGTCACAATGAGCTTTGGGATTGCTGCTTCAAAAGGTGGAGCTTTGCCAGATAAACTTCTTGGCTACACAGACCAGCTTTTGTACAGCGCAAAGGCAAACGGAAAAAACCAGGCTAAATTTGAAACTGGTTATACATATTCTTTTTCGAAAGCGAAAGAAGAAATTGCCGCTTCCAGCGAATAAAAGCTTCCCATATGGGAAGCTTTTGCCGTATGAGCTGCCAATTCCTTGAATTAGCCTGAAGGTGAAAGGTATAGTTAGAGTATATTTATTGGAATATTAAATATAGACTTCACAACGTATACATAATAAAGAAGGGATGTTTTATTTTCATCAATGTGTGAAGAAGAATGATTATAAGCAAGTCCTGGTGTTATAAACAAAGGAGGATTTCAATGGCTGTCATTTCAGAAACGATCAAGGATATGAAAGGCTACAAGCTCCATATTGTCAAAACTGAAAAATTCAAGACGAATACTATTGTTTGGAAGATGAAGGCTCCTCTTACCAGTGAGGATGTCACAAAACGGGCACTCCTTCCTTACGTGCTGCAAAGCAGCTCCAAGGCTTACCCTTCCACTTCGAAGTTTCGTTCCTATCTTGATGAGCTTTACGGTGCTAATTTATATGTAGATGTTTCGAAAAAGGGAGAATATCAGGTCCTCAGTTTTTCATTGGAAATCGCAAATGAAAAATTTTTAAGCGATCATGACCCTTTACTGAAAAAAGGAATGCAATTTATGGCAGAGATTTTGGTGAATCCTCTGGCAGAGAATGAAGCTTTTGAAAAAGAGACTGTCGAAAAGGAAAAACGCACATTAAAACAGCGGATCCAGGCGGTCTATGATGATAAGATGCGATATTCCAATTTCAGGCTTGTCCAGGAAATGTGCAAGGATGAACCCTATGCACTCCATGTCAATGGCGAGATTGAGGATATTCCGCAAATCGATGAGAAGAATCTCTATGAGTACTATAAAAAAGCCTTTGCAGAAGATGAGCTTGACTTGTTCATTATCGGAGATGTGGAAGAGGCAGAAGTCCAGTCGATTGCCCAAGATCTCCTGCAATTTGACCAGCGCACGCCAAAACTTATTGAGGCTGCTCCCAGGGATGCTCATGTCGAAGAGAAAACCGTCAAAGATCATGAGGATGTCAAACAAGGTAAGTTAAATATAGGGTACAGAACAAATGTACTGTATGGTGATAAGGATTATTATGCACTGCAGGTCTTCAATGGGATTTTCGGAGGTTTTTCACATTCCAAGCTATTTTTGAATGTCCGGGAGAAAAATAGCCTTGCCTACTATGTTGCAAGCCGTCTTGAAAGCCACAAAGGGTTGATGATGGTAATGTCCGGCATTGAATTCGAAAATTTCGAACTGGCTGTAAAAATAATTCGTGAACAAATGGAAGCGATGCAAGCTGGCGATTTTACCGATCAGGAAATCGATCAGACAAAAGCTGTTATTGAAAACCAAATGCTTGAAACAATGGATACAGCAAGAGGGATGGTCGAGGTCCTATATCATAATGTGGTTTCAAGACAAAATGTCAGCCTCGATGACTGGCTTGAGGGCATGAGCAAAACCACAAAAAAAGAAATCGTTGATGTGGCCAAAAAGGTTCAGCTTGATACGGTCTACTTCTTAACTGGATTGGAGGCGGACAAATAATGGAGAAGATCACTTTTGAACAGCTTCAGGAAGAAATGTACTACGAAAAGCTGAATAATGGGCTCGATGTATACATTCTTCCAAAAAAAGGCTTCAATAAAACATATGCTACGTTTACAACGAAATACGGGTCGATCGATAATCACTTCCTTCCACCGGGAAAGGATGAATATGTGAAGGTACCCGACGGCATCGCCCATTTCCTTGAGCATAAATTGTTTGAAAAGGAAGATGGGGACGTGTTCCAGCAGTTCAGCAAGCAGGGTGCTTCTGCGAACGCATTCACATCTTTCACTAGGACAGCTTATTTGTTCTCCAGTACATCTAATGTAGACAAAAACCTGGAAACACTGATCGACTTCGTTCAGGAACCGTATTTTACCGAGAAAACAGTTGAAAAGGAAAAGGGAATCATCGGGCAGGAGATCACCATGTACGATGACAATCCTGATTGGAGACTGTATTTTGGCCTGATACAGAATATGTATAAGAACCACCCGGTAAGCATAGATATCGCGGGTACAATCGAGTCGATTTCTCATATTACGAAAGATATGCTGTATGAGTGCTATGAAACCTTTTACCATCCAAGCAATATGTTATTCTTCGTAGTTGGTCCAGTTAATCCTGAAGAAATCATGGGCTTGATAAAAGATAACCAGGGGAAGAAGGAATACAAAAACAAACCTGAAATCAAGCGGATATTTGAAGAGGAACAGGCTGGAGTAGCTGAAAAGAAACAGGTCCTTAAAATGAATGTCCAGACGTCCAAGTGCCTTTTTGGAATCAAGGCGGCTGACCCAACTGAGTCGGGCAAAGAATTGTTGAAAAAAGAGCTGTCTATCAATGTAATGCTTGATATTCTCTTTGGTAAAAGTTCTGAGAACTACACCGAGTTATATGGCTCGGGGCTAATCGATGATACATTTTCTTATGATTATACCGAAGAACAGGGCTTTGGGTTTGCTATGGTTGGCGGAGATACGAATGAGCCTGATGAACTCGCCAGCAAGCTTGAAGCAATGCTAATGGATGCAAAAGCGGGCAAAGGATTGACAGATGACAATCTTGAAAGGACGAAAAAGAAAAAAATAGGAGCCTTCCTCAGGGCTGTTAATTCACCGGAATATATAGCTAATCAGTTTACACGCTACGCATTTAACGATATGGATTTATTTGATGTTGTTCCGGTACTTGAAAGCCTTAAGCTAGACGATCTCAAGCAGGCAGCAAATAAGTTGATTGCCGAAGAACGGTTCACAGTTTGCCAGGTGATCCCAAAGGATAAGCAATAACGCACCTCCTTTTAATGTATGCGCCGGTACTTGCCGGCGCATTATTTGATGAAGGTTATTGGAGAGGATAAAAACCATGAAAAAATTTGCGCTCGTAACTGGAGCGAGTGGAGCAATAGGTAAGGCGATTTCCATGAAGCTTGCATCAGCAGGTTATTCGCTATATTTGCACTTTAACCAGAACGAAAAAGGAATAGAAGAAGTTGTCCGGCAAATTGGCCAGTTTGGTGGTGAATATATACCGATCAAGGCAAACCTGGCATCTAAGTCAGGTTACATGGAATTGGCCGCAAATATCTTTTCTCTTGATGCAATTGTACATAATGCAGGCAATGCCTTATATGGTCTTCTTGAGGATTTAGAGGAAGTGGATGCAGAGGAACTCATACAGATTCACATTACGTCCCCCTTGATGCTTACGAAAAAGCTTATTCCTAAATTACGGCAAAAAGAAAGAGGGAGTATTGTGATAGTGTCATCGATCTGGGGACAGACAGGCGCATCATATGAAGTAGCCTATTCGACTGTGAAAGGCGCTCAAATAGCCTTCGCTAAAGCACTGAGCAAAGAGTTGGCAATTTCCAATATAAGGGTGAACGCCGTAGCGCCAGGTGCCATTCAAACCCCCATGGTTGAAGGTTTTTCCCAGGAGGAAATCGAGACCATCGCCGAAGATATTCCATCAGGCCGTCTGGGAACAGCTGAAGAAGTAGCAAATGGTGTGGAGTTCCTATTATCTGAAAAATCCTCCTATATAACCGGACAGGTACTGGCGGTGAATGGTGGCTGGTTAACTTGATGTACATGTGACAATTTTTCAAAACATGTACTGAAATGAATAATAATCTTCATACGTATGCAAAATAACCTTGTACTATTTTAGACAAGGAGGTTGTCAATATGTCTGTATTGGATAATTGGAATCAGTGGAAGGATTTCTTGGGAGACCGCCTTCATCAGGCGCAGGACCAGGGAATGAATAAAGAAGTAATGGGAGACCTTGCCTACCAAATCGGGGACTATCTTGCTAAGAATGTCGATCCTAAAAATGAGCAGGAAAGAGTCCTTGCAGATCTTTGGTCAGTTGCAAGCCCTGACGAACAGCATGCCATCGCAACAATGATGGTTAAACTCGTTCAAAACAACGGCGCTAATCAATAAGTAAGTTTTGAGAGGGGACTTCCAGATTCCTCTCTTTTTTTATTGTCCCTTCCTTGAAATAGACACATAAACACGGCTTTTTTTACTTTTAACTTCTGGCTTGTTTTTCCTTTCATCTTCCTTGAAAATCATATAATATAGTAGCTAGATATTTGATGTCAAAATGTGTCGCAATCAAGTGACCTTATAGCAGAGGAGGAGAACGATGGAAAAGAAAGAATGGTACTTGGAATATGAAATTGTGATTAACCGTCCAGGACTGCTAGGTGATATATCCTCTTTGCTTGGTATGCTGTCAATCAATATTGTTACGATCAATGGAGTCGATGAAGGTAGGCGTGGTCTGTTGATCCTTGCGAAAGATGATGACCAAATTGAGAGATTAGAGTCAATTTTGAATACAATGGATACAATAAGGGTAATTAAAATCCGTGAACCTAAGCTTCGTGACCGGATGGCGGTCAGACACGGCAGGTACATACAGCGTGATGCAGATGATAAAAAAACATTCCGGTTTGTGAGGGATGAGCTTGGACTACTTGTAGATTTTATGGCAGAATTGTTTAAGCAGGAGGGGCACAAGCTGATCGGGATCCGCGGGATGCCGCGAGTTGGCAAGACAGAATCAGTCGTGGCTTCAAGTGTTTGTGCAAATAAACGCTGGCTGTTTGTTTCTTCAACATTATTGAAACAGACAATCCGTAACCAATTGATCGAAGATGAATACAACGCTGAAAATCTATTTATAATTGACGGGATCGTTTCCACAAGGAGGGCAAATGAAAAGCACTGGCAGCTTGTCAGGGAAATCATGCGCCTGCCTGCGGTGAAAGTTGTTGAACATCCAGATATTTTTGTCCAAAACACAGAATATACAATGGATGATTTTGATTATATTATCGAACTGCGTAATAATCCTGATGAAGAAATCGTTTATGACATGGTTCAGAAGAATCACATGTTCACCGATTCTGATTTTGGAGGATTTGATTTTTAACAGTATTGGAAGGTGTTATCGTGACTGAGTTAGGAAATTTATTAAAGGAAGCACGTGAAGCTAAGGGCCTCAGCCTGGACGAACTGCAGTCCATCACGAAAATACAGAAGCGCTACCTTCTTGGTATTGAAGAGGGCAATTACTCTATGATGCCAGGTAAGTTTTATGTCCGCGCATTCATTAAACAATATGCTGAAGCTGTTAGTCTTGATCCAGAACAGCTTTTTGAGCAGCACAAAAACGAAATCCCATCTACATACAACGAAGAGCTGCCTGAGCAGCTTTCCCGTGTCCAGTCGAGGAAAAGTATCTCTCCTGACACTTCTAAAGTCTTGGATATACTTCCTAAAATTTTGATTGGTGTTTTCATTATTGCTTCTATTGCCCTGGTTTGGTATCTAATTGTCAAGAGTGCCGGCGATGAAACTGAACAGCCTGCAAATACTGATAAAGGGCAAACAAGCTTTGAAGAGACTGAAGAGTTTGCAGATGATAGTGGTGAAGAGGATACAGGCGAGGAAGAAGATGCTGCTGAAGAGGAACCGGCTGAAGAAGAAGCCGAGCCTGAAACTCCTGCACAGGAGCTTACAGTTTCCTCCAATAGCGGCAGCAACACGGTATATGAACTCAAGAATGCGGATCAATTTGTCATTAAGATTGTATCACTAGGACAGACATGGGTTGGTCTTTCAAATGGCTCAGGAAAATCCATATTTCAGGAAACCCTTGTTAAAGGGGAGAATGAAAGCCGCACTGAGGACTTATCAAACGAGACCCAGGCAGTAATAAATATTGGACGGGCACCTGATACCGAAATCTATGTAAATGACCAAAAGCTTGAATATGCAGTACCGCCCGAAGAAGATATGACCCAAGTGATTACGATTAAGTTTGTTAAATAAGTCTAAGAAAGAATTGCTAAAATGCCCGTATGGACTTTTGTTTATACGGGCTAAAATTATAAAAGGCATATTTAATGATGATTTTCACATATTGGATATAATGAAAGAAGTCAGATTAATGGCTTTGTAATTTTTCATCTGGAGGAAAAGTATATGAACTTGCCAAATAAAATTACGGTTTCACGAATATTATTGATTCCGTTATTCATGATCATTATGATTGTCCCATTTTCATGGGGGGAAATCGCCTTACTTGGTACAACCATGCCGGTCACTCATTTTGTGGGAGCGCTAATATATATTTTTGCGTCTGTGACAGACTGGGTTGACGGTTATCTGGCACGAAAGCACAATTTAGTTACGAATCTTGGGAAGTTCCTCGATCCGCTTGCGGATAAACTGCTTGTCTCTTCTGCGCTGATTGTGTTGGTTGAACTGGGGTATGCCCCTGCGTGGATCGTCATTATTATTATCAGCCGGGAGTTTGCTGTGACAGGACTTCGTTTACTGCTTGCAGGCGGTGGTGAGGTAGTTGCAGCAAAAATGCCTGGCAAAATTAAAATGTGGGCACAAACAGTGGCGATTTCCGCCCTGTTGCTGCACAATATCATTTTTGAAGCATTCTCGATCCCGTTTGCAGATATTGCATTATGGGTGGCGATGTTCTTTACAATCTGGTCTGGATGGGATTACTTCGCTAAAAACAAGCAAGTGTTCAGTAATTCCAAATAATTGATTTTGTCAGGGGGACAAGAAATGAATGCCGAAATCATTGCTGTGGGATCTGAATTGCTCCTTGGGCAAATCGTCAATACAAACGCCAGATTCCTTTCCCGGCAGCTTGCCGACCTGGGAATCAATGTTTTCTATCATACGGTCGTCGGGGATAATCCTGATAGGTTAAAGAACGCTATGGGAATTGCCCGGGAACGTGCAGAACTGATTATTTTCACGGGCGGATTGGGTCCGACTAAAGATGACCTGACAAAAGATACAATTGCTGCGCAGCTTGGAAAGCAGCTTGTTCTTGATGAAGAAGCGATGACGTCCATCGAATTGTATTTTGAAAAAACGAACAGGGTAATGACTGAGAATAACAGGAAGCAGGCACTGGTGATTGAGGGCTCAACTGTTCTGAAAAATGATCATGGCATGGCCCCGGGTATGTTCCTGGCAACTGCCGACAACAAGTACATGCTTCTGCCGGGACCTCCTTCTGAGATGGAGCCAATGTTCTTGAAATACGGCCAGGCGGCTATTTCAGGCATGTCCGGTAATCAGGCAAAAATTGAATCGAGAGTCTTGCGTTTTTTCGGAATCGGCGAGGCGGCCCTTGAAACGAAAATTGAAGATTTGATTGACCAGCAAAGCAATCCAACCATCGCCCCACTTGCTGGTGATGGGGAAGTTACACTAAGGCTTACAGCCAGGGACGATGACAATGGTACTGCTCAAGCATTGATTGATAAAGTGGAAGCGGAAATCATGGACAGAGTCGGTGAGTATTTTTATGGTTATGACGAAACCTCTTTAATGCTGGAACTTTCGAAACTATTGAAAATCAAAAACTTGACCCTATCAGCTGCTGAAAGCTTGACAGGCGGAATGTTCCAGCAGGAATTGACTTCTGTCTCCGGTGCTAGCAGCCTTTTCAAAGGCGGCTTAGTTTGTTACTCGAATGAAGCCAAGATAGGACTTGTTAAGGTGAATCCGGAAACAATTGAGAAGTATGGGGCTGTAAGCGGTGAATGTGCGGAAGAGCTGGCAATGAATGCTGCAGCGCTTACCAACTCTGATATCGGCATCAGCTTTAGCGGAGTGGCTGGTCCCGACAGCCTAGAAGGACATCCACCAGGCACGGTCTTTATTGGAATCCACGTAAAAGGCCTGCCAGTCCATTCAGAAAAACTAACCCTCAGCGGCTCCCGTACCGCTATCAGGAAAAGGGCAGTAAAGTTTGGCTGCCAGATCATAATTAATAGATTATCAGAAACACGGAAGTGATATACTTCCGTGTTTTTTTGCCAGTATAGGTCTGGATGAAAAGCATATTGTTTGTAATGAAATAGGCAGATTCCTTGCCAAAATAGCATTCTAACGGGGATATATCATAAGAAAACTGATGAAAAACACATCGAAAATTCATTTTTAACGAATTTTCCCTTACGAAAAAAAACGAATAAATGTTCGATTTTTTGTTGGACAAACCGCCTGGAAAAAGGTATAGTAATAGTAGGTTTTAAATAAGAGATTTGCGGGCAGGCGGGATGCCAGTTCGTTTTTATATAAAAGGAGGAAAATTGAGTGAGTGATCGTCAAGCTGCGTTAGATATGGCTTTAAAACAAATTGAAAAGCAATTTGGTAAAGGATCGGTTATGAAATTAGGGGAGAAGACAGACACTAAAATATCTACTTCTCCAAGTGGTTCCCTTGCACTGGATGCTGCACTGGGAATAGGCGGATATCCTCGCGGACGTGTTATTGAAATCTACGGACCTGAAAGTTCAGGTAAGACAACTGTTGCGCTTCATGCAATTGCAGAAGTACAGGCTAATGGCGGCCAGGCGGCATTCATTGACGCTGAACACGCTCTGGATCCTGTATATGCACAGAAGCTTGGAGTTAATATCGATGAGCTGCTTCTTTCGCAGCCAGACACGGGAGAACAAGCTCTGGAAATCGCAGAAGCGCTAGTGCGAAGTGGAGCAATTGACATTATTGTTGTTGACTCCGTTGCAGCTCTTGTTCCGAAGGCTGAAATTGAAGGCGAGATGGGTGATGCTCACGTTGGTCTTCAGGCTCGTTTGATGTCTCAGGCATTGCGTAAGCTTTCTGGTGCGATCAACAAGTCCAAGACTATTGCGATTTTCATTAACCAGATTCGTGAAAAAGTCGGCGTTATGTTCGGTAACCCTGAAACAACACCTGGCGGTCGCGCTTTGAAATTCTATTCAAGCGTACGTCTTGAAGTGCGCCGTGCTGAAACATTGAAGCAGGGCAATGATATGGTTGGTAACAAAACAAGGATCAAAGTTGTCAAGAACAAGGTTGCGCCTCCGTTCCGTACAGCTGAAGTGGATATCATGTACGGTGAAGGGATATCCCAAGAGGGGGAAATCATCGACATGGGATCAGATCTTGATATCGTCGATAAGAGCGGTTCCTGGTATTCCTATAGTGGTGAGCGTCTTGGACAGGGAAGGGAAAACGCAAAGATGTTCCTTAAAGAAAACCCGTCCATCCGTCTTGAAATCAAGCAAAAGATCCGTAACCATTACGGCCTTGATGGCGAATTCACGGTAACGGAAACTGATGAAGACCAGGAAGAACTTAAATTGGATTAATAGGTTATCTATGTTTATCGTCAAGGTCTCCTGAAATCAGGAGGCCTTGTTTGTGTATATTCACTCTTAAAAGTAAGAATTGAATGAATAATTAATCAAACCAATAGAATCCACGTGGGACAAACCCTTGACAATAAAATTTGGCAGCTTTACAATTAAAAATGTATATTTTACATTTTCATGGTATTAAAAACGTTTAAAAGCATTTGAGCTGTATATTGATGCTTGTAACAATGTACATGCCGACACTTTAAAAAACGTAACACAAGTTCATAGCAAGAGGAGGTGAAAATGATGGATCTAATTATTTCAATCATCTCCATTTTGCTTGGCCTATTCGTCGGTGCAGTTGTTGGCTATTTTTATCGTAAATCCGTTGCGGAAGCAAAAATTGCAGGTGCCAAAAACGCCGCAGAACAGATTGTTGACGATGCGAAGCGTGAAGCAGAGGCTATGAAAAAGGAGGCCCTGCTGGAGGCTAAGGATGAAAATCACAAACTGCGTACTGAAGCAGAGCGTGAGGTTCGTGAACGAAGAAATGAACTGCAAAAACAAGAAAATCGTTTATTGCAAAAAGAGGAGAATCTTGATCGCAAAGATGAGTCGTTGAACAAACGTGAAAATCTTTTAGAGAAAAAAGATGACGCTCTTTCCAAAAGACAACAGCATATTGAAGAGATGGAAAGCAAAGTGGACGAGATGGTACGAAATCAGCAGACTGAACTAGAACGCATCTCGGGCTTAACGCGTGATGAGGCTAAATCCATCATTTTGGAGCGTACTGAGCAAGAACTTGCTCACGACATTGCACTAATGATTAAGGAAAACGAAAACAGGGCGAAAGAAGAATCCGATAAGAAAGCAAAAGAAGTACTTTCACTAGCCATTCAAAGATGTGCAGCAGATCATGTTGCTGAAACGACTGTATCAGTCGTAAATCTTCCGAATGATGAAATGAAAGGACGCATTATCGGACGTGAGGGACGGAATATCCGCACCCTGGAAACGTTGACGGGAATTGATCTCATTATTGATGACACTCCGGAAGCGGTTATCCTTTCTGGATTTGACCCAATCAGACGTGAAACAGCCCGTCTAGCTCTAGACAAGCTTGTCCAGGATGGACGTATTCATCCGGCTCGAATTGAAGAAATGGTTGAGAAAGCGCGCCGTGAAGTTGATGAACATATTCGTGAGGTTGGGGAACAGACTACCTTCGAAGTGGGAGTTCACGGACTGCATCCAGATCTTATCAAAATTCTTGGCCGCTTGAAGTATCGTACAAGCTACGGACAGAATGTTCTTAAGCATTCAATGGAAGTAGCCCAATTGTCCGGATTGCTTGCTGCAGAGCTAGGTGAAGATGAAACATTAGCTCGCCGCGCAGGACTCCTGCATGATATCGGAAAGGCGATCGACCATGAGGTAGAAGGCAGCCACGTTGAAATCGGCGTTGAGCTGGCTACGAAGTATAAGGAACATCCTGTTGTGATCAACAGTATTGCTTCCCACCATGGTGATACTGAGCCGACTTCGATCATTGCAGTACTTGTTGCTGCTGCTGATGCATTGTCAGCTGCAAGGCCTGGTGCTCGCAGCGAAGCGCTTGAAAACTATATCCGCCGTCTCGAAAGGCTGGAAGAGATTTCAGAATCCTATGAAGGAGTCGAAAAATCATTCGCTATTCAGGCGGGTAGAGAAATCAGGATCATGGTTAAGCCAGATCAAATCGATGACTTGCAGGCACACCGCCTCGCACGAGATATTCGCAAGAAAATCGAGGAAGAACTCGATTATCCTGGACATATCAAGGTTACAGTCATCCGTGAGACACGGGCAGTTGAATATGCAAAATAAAGCGGTGCTTAGGCGCCGCTTTTTATTTTGGTTTAAGAAGAAAAACTCAAAATTAGGAAGAACGGGAGATTTTAAGAAATAACGCGGAGATTTCGACGTATTACCGGCAGATAATTCTGTGTCATCGAGAGATTAACAACAATTTCTGGGAGGTTAGCTTCTTTTTACGGAGAATAAATTTTCCGAAAGTAATAATATCATGAAAATCTGAAGGAATTACATGTGAAAGACGCCGATAAGTATCTGGTTATGTCCAAAACACACTTTGGCAATAATTTAATGAATTTTTAAATAGGCAATATAGTATGATACAATTTCACATATACAACATAAATTTAAGACAGGAAAGTGAATCCAATGAGAATTTTATTCGTAGGGGATGTTGTAGGTTCCCCAGGCAGGGATATGGTTACGGAATACCTGCCAAAGTTAAAGGGAAAATATCGTCCGACTGTTACGATCATAAATGGTGAGAATGCTGCGAGCGGCAAAGGAATAACGGAAAAGATTTATCGTCAGTTTCTTGAGCAAGGCGCCCAGGCGGTAACTCTAGGCAACCATGCGTGGGATAATCGCGATATTTTTGAATTCATCGATAACGCTAAATATTTGGTCAGGCCCGCGAATTTTCCTGAAGAAGTACCCGGAAAAGGGATTGTCTATTTAAAGATCAACCAGGAAGAGCTGGCAATTATCAACTTACAGGGACGGACTTTCTTGACACCAATTGATTGTCCATTTAAGAAAGCGGACGAATTGATCGAAGAAGCGAGGAAACGTACTTCATTGATTTTCGTCGATTTTCATGCAGAGGCAACTAGCGAAAAGCAGGCCATGGGCTGGTATCTTGATGGTAGAGTTTCCGCTGTCGTCGGAACGCATACTCACGTCCAGACAGCGGATGAGAGGATTTTGCCCTCTGGTACAGCTTATCTTACTGACGTTGGAATGACCGGGCCGTATGATGGAATATTGGGAGTAGAAAAAGAAGCAGTACTTAGAAGGTTCTTGACAAGTCTCCCAACTCGATTTGAAGTGGCCAAGGATGGAAGGAATCAGCTCTCTGCTGTATTGATAGACTTGGACAAAAAGACCGGTAAAGCGGTGAAAATCCAGAAAATCCTCGTTAATGAAGACCATCCTTTTTATGAATAGTACGTCGAGCACTTGCATTAAAGCAAAAAGCATTGTCTGGACAGACAATGCTTTTTTTTAGTGATGGTCATATGTAGGCTTCCTCCTGAATATAGTAGCAGTGGAACAGACTAACCTGGATGTCCACATAAGGCGTCCAGGACGGGATAAAATAAGGAGGAGCCAGGCATGGATATATTAAAAGTTTCAGCAAAATCTAATCCTAATTCTGTAGCTGGTGCGCTTGCTGGAGTACTGCGCGAAAGAGGGGGCGCAGAAATTCAGGCTATCGGGGCGGGTGCATTGAATCAGGCCGTTAAGGCAGTAGCGATCGCAAGAGGGTTCGTAGCACCTAGCGGAGTCGATTTAATTTGCATCCCGGCATTTACTGATATCCTGATTGATGGCGAAGAACGGACGGCCATTAAATTGATTGTTGAACCCCGGTGAAAGTGGCGGCATCACGCCTATAGATAGATTATAGTTTTTAAGAATCTGTAAGGATCACTTTCAGCCTGTTTGCTATTGCAAGCAGGTTTCTTTTATTTTATGGAGTATTATGAATGTAACGAGGAGGTATTTTTGTGAAAATCTATGACACTCATTGTGATGTTCTTTATAAGTTATTCATGGATCCGACGCTTGATTTCACCAACTCCCCTGAATTGCAGGTCAATCTTGAACGTCTGAAGGCATCGACCACCAAAGTCCAATTATTTGCCATCTATGTACCTGAATCAGTTCACCCTGATTTGAAATTTGAAGCAGCACTGCGAATGGCGGATTTATTTTATGAAAAAGTTTTAAAGCCTCATCCTCAAATAAAGCTAGTTAGAGACAAGATGGACATTGACCAGCTCGCAGATGATGAATTTGGTGCAGTACTGACTCTGGAAGGTTGTGATGCGATTGGACAGGATTTATTGAAATTGCGCACTTTGCTGAGACTGGGAGTACGTTCAGTAGGATTAACATGGAACTATGGAAATTATGTGGCTGATGGTGCCCTTGAGGAACGGGGAGCAGGTCTTTCAAGATTTGGTCGTCAGGTTGTCCAGCTCCTGAATGAAACTAGAACAATTTGCGATGTCTCACACTTATCTGAACAGGGCTTCTGGGATGTAATGGAAGCGGCTGACCATGTATTTGCTTCCCACTCAAACTGTTATTCGCTTTGCCCTCATCCCCGCAATCTTAGGGATAGACAAATCAGAGCGCTGATTGAGCGCGATTCACTCATTGGAGTTACCTTTGTGCCAGAATTCTTATCAGGTAAAAAGGAATCTGCATCAATCGATGATGTCATCCGCCATCTTGAGCACATTTGTTCTCTTGGAGGAGAAAATCATGTGGGCTTTGGCTCAGACTTTGATGGAATTAAATTTACGGTGAATAACCTCGGTGGTAACGAACAATATGAAAACCTTTGGAATGAATTACAAAAATATTATTCTGATATACAAGTGCATAAGTTCCTATATGAGAATATGGCTTCCCGACTGCCTGTTCAAAGTTGCTGAATTCTTGGGGATGGCCAATCCCTTACCATGAATCGAAGGGTTTCGGGGTAAGAAACTTATAATATTTTAATAAATAAAAAAATATTCATATTTTCGTCAATAATTATTCTGAAAGGGTTGCTTTTTTTTTCACATAGGTCTAGAATTGTAAGCGTTTAGTACCATCCATTTGCTAGATTTCAGCAATAAAAGCAGGACATAAACCGCTTAATTCTAGTGAATTACTTGGAAAAGTGCTACACTTAATAACGAAGCGTTTTTACATATTTTTTTACGTATCTAAAGGGGTGTAAGAGATGATCAATCAACTTTCATGGAAAGTTGGCGGACAGCAGGGAGAAGGAATTGAATCTACCGGGGAAATTTTCTCTATTGCATTGAACCGTCTAGGCTACTACTTGTATGGCTACCGTCACTTTTCATCACGTATCAAGGGCGGACATACAAATAACAAGATTCGAGTGAGCACTACAGAGGTTCGATCTATTTCTGACGATTTAGATATTCTTGTAGCTTTCGACCAGGAAACAATCGATGTAAACTACAAAGAATTGCATGAGAACGGCGTCATTATTGCTGATGCTAAGTTTGACCCAAAGAAGCCTGAGGATACTCAAGCTTCGATGTATGCGGTTCCATTTACGGAAATGGCTACTGAACTGGGAACATCTCTTATGAAAAATATGGTTGCCATCGGTGCGACTAGTGCAGTTTTAGACTTGGATATCCAAGTTTTTGAAGAAGTCGTCCAGGAGATTTTTGGACGCAAAGGACAACAAGTTGTCGATAAAAATATGGAAGCCATCAAAGCTGGCTACGAATATACGAAAGAACAATTAGGCGGCGCTGACACAATGCAGCTCGAAAAAGCTGATGGCCAGAAACGCCTGTTCATGATTGGAAATGATGCAATCGCTCTTGGAGCAGTAGCTGCAGGATGCCGTTTCATGGCTGCATACCCAATCACTCCTGCTTCAGAAATCATGGAATACCTAATCAAGAAACTTCCTGCTCTTGGCGGAACAGTTATCCAGACTGAAGATGAAATTGCAGCTGTCACAATGACAATCGGCGCTAACTATGCAGGTGTACGTGCCATTACTGCTTCTGCTGGACCTGGTCTATCATTGAAGATGGAAGCAATCGGTCTTTCAGGTATCACTGAAACACCGCTTGTCATTGTTGATACACAGCGTGGCGGCCCATCAACCGGCCTTCCTACTAAACAGGAACAGTCAGATCTAATGGCAATGATTTATGGAACGCACGGTGAGATTCCTAAAATTGTCTTTGCTCCAAGTACTGTACAGGAAGCATTCTACGATGCGGCTGAAGCATTTAACCTTGCTGAAGAATATCAGTGCCCGGTTATTATGCTGACTGACCTGCAGTTATCGTTAGGAAAGCAGACAGTTGAACCGCTTGAGTTTGATAAAGTAGAAATCCGTCGTGGTAAATTAGCTACAGAAGCACTTCCTGAAATTGATAATAAGGGTTACTTCAAGCGTTATGAAGTGACTGAAGATGGTGTTTCACCACGTGTTATCCCAGGAATGAAGAACGGTATCCACCATGTTACTGGTGTAGAACATGATGAAACTGGAAAACCTTCAGAATCTGCTGCGAACCGCATTGCCCAGATGGATAAGCGCTTCCGCAAAATCAGCAATCTGAAGTTCAATACGCCAATCCATAAGAATGCTCCGCATGAGGAAGCTGATCTGTTAATCGTAGGTTTCAACTCAACAAGAGGTGCAATCGAAGAGGCAATGGGAAGACTTGAGAAGGATGGCTTGAAAGTAAACCACGCACATGTGCGCCTGGTACATCCATTCCCGGCTGATGAGATGATGCAGCTTGTAAAATCTGCAAAGAAAGTTGCAGTTATTGAAAACAATGCGACAGGACAGCTGGCAAACATCATGAAGATGAATGTCGGAAGTCATGAGAAGATCCACAAGATCCTCAAGTATGACGGAAATCCATTCTTGCCGCAGGAAGTCCACACAAAATGCAAGGAGTTGTTCTAGGATGGCGACTTTTAAAGAATTTCGCAATAATGTAAAACCAAACTGGTGCCCTGGCTGCGGCGACTTCTCTGTACAGGCGGCCATGCAGCGTGCTGCTGCCAATGTTGGTTTAGAACCTGAAGATCTGGCTGTAATCTCTGGTATCGGCTGTTCAGGCCGTATCTCTGGATATATCAATTCTTATGGTTTCCACGGAATCCATGGCCGTGCGCTTCCTATTGCGCAGGGTGTAAAGATGGCTAACCGTGATTTAACCGTTATTGCTTCCGGCGGTGATGGTGACGGATTCGCGATCGGAATGGGACATACAGTCCATGCGATCCGCCGTAACATCAATATTACTTACATTGTTATGGACAACCAGATATATGGTTTGACAAAGGGACAAACTTCCCCGCGTTCAGCTGCTGGTTTCAAAACAAAATCAACTCCAGCGGGTTCTATTGAGCAAGCTATTTCCCCAATGGAATTGGCATTGACAGCTGGTGCTACATTCGTGGCACAAAGCTTCTCAACAGACCTAAAAGACTTGACTGCGCTTATCGAAGCAGGAATCAAGCATGAAGGTTTCTCACTGATCAACGTATTCAGCCCTTGTGTAACATACAACAAGGTAAACACATACGATTGGTTCAAAGAAAACCTGACAAAGCTTAGCGACATTGAAGGATATGATCCATCAAACCGTGAAGCGGCAATGCAGACATTAATGCAGAACAACGGTCTTGTTACTGGATTAATCTATCAAAATACAGAGCGTAAATCTTATCAGGAGCTAGTAAGCGGTTATTCAGAGACTCCGCTGTCACAAGCAGACCTGAAACTGGATCAAGCTCATTTTGATAAATTAGTTGCTGAATTCATGTAAATAAAGTCTGGGAATCAGACCGGAATGCAATAAAACCCCAATCGTCTCAGATTGGGGTTTTATTATTCTTATTTGGTAGAAATAGTGATAAGCATCACTACGATAAAACAATCTTTAAGGTAATATAAATTTCTAAGTCGGCTTTTTTCACCAAGAAAGCTGTATTTCCAGTGCCTGCTATTGTTTTCATTGATTGAAGAGTTTATACTATTATAATGTGTATATTTAATATTTTCAGGGTGAAATATAGCCCTTTTAGAAGTAGAAAGCAGAACTGTTTGTGTAACTAGCACCGGCACCAGGCTCCATCGATCTGCCTGCTCGCTTTCTAATGAAAGGAGATCTATAATGAACGAGAATCAACGCTTGGAAGGACAGCAAGTACAAACTGAAAATTCTTCGGACAAAAAATCCAGCAAGGATTACAGCAAGTACTTTGAAACAGTATATACTGCTCCATCTCTGAAGGATGCAAAAAAACGCGGCAAGGAAGAAGTCAAGTACCATAAAGACTTCGATCTCCCTGAAGAATTCCTTGGTATGGGGCAGGGCCGCAAATTCTACATCCGCACTTATGGCTGCCAGATGAATGAGCACGACACAGAAGTCATGGCTGGAATTTTCCTTGGTCTCGGCTATGAACCTACTGACAGTGTCGAAGACGCGAATGTCATCCTATTAAATACTTGCGCGATTAGGGAAAATGCTGAAAACAAGGTGTTTGGAGAACTTGGACATTTGAAGCACCTAAAAAGAGAAAAGCCAGATCTTCTATTGGGTGTCTGCGGATGCATGTCCCAGGAAGAATCTGTCGTTAACAAAATTTTGAAAACGTACAACCAGGTTGATATGATCTTTGGTACTCATAATATCCATCGCCTGCCACATATCCTTCAAGAAGCATACATGTCCAAAGAAATGGTCGTAGAAGTGTGGTCTAAAGAAGGAGACGTAATCGAAAACCTTCCGAAGGTGCGCAGAGGCAATATTAAAGCATGGGTAAACATTATGTATGGCTGTGACAAATTCTGCACATATTGTATCGTTCCTTATACACGAGGCAAAGAGCGCAGCCGCCGTCCAGATGATATCATTCAGGAAGTCCGTCAGCTTGCTGCCCAGGGCTATCAGGAAATTACCCTGCTTGGACAGAATGTAAACGCGTATGGAAAAGACTTTACAGATATCAAGTATGGTCTAGGGGACTTGATGGATGAAATCAGCAAAATCGATATCCCTCGTATCCGTTTTACTACTAGCCACCCGCGAGACTTTGATGATCACTTGATTCAAGTGCTGGCAAAAGGCGGAAACCTGATGGACCACATTCATCTTCCAGTCCAATCAGGTTCAACTGATATATTGAAAATCATGGCCCGGAAATACACTCGGGAACAATATCTCGAACTGGTACGCAAGATCAAAGCGGCCATTCCGAATGTTACATTGACAACGGATATTATCGTAGGGTACCCGAATGAAACGGATGAGCAATTTGAGGACACAATGTCACTTGTTCGTGAGGTTGGCTATGAATCAGCTTATACGTTCATTTACTCCCCAAGGGAGGGAACACCTGCCGCTAAAATGCAGGATAATGTTCCAATGGAAGTGAAGAAAGAACGCCTTCAGCGCCTGAACGCACTTGTGAATGAGCAATCAGCCCAGTCTATGAAGAAGTATCAGGATCAGATTGTGGAGGTCCTGGTTGAAGGTGAAAGCAAAAACAATCCTGATGTTCTTGCTGGTTACACAAGCAAGTTGAAACTTGTCAATTTTGTTGGACCTAAAACGGCAATTGGCAAAATCGTCAAGGTAAAGATTACAGATGCAAAGACATGGTCTTTAAACGGGGAAATGGTAGAAGAAATCGAACCAGTTGAGGTGAAGTAAGTTGGCAAAATACAATAAAGATGACATTATCGAGCGCTCAAGAGAAATCGCAAGAATGATTGCGGAAACAGAGGAAGTTGACTTCTTTAAGCGTGCAGAAGCACAAATCCATGAGAATGAAAAAGTGAAAACACTTATTTCTTCTATTAAAGGTCTTCAAAAACAGGCTGTTAACTTTCAGCATTATGGAAAGACAGAAGCGTTGAAGAAGACTGAAGCAAAAATTGCATCTTTTGAACAGCAGCTTGATGAAATCCCTGTAGTCCAGGAATTCAAGCAATCGCAAATCGATGTTAATGAATTGCTTCAGCTAGTGGCTACAACGATTTCCAATACGGTTACAGATGAAGTAGTCGCATCAACTGGTGGAGATATACTTCGCGGTGAAACAGGAGCATCTTTGAAAAACGGCGAAAGCTGCCACACACATAACCATTAATAATTGATTAGTAAATGGCACCTGTCAAATAGCAGGTGCCATTTTTTTATTTTATTTTAAACTTTGCCTGGCCATTGAAGTCCAAAATTTCAGTTAACCAACTCAAGTATCTCCCACTTGCCTGTCACTTAAAAGCTAAACATTTCTTAATCACCCATCAACTTTCATCAATCGGGAACATTCAGGGCATATGGGCATACAATGAACTATGCCTAAGTTTTTACCAGCGGTTCTAAAATTAATCGCACACTAGTCTAATATCACGCATAGGATGAATTGAAAAAGATTGAGGAGGTTTCGCTCGCAATGGGAGATTACAGAGAGATTATTACGAAAGCCGTCGTAGCGAAGGGACGCAAATTCACGCAGTCCAATCATACGATCAACCCAGCGCATCATCCGAGCAGCATTCTGGGCGCTTGGGTAATAAACCATAAGTATAAGGCAAAAAAGGTAGGTAAAGTGGTTGAAGTAAACGGGTCTTACGAAGCCAACATCTGGTACTCCTTTGATGATAATACAAAAACAGAAGTAGTGACGGAGAAAGTAACTTACTGCGATGTCATCAAGCTGAAGTACCGTGACCCTGATTGCATGGATGACCATGATGTCCATGTCGAGGTTCTGCAGCAGCCTAACTGCATAGAAGCGGTCATTTCGCCTAATGGCAACAAAATCATCGTTCACGTCGAGAGGGAATTCCTTGTGGAAGTCATTGGTGAAACAAAGGTATGTGTTGTCACTCATCCAGGCGGATGCGACTGCGATGATGATGAGTGGGGCCATGGCATCGATGATGACGAATTCGAAGACTTGAATCCAGACTTCCTTCTGGGAGAAGAAGAATAATATCGAACTAGGAAGCTTTCACTTCCTAGTTTTTTTTGTATTTGAACAAGGGGAAGGCACCGGTCTGGAAGCTGTTTACGTATCTGCAGCGTCTATGGAACTAATGCCTCATTCTGTTACAGGAAAAAATTAGGTTTCTCAAGTCTTTTGCAAATTTCACATTCATTTGTTTCTTCCCAAGAGTAGAAACTGCTTCTGCAGGTAGTGCATTCATTTTGATGCACCTGATAGGCAACTTCACGAACCTTGTGGATACTTTGAGCAAGCTGGATTCCACTGTACTGACAAATGTCCACGCAGAGGTTGCAGCGGCAACAATTCTTTTCATCAATTTTAAGTGTATCATGCTCCAGTGTGAAGATGTG
Source organism: Mesobacillus boroniphilus (assembly GCF_018424685.1). Classification (NCBI taxonomy): domain Bacteria; kingdom Bacillati; phylum Bacillota; class Bacilli; order Caryophanales; family Bacillaceae; genus Mesobacillus; species Mesobacillus boroniphilus. Next base: position 758,480 of record NZ_QTKX01000001.1, read on the forward strand.
GGAAGGGCAAATGTTAAAGCAAGCCTCACATAATGTGCATTTCTCCTCAATGATCCTTACCTCATGGAACGACCAATCGTGATAAAGGCTAGAAGACTTAAAGCTCCCTTCGTTGAACCTCCACTTTACTGGCGTAACGGAAGACAGAATGGTTTTTTTGCTATCCATTGAGAGTTTTGTGAAAAAACCACGTCTTGACAGCTTAGGTTGGGCATCTTCCTTAAGAGAAATGTTCTCGGCTGTCAATATAGGATCAAGTTCCATCACGTTCAGAATCTCATTTGCTTTGCCAACGCGTCTTCCTAACTCCTCGTTAACAGATGCCTTTTGAATAAAACGGACCCCTTTTTTATGGAAATAAAGCAGTTCCATGAAGCTTGGGAGTGGGGAATCATCTTGTAATAAAAGATAATCCTGTATGACCTTCCTTGCTGGCGCCTGTCCTTTTATTGCCTGCTGCGGACAGACTGTTATGCAAACACCGCAAAGTGAGCATGCCTGATCATCTAGCTGTAAATTTCCTTCTTCAAGAATTAGTGCTCCTTGTGGACATTCATCCATGCAAGCTGTACATGTACTCAAGGGACTTTTCTTTTTTGAACAGGCTTCCGATATTTCAAGTTCATAGCTTAAGCTTTCGAGCCAATTGGTTAGCAGCGACATAATAGGTCACCTCAGGTAATGATTGTTCATATACTTCCATTTTACGATTAAAGTTTCTAAAAACATGCGAGTTTGCTGGATTTTCAAACATATTTAAAGGAATGTTCACAATTCCAGAATGGGTGAAACCGTATTAAAGCCCGTATTTCAGGTGTTTCTTAATAGTCTTTAATTATTTGCTCAAAAAACATCGACTAAATTAGGTGAAACCCTTCACATACTCCGGGGGGATTATCCACAGAATGTATATTGTTTCACAAACATCGTTGCAATATAGTGAAGTTGTAATCGAAAGGTGGTGAATCTCGGTGATTGGATTGGAAAATAAAACAGAATGTTCGAATGTTTTTATGGTCCTTGCAGATTTATATAAACTTCCTACTATAGAGATCTGGGATGAGATTAAGCAGCAGGATCTTCTGAAGAAGCTGGAAAAATCGGTCAACGAACTTTATAGTGTCGGTTTTTCAATAGAGGAAGTCTTGCCTGAAAACTATGCTGAATTTCAAGAATTATACTTGAACTCTATTGGAAGCACGCAAATGCATGCTGCACTTCCGATTGAATCTTTATATAAACCGTGGACACAGGATGAAACGTGCACTCTTCCCTTTGCTCGGGACAAAGGTTATATCCTGGGTGATTCGGCGTTACATATCAATTACCTGTTAGAAAAGCTAAAGATTGATATTCCTATTGAATTACAGAGCATGCCTGACCATTTAGCAATCCTGCTGGAATTGCTGGCCTATTTCATTGAGCATGCACCTGAGCATTTTACGGCTGAATTTATGGATGATCATTACGATTGGCTGGAAGAATTCGAATCGAAGCTTTTGGAAGTAACAGAGCATCAATTTTATCAGAGATTGACAAGACTATTGATCGGGACTGTCAAGGCACATCGAAATAATTACCTGTAAGGCTTCAAATCTTGAAGGTGGTGATGCTTTTAGTGATGGACAATCTTTTGAAAAAAACTATATTAAGAGATTCCATTTCAGGAATCGGAACATTACGGAAGTGTCAAAGAGCTTTACTTTTTAGCAGTATTGGAAGAAGCATCATTTATCGAAAAGTGCCTGGCGTATTCACTAAAGGCATAAAAAATGAAGATTTTTAATCGGTCTGGAGTAAAAGGAGGGCTAGTGAAAATGGTGGATACAAAACTATCACGTCGGGGCTTCATTAAAGCCTCTGCCGCAACTGCTGCTTTGGCATCAGCGGGAACAGTAGGCTTTAATGAATGGTTCAAAGAATATGTAAAAGCAGGCTCAAACGCAGAAATCAAGGAAATTCCTAGTACATGCAATGCATGTTCAAGTAAGTGCGGAATGATTGGCCATGTCAAAAACGGCCGTTTATGGAAGCTGACGGGACACCCTGATCACCCATATTCGAAAGGGAAGCTATGTGCCAGAGGGCATGGTTATGCTACAGTTGTTTATTCCAAGGATAGGCTGACACAGCCTTTAAAACGGGTTGGCGAAAAGAAATTTGAGCCGATCACATGGGAACAAGCTTATGAGGAGATTTCTGGAAAATTGAATGAAATCATAAAAGAACATGGTCCTCAGGCAGTGGCGCTTACAGAAGATCCACGCGCTTCAGGGAAGTTCTATTCTCCTCGATTCATTAATGCTCTCGGGTCATCAAACTACTTTACACACCATGTTGTTTGTTCTAACTCGAGGGATGCAGGCTTTATGCATACGGTCGGGGTATCGTCTACAAGTGCAGATATCAGCAATGCAAAATACATCATGTTCATCGGCAGGAGCTATGGAGATGGAATCCGTCCTAGTTCCGTACAATCTTTGGCAGCCGCAAAAGATAATGGAGCCAAGATTATCATTGTCGATCCGCGTTTGAACAATACAGGCAACCTGGCAACCGAATGGCTTGCAATCCGTCCGGGTACAGATCTTGCATTAGTGCTGGCAATGTCCCAAGTATTGATAAAAGAAAACCTTCATGACACGGAATTCATTAAAAACTACACTGTTGGTTTTGATGAATACGCGAAGGAACTGAAAAAATACACACCAGAATGGGCTGAAAAAATCACGGGTATACCTGCAGACTCAATCACACGGATTGCCATTGATATGGGCAAAGCCAAACCGAAGGCGTTGATCGAGCAATCGTGGAGAGGTGCATTCGGCTGTAACTATGAGAATAGTACAGAAACTGGCCGTGCGGTAGCGATGTTCAATGCTTTACTAGGAAACTATCAGCAAAAAGGCGGTAGTATTTTTGGAACTAAACCTCATCTGGGCAACTTAGATGAAGGGAAACATGCAAACCCAAAAGATCCAGATGCTCCAAAGGCAGGTAAAAAGGAATTTCCGCTTGCTTATCACAGTCACGGTGTAGCAACAATGGTGGCAAAGGAAGCGCTTGAAGGAAAAATGAAGGCGGCAATTTATTATCATTCCAATGCAGCGCTTGGCTACGGAAATCCCAAAGTAATGAAGGAAGCTCTTTCTAAAATGGACCTTGTTGTGGCGATAGATGTACAAATGTCCGAAACGGCCCGGCTGGCTCATTATGTCCTTCCGGAAGTGACGTATATTGAACGTGATGAGGTAATTGAAGGTTTATCAGGAAAGATACCTGGAATCGCCCTTCGTCAGCAGATGGTAGACAAGGTACATCCAGAAACAAAGCCAATCCATGAAATCTATACTGAGTTAGCTAAAGTCTGCGGTGTTGGGCAATATTTCAACTTCTCACTTGATGAACTGAACGAGGCAATGCTCGCTCCTACCAGCATAACTTATAAGCAGCTGAGGGAAAAAGGAACCATCATGTTCCCGAATGATGAAATTAAACTCGGAGAAGTGCCGAAATTGAAAACTCCAACAGGAAAAGTAGAATTTTGCAGTGAAACATATAAAGAAGCAGGCTTTAATCCGATAGTCGAATGGATTGAGCCGAAGGTAAGCCCGGCAGACGATTCATTCCGTCTGATCACTGGCAAGCAGGCGATCCACAGCCATACTCAAACGGCGAATATACCAATCTTGATGCAGATAACAAAAGATTATGATTTAGAGAGAATCTGGATCAACCCTGCTCGAGCTAAAGCGCTGGGAATTAAGGATGGCGATTTGGTTGAATTGAAATCAAGTGAAGCAACCAGCAAGATACGAGTGAAAGTTACCGAAAGAATCCACCCAGAGGCAATTTTTGTTCCGAGCCACTACGGCATAACGTCTAAAGATTTGAAGACAGGATACGGTGTTGGCTTTGGATATATGGAGCATGTTCCATTTGATTTTGAAAAATGGAGTGGAGCTGGAAATATTCATGAGGTAATCGTTAAGGTTAGGAAGGTGAAAGGCTGATGGCACGCTATGGAATGGTAATAGACACACGAAAATGCGTCGGCTGTTATGCTTGTCGGGTAAGCTGCCAAATGCAGAATGAGCTTCCGGTAGAAGAGTCTTATATTAAATTTTATGAAAAAGAGACAGGGGTTTTCCCGAACGTCAAGAATGAAATCATCCCTGTACAATGCCAGCACTGTGAGGATGCACCATGTGTGAGTGTCTGCCCGACAAAGGCAACATACACGACAAAAGAAGGCATCGTGCTAGTAGACGCAGATAAGTGTATCGGCTGCAAGTATTGTATGGTAGCTTGCCATTATGGCGCAAGAACGCAAGATCATAATACCGGGGTAGTTGAAAAATGCCGCTTCTGCGCTGAGCTTGTGGCAGAAGGTAAACAGCCGGCATGTGTCAGCACATGCATCAGCAATGCCCGCATATTCGGTGACCTTGATGATCCGAACAGTGAAGTTTCAAAAGCAATCGTTAAGATGAATGCCCAGCCTTTAAGGCCGGACTTAGGCAAGGCAAAAATTTATTACGTGAGGTGATTATAATGGTTTGGGGAACAATTATCGCTGCCTATTTATTCCTTGCTGGACTTAGTGCCGGTGCGTTTTTAACATCTTCCTACGCAGCAAGGAAATATCCTGATGCCAAAATAGTCAGGATTGTCGGAAGGCTAATCAGCCCGATTCTTATGGGGATTGGACTATTACTTCTTATTGTTGATGCAGAAGCAGGTCTGAAGGATCCTTTACGTTTCATCTATTTGTTTACCAATTTCAGTTCTGTCATGACAATCGGTACTTATTTCATCAGTTTTTTCATGATGGCTGCAGCCTACATAGCTTTAATGGAATTGTTGAAAAAAGATATTAATAAAATGCTGGAGTATGTCGGCATCGTTTTAGCAGTAGCTACAGCCATTTACACTGGCTTCCTGATTGGAGTTATCGGAGCGGTCCCATTATGGAATACAGCAATTTTGCCAATCCTGTTCGTCGTGTCGGCATTCTCAACAGGAATTGCCGGCACAATGCTCGTGTCAGCCTTTGTGGATAAAAAAGTGATCCATCATGTGATATCCATCAAAAAATTCCACTTAACATTGCTGATTTCCGAAGTTTTCCTGATTTTCACGATGTTCCTGATCACTTCATCTACAAATGAGTCAGCAGCCCAATCTGTTTCGATGCTTCTTTCTGGAGAGTACAGTGGTTTATTCTGGCTGGGACTGGTTGTTGTGGGATTGATCGTTCCAATCGCAATCGAGGCTCTTGAATTATGGAATGCAAAAAAACTTCACCAAACACCGGCAGGATTGGAAGTAGCCGCTTCAGGCTCACACGGAATCGCCGCAACTATGATCACTGAAAGTGCCGTACTGGCAGGCGGTTTCATTCTCCGCTATCTGTTACTTGCAGCAGCAGTTCCGGTAATTTTTATATAAATATTTTGCAAGAAGACCTGGACTAAAATCGTCCAGGTCTTTTATGCATCAATGGAGCCATTGCGCTTTTTCTTTATTTTCAATATGATCTGAATGGCTATATTGCCAACAGCCAAAAGCAGCATGGGAAGGTTCGGTCGGTTGCGGTATAGGCCTCGTTTCATTGACCATGCTAAAAGTTGAATCAGTGAAGGTTCAGCTTTTAACATGGTAAAATGGTATTTGTATGGGTTGGACTGGACAGAATTCATTGAACAGATCACAATCTTATTGAATTTTAATGACTTTTTTTAGACTGAAGGGATGTATAAATGATAACTTTTGGTGAAATGGAATCAGGAGTAAGCTATACCCAGAGGCAGGGTGTGTATGGAATCATTTATAATGAACATGAGAATTTGATTGCCTTAGTTAAGACAGATGATGGGAAGTATTTCCTTCCTGGCGGCGGCTTGGAAGGAAGCGAGAGTCATTATGATTGTCTAGTCAGGGAAGGCATTGAAGAAATGGGAAAGCTTCTAGAAATCGGAGAATGGATCGGGAGAGCACAGCGGTATTTTTACTCAGAGAACGATCGTGAATATTATCTCGCGGACGGGCATTTTTATTTTGCCAGCATAGTTGGAAAGGCTGGAGAACCTATAGGAGCTGACCATCAACTCAAGTGGCTTAAAACTGGGGCAGCTGTGAAAAAAATATTTCATGAGCATCAAAGCTGGGCTATTCAAAGGGCTATGGCAATGATTGAAAATAATTGAGTGAATATAAGATGAAAATTTTTCTTCCTGCTTAATGAGAAAATGAAAAGGGATTTTTGTACAAGTGTAATTGAATGAAATTATCTATACTTGTTGAGGAAATCAAATGAACCAAAATACCTCTTCTCTTTCTCTCCTGCTTAATGATAATGTAAGCATAATCACATTCCTCATTATTAATTTGTTTGACAAGAGGTATAAAGGGGAAAATATTTCTTAGAATAGTTAAAAATAATGAGGGCGATTATGATTAACAACTTTGAATATTTGATCTTTCACGAAGAACTAAGAAGACTTCATAAAGAGTACCAGCGTTGTGAAGATGCCACTATAAAAAAGTCTATAACAAAGGATATCGAGCTTATAGAGAATGCACTGGAAGCAATTTGAATAAGTAAATTAAGCAGGAGATTTTATATGAATAAACAATTAACCGATCCAGAATTCCTTACTTTTTGTGAAACCGCTTTGCCAATTGAAGTGGTAGAAAAATTCACCGATAATAATATCCGCGGTCTTGAGAAAATTGCACTCAGGTCGATTTCAACCCGAAACAAACTCCCGGCCAATGTAGTCAATCTTTTGGTTGCCTATTTCTTCAGCCACTACGGTAATCAGGTATATAATCGCAATGACCTGGCACGTTTATATGATTACTGGGCATCAAAGGATGTCAGGACAATGACTCAGGCAATCGAAATGACCAATGAAGATATTGAGGCAGTTCTCAAAACTTTGAAATGATAGTATTACTTTAGAACAGGCTGAGCTCAGCCTGTTTTTTTATGAAGGAATAACCTTTGTATTATCGAATAGTTAAATAAAATAATGGAAAGCGGGTGTCATAGTTGCTGGAAGATGCTCAGGTAAGAATTGCTGTAAAAGAAGACGGAGAAAAGATTATGGAGATGCTGAAAAATGCAGCAATGTGGATGCAAGAAAATAGCATCAATCAATGGCAATATCTATTGAATGGCGGCGATGATAAGGAAATTCTGAACTCTATAACACTAAACGAAACATTCATTGTCATGAATGATGAAGAACTAATCGCTACGTTCACCCTCTCGGCAAGGCAAAGTGATTGGGATAAGCATATTTTTGGTGAGGATCCTGAAGGAGATTCAGTGTATCTGCATAGGCTGGCTTTAAAACCAGTACATATTGGCAAAGGTCTCGGAAAAGAGATATTGGAATGGATTAAGGAGAACATTTCAACAGACAAAACATATCTAAAATTAGACTGTGTTGCAGACAATAGCAAACTGAATAAATTCTATTTGGTCAGTGGATTTCACTACGTCGGTGAAACAGATCAACACAGTAAATATCAAAAAAAGTTATTTGCTTAATACGGCCCTTAGTCGGGTCTTTTTTTATGACAAAAAACTAGAGATTTCACTTAATGTTAATAAACATGCAGGGGTACCAGCTAGAATATGGGTTAAAATGGAGTTACGAAGAAGAGGTGTTTTAGCGAGGGATTAGTTTATGGTTGTCCGAACAGAATTTTTAGCAGAAATTGTTGACCATCTGCCTGAGGGCATGATTGTTATGGATAAGAATCGGATGATTCATTATCTCAATGAAAAGGCAGTCGACATGACTGGTTGGAAGTTAGGCGAGAAAGTGCCCTACTGTACTTATTGTCAGGAAAGAGAGCTAGACGAGGATGAGAATCGCTGTATTTTAACTTCTGATGAACCGATTCCTTCTTTCAACTCCCACTTGGCAGTATATGAAGGACTTGAAGAGTTTGAAATGTCTTTAAAAAAAATGACAATATTGGAAGAAGTATATTATGTTCTCAGGATACGGCCCCCTGTCCAGAATGAAAATAGCGAGCGGGCACGATTCCACGAGCTGCTTGTACAGGAAACGCTGCTCGCACAAGAGGCAGAGCGTAAAAGGATTGCCATGGAACTGCATGATCATATCGGACAAAGTGTTTATAGCATATTCCTTGGCCTCGAAGTAATTAAACAGAACATTAGCGAAGATAAATATCAAAATCATGTCACCAACATGGTCAATGTCATGGAAAAAACACTTGAAGATATTAAGCGCCTGACCAAAAGCCTCAGACCTGAAATTGTTTATGACATTGGTTTGGAAAAGTCGCTTCGGCAAGCAGTAAAGGACTGGAGAAAGCTATACCAGATAGACATCTTTTTGGAGATGGAGCTCGATATGGAACAGAAACTGGATCCAGAAAAAGAACTTCATCTGTTCAGGATCATCCAGGAAAGTATCACAAATTCGGTTCGCCATGGGAAAGCAACCTATTTCTCCATTCATTTAAAGACTTACTATCAATATATCTTTTTTCAGTTATACGACAATGGAAATGGCTTTATTTCAAGTGGGTGTAAAACGAAAGGGCTCGGGTTGAAGCATATGTATGAGCGCTGCAAGATGCTTGATGGTGACATCAAGTGGATTAGCAAGGAAGGCGGCCCTACTCGGGTGGAAGGGTTTGTATCTTTAACAAACGCGGAGAGGGTGAGGAAAGATGAACCTAATGATCATCGATGATCATGAAATTGTCCGGGATGGGCTAAGCATGCTTTTGCAGCAATCTTTTTGCATTGATGGAAGGATTTGTGCCTGTGATGGCTATGAGGCTGTTAAAGCTGCGGCGGAATTCCCCGCCGACCTGGTACTGCTGGACCTTTCAATGCCGGGGGGGCTGGATGGAATGACGACATTGGAAAGGCTGCGGAAACTTCTCCCAGATGCTAAAATAGTCATTTTCTCAATGCACGATGATATAGGGTATCAAAAGAAGGCTTATGAGGCAGGTGCTGACGGCTATTTAATCAAGCAGCTGAAGCGGGATGATCTCATCCAATCATTGGACAAAATCTTAGCGAACCAGAAAGTGTTCGATACACATATATGGGAAGATGATTCGGAGGGTGACCAAGTCAATCTTGCCGACCTCCCGATCACCAAGCGGGAAAAGGAAGTTTTCATCCTAACCGTTAAAGGATATTCCCAAAAGGATATCGCTGAAAGGCTTGATATTTCAGTCAAAACAGTTGAAAACCATAGGCAGAAAATCGGTGAGAAGCTAGGAACCCACAAACGATATGAATGGGTCGAAACAGCACGGAAATATAATGTATTTCAACCTTAGAAGCAGGACAGACAATGTCTTGCTTTTTTGTTTAAGGTTTGGCCAGGGAATCCAGACGGGAATTATCTGACTTTTAATCCATTAGAATCTTTTCTAAATATTTTCATATATTAATTGGAATTTATTTCTTGAGACGTTATTTTTTGAGATAATAAAATAATTATAGGTCGAAAGTAGGTGTTTTGATTGGGAGTCTTGGAAGTGAAGCAATTGAGTAAGAGGTTTAAAGAGTTTGATGCAGTTAAGAGTGTTTCTTTTTCCGTTCGAAAGGGGGAGTCGTTTGGTCTTCTTGGACCAAATGGTGCTGGAAAGACAACGACAATCCAGATGGTTTCCGGGTTATATCCACCTAGTTCAGGAAGCATTGAAATTGCGGGTATTGATATGGTCAGGCAGCCAAAGAAGGCACAAGGGCTTTTAGGGATAGTTCCACAGGAAATCGCACTTTATCAAACAATGAGTGCGAGGGAAAACCTGTCATTCTGGGGAAGAATGTACGGTTTAAAGGGAAATCACTTACAAAAAAGAATCAACGAAGTACTTGAAATCATTGGGCTGGCTGATCGGGGCAAGGACAAAGTACAGACGTTCTCAGGAGGTATGAAGCGGAGGGTCAATATTGGTGCTGCCATTTTACATAGACCAGAATTATTAATCATGGATGAACCGACAGTAGGTATCGATCCACAATCGAGGAGTCACATTCTTGAAACAGTGAAAAGGCTCAATGAGGCAGGGATGACCATTATATACACAAGCCACTATATGGAAGAAGTAGAGTATTTATGTGAAAAAATTGGCATTATGGATCATGGTGAATTCATTACCACAGGTACTATCTCGGAATTAAGGGAAACAATTGGTGACCGTTCTCGTATTGTCATGAAATTCGCCGATGCATATCAGCCCGATGGCATAATAGACATTCTATCTGCTGGGATTCCTGAAAAGGACTTGCTAATAAAGGAAAATGAGCTTGCCGTTTTCCATCAGGAGCCACAAATTATTCTAAGTGAACTAATTCAGTCAGTTACAGGAGCCGGTTATGAAATCACATCAGTTGAAATAGTGGAACCCAATCTTGAAAGTGTGTTCCTCCATCTTACTGGCAGAAGCTTAAGGGATTAAGGAGGTTAAGAAAATGGGGTTTTGGTGGCTTGCATTGAAGGATGCCCTCATTATCGGACGAGATCGAAAAGCCTTATTGACACTTATTTTCATGCCAATCCTATTAATCGGGATCCTGGGGGCAGCTTTTGGAAATATGATGGGCGAAGAAGTAACATCTTCAATAAAAAAATTCAAGATCGGAGTTGTCAATCTTGATGAAGCTGACCTTGGTAGTGCCCTGGAAGAAGAGGTATTCATGAATGGTCTGCCAGAACTCATATCTGCGGAGTCAATGACGGAACAGCAACTCGAAGATCAATTAAAGCAGCAAGCAATTTCAACAGGAGTCATTATTCCGCGTGAGTTTTCGGATCATATCATTTTAGGTGAAGATTCTGAGATTGAAATCATCTCCCTTCCTTCCGCATCTATCCAGTCTTCGATAGTCGAGAATGTGGTGCTTCAATTTACACAAACAGCATACGTAAATGTCGTAGCGATGCAAGTAGCAGGACCCTCAAACATGGGTAATGATATACCAGCAATGGCTGATATATCGACGGATTTTGACCTGGTTGAAGAAGTAGCGGTAAAGCAGGACCAGAAGCCTGTTGGGTCCTTTCAATATTATGCTGCCGGAATGGGTGTCATGTTTTTGCTGATGACGGTTATTACCGGGGTAAGTGCGATGATTGAAGAAAAGGAGCAGGATGTATACGAACGACTGCTTGTATCCAAACTGTCAAATCATCATTATTTGTTTGGGAAATTCATCGGTTTGCTTTTTATGTCATCGATTCAATTTCTTATCATCATCCTTGGTACCCGATATTTATACGGTGTCCAATGGGGGGAATCAATGGCAGGAGTCGCTGTTGTAGGTTTTTCTTTTGTCTTTAGTGTTTGTGGACTTGGAGTGCTCCTTGGTTCACTGGTCAAAACCGAGAAAACATTCAATGTTGCTGGCATGCTGGGAACGCAAATAATGGCAGCGGTTGGAGGGAGCATGGTACCTTTATATATTTTTCCGGACTGGTTGAATTCAGTCGTAAAAATCCTTCCCAATGCCCTGGCGCTCCAAACTCTTTTAGAATTGATGTCCGGCAGTAACGTGTCAGAGGTAATAATGGAAGCAGGCATTTTAATCGCAATTGGTGTCAGTTCACTTGCCATTTCAATGGCAGCCTTTTCTGCGGCAAGGAGGGGTTTGCATGCGTAAAATTACTTCCATCGCTATGTTGCACTTGAAAACCTTATTTGTAACCCCATCAGCTATTGTGTTGATGTTCGTCATGCCTGTCATGTTCAGTATAATTTTTGGAGGTATTGGCTCAGGTTCATCACAAAGTAAGCCAGTCGTTTTGATGGTGGCACCAAAGGATGAAACAGGTGAAAATGTTAAAAAGTTATTGTCCTCGAACAGTCAGTATTCATGGCGTCAATCCGATGAAAAACAGGCAAGAGAGTTAATTGAAAATCAAGAAGCTCTTGCCGCGGTGCTTATCGAAGATTCAATCGTGGAAAATCATCAAAAATCAAAGCCGCTTTTGCAGGTCATAGTCCAAAGGAAAACACAGGAATATTTAGCGCTGAGCAGTTATGTTGAAGGGGTGGGAAGAACACTCGACCAAGCCTTAAAACTAAATCCTGGTCAAGATGCAAATATGTTTAATGCAATACTTGAACAAATAGCAAAACGTGAAACAATGGATGTTAAAAGGGAAGTAATCCAAAAAAAAGGGACGAATGCCGGATCCGTCGGCATGCTTGCGATAGGCTTTACAATCATGTTTATGATGTTCGGGATTTCAGGAGCCGCCTCTGCCATCCTTGATGAAAAAACGGGGGGAACCTGGCAGCGGCTGCTTACTTCGCCAATAACAAAAGCACAGGTGATGTTTGGATATTTGCTATCTTATTTCTTGATGGGCGTAATCCAATTATCTGTTTTAATGGTTGTCATGAAATTGATTTATGGTTCTACCTGGGGTAAATTGGTTTATTTCATTCCATTCGCAGTGCTTGTGATCATAACGATTGTCGGGTTTGGGCTGATGATGGCCAGCATCGTGAAGACTAGACAACAATCAGGTGCCTTAAGTTCAGTGCTGATTGTAAGTACTTGTATGCTTGGAGGCGTATATTGGCCACTGGAGATTGTTCCTGAATTTATGCAGTATATTGGCAAAGCTGTACCACAAAGTTGGATGATCACCGGATTCAGAGAAATAGTCAGTGGAAGTCTTTATATGCCTGCCATTCTGAACTCTACTCTTGTCCTGTTAATGTTCAGCTTACTATTCTTTACAATCGGTTTGAAAAAAATAAAATACAATTAAAGTTTACCAGTCCACCTTTGGACTGGTAATTCTTTTTAAGGGGATTCTATCGAAAATTATAATTTGTCGAGTTATAATAGATATTTAGAGTAAGAGTCGAAAGATGATTCTTGAATTGACCGAACATGAAAGTATGAAGCTATTAGGATAAAAGCAGAAGCATTGCTTACCCGAAAAAGAGAAATTGTAGTAAAGAGATTACAAAGCGGGCGGCTGCTCGAACATAAAAAAGTAATCAAAGGGGAGAGGCAGAATCTTTGCACTACCCTAACAATAAAGTAAAGTGAAATTTGGAGGATAATATGGCTGCATATACCCCTATGATCAAGCAATACCTGCAAGTGAAGGCGGATTACCAGGATGCCTTTCTATTTTTCCGTTTGGGAGATTTTTATGAAATGTTCTTCGAGGATGCGCTAAAGGCGTCCCAGGAGCTGGAAATAACACTTACAAGCAGGGAGGGCGGCGGCGAGGAACGGATTCCGATGTGCGGTGTTCCTTACCATTCCGCTCCTAACTACATTGAACAGCTGATTAACAAAGGCTATAAAGTTGCAATTTGTGAACAAACTGAAGATCCTAAGACTGCTAAAGGTGTCGTTAAGCGAGAAGTTGTCCAGCTTATCACTCCAGGAACAGTAATGGAAGGCCGGGGGCTCTTAGAAAAAGAAAATAATTTTATCGCTACTGTTTCAGTTTTCCCTGGAAACACTTATGGATTCGCCTGCAGTGACTTATCGACTGGGGAAAGCAGAGCGACAATAGTTAACGGCAGTATCGAAGAGCTTATTAACGAATTATCGATTTCTGGAGCAAAGGAAGTTGTCATCGAAAGCTCGCTTTCGCCCGAAATCGAGAAAAAGCTGAAGGAGCGTTCCATTCTGGCTCTTTCTATTGAGGATAACACCGAAATGAATGAAAGCTTTTCAGAACTATTTGCGGACTTGGAAAACGATCAGTTGAAAATCGCAGTTTCAAGATTATTCAACTATTTATACAGGACTCAAAAACGCAGTCTGGATCATTTGCAAAAGGTATCTGTCTACAAGGTCCAGCAGTATATGAAAATCGATTATTTTTCCAAGCGCAATCTTGAACTGACAGAGACAATAAGATCTACAGCGAAAAAAGGAACACTTTTATGGCTGCTTGATGAGACGATGACCGCAATGGGCGGCAGGATGCTGAAGCAATGGATTAACAGACCGCTGATTGACAAAGCTGATATCAGCCGTCGTCAGGACTTGGTACAGCTTTTTGTCGGACAGTTTTTTGAACGCCAGGAATTGCGGGAAAAGTTGAAAGAGGTGTACGATCTTGAACGTTTGGCTGGAAGAGTTGCTTTTGGCAATTTGAACCCAAGAGATTTGATGCAGCTAAAAAGGTCTTTATTACAAGTACCCTCTCTAAAGCATATTTTGGAGAGTCTTCCCAATGAGGAAGCAGCCCGCATGGCAGATCGACTTGATCCTTGCGAGGAGGCAGCGGACCTGCTTGAACAGGCAATCGTGGATAACCCTCCGATTTCTGTCAAGGAAGGGAATATCATCCGTGATGGCTACGATCATCAGCTTGACCAGTACCGCGATGCCAGCCGGAACGGTAAGACGTGGATTGCCAAATTAGAGCGTGAAGAGCGCGAGAAAACAGGGATAAAATCCTTGAAGATTGGCTATAACCGAGTTTTTGGCTACTATATTGAAGTAACGAAGGCGAACTTGCATCTTTTGCAGGAAGGCCAGTATGACCGGAAGCAAACACTTTCGAACGCAGAGCGGTTTATCACGCCTGAGCTGAAGGAAAAGGAAGATTTGATCCTTGCTGCTGAGGAAAAAAGCGTCGAGCTTGAATATCAGCTGTTTACCGGAATCCGCGAGACGATTAAAGAATATATTCCTAGATTCCAGGGGCTTGCCAGGGCCCTTAGTGAGCTCGATGTAATCCTTGGGTTTGCAGAGCTTAGTGAACAGCGCCATTATGTAAGGCCTGCGTTCTCAGCTGAAAGGAAAATCGTCCTGAAGGATGGGCGCCATCCAGTTGTCGAAAAAGTGATGGATGCTCAGGAATACGTGCCAAATGATTGTTATATGGACAACGAGCGCGAAGTTCTGCTGATTACTGGTCCAAATATGTCTGGTAAAAGCACATATATGCGCCAGGTTGCCTTGACAGCAATCATGGCTCAAATCGGCTGTTTCGTACCAGCGACTGACGCGGTAATGCCGATATTCGACCAAGTTTTCACGAGGATTGGCGCGGCAGATGATTTGGTTTCCGGACAAAGTACTTTCATGGTCGAAATGCTGGAGGCAAAGAACGCCATTACCAATGCAACGAAGAATAGTTTGATCCTTTTTGATGAAATCGGCCGGGGCACCTCCACTTATGACGGCATGGCACTCGCCCAGGCAATGATTGAATATATCCATGATAAAATTAGCGCAAAGACGCTGTTTTCGACTCACTATCACGAAATGACTTCACTGGAAAATGAATTGCAAAAATTAAAGAATGTACATGTCAGCGCTGTTGAGCAAAACGGAAAAGTCGTCTTTCTTCATAAAATCAGGGAGGGTGCAGCGGATAAGAGTTACGGCATCCATGTTGCCCAGCTTGCTGAATTACCGGCAGACCTGATAGAACGCGCTGCAGAAATTTTGCAAATACTTGAGCAAACAGACACACAGGTTACATCTGGACTTAATAGTCAGCAGAGCTTAGACACTGTTCGGGAAACATTACACAATGATCAAGACAAACTAAGCGCTCTTCAATCCGCAGAAACAGCAGCTGCTGCTCAGTTATCATTTTTTGATGAGGAGCATGAACAGAAGAAAACTAGTGGTGCAAGCAAAAAGGAGAAGCAGGTTCTTGAAAAGTTAAACGGACTTGAAATCCTTGATATGACTCCTTTGCAGGCCATGAATATGCTTTATGAGTTACAAAAGAAGCTACGCAAGTAAGATTCTTTAAACCCTAAATGGGTCAGGAACAGGGAAAATGGGCTATAGAAAAATTTATAAGCCCGAAATGAGAGAAGGTCAAGAAGAAGGGCCCATAGAAAGATTCTATAAGCCCAAAATGAAGGAAGATCGAGAAAAAGGTTTCATAGAAAGAAATATGATTGCAAAACCCCACATTACTTACGAATGACTAAAAGCTGGAGGTGACGGAATGGCGAAAATTATTCAACTCGACGATGCCTTATCAAATAAGATTGCTGCCGGTGAGGTAGTTGAACGGCCGGCATCTGTTGTTAAGGAATTGCTAGAGAACGCAATTGATGCTAACAGTACCGTGATTGAGATTGATCTTGAAGAAGCTGGACTTGCCCGGATTAGAATCACAGACAATGGAGACGGCATTGAGGAAGATGATGTTCTCGTCGCCTTCCAGCGGCATGCCACTAGCAAAATCAAGAATGAAAACGATCTGTTCCGGATCAGGACTCTCGGGTTCAGGGGTGAGGCGCTGCCGAGTATCGCCTCTGTTTCAAGGCTTGAAATGAAAACATCGACAGGAATCGAAGGCAATAAAGTGGTCATCGAAGGCGGCAAGGTCGAGTCAGTTGAGAAAGCCGATAGCCGTAAAGGAACGGATATCAGTATTTCAGACCTGTTTTTTAATACTCCGGCACGCCTTAAATATATGAAGACTATTCATACCGAACTTGGCAATATTACGGATGTCGTAAACCGCCTGGCGCTGGCTAATCCTGATATCTCCTTCAGGCTTGTCCATAATGGACGCCAGCTTTTAAAGACGACAGGAAATGGGGACGTCCGACAGGTGCTTGCTGCCATTTACGGTATAAATATGGTCAAATCAATGATTCCTATTTCTGGAGAATCACTGGATTATAAAATTAGCGGCTATATATCAATGCCGGAAATCACAAGGGCATCACGCAACTATATTTCGACAATGATTAATGGCCGTTTTATCAAAAATTATGCTCTGGTAAAAGCAATACAGGAAGGCTACCATACATTGCTCCCTATCGGCAGGTATCCGGTTGTCCTTCTAAATATTGAAATGGACCCGCTTCTTATTGATGTGAACGTCCATCCTTCAAAAATGGAGGTACGATTGAGCAAGGAGCAGGAGTTGAATGAGCTTGTCTCAAGTACCATAAAGAATGCTTTTAAAACGAAGGAATTGATTCCGGCGGGGATGGTCACTCAGAAACAGGAAAAATCCAAATCAGAACAAACTTTCATGGAGCTGGACCATTTGCCTGAAGCCCGGGAGAAGTCTTCTATTATCCAATCGCCTATCGAGCGTAGGCCATTTGTAGAGGAAAAAGCAGTTGAACTAAGCAGGAGTTATAAAGCTGCTGAACTGCAAAATGCTTCTCAGCAGGAAGTTCCTGACTGGAGAAATGCCTTTGTAGCTCAGGAAAACCCGGTTTTCGAGTCAACTGCACCTGCCTCTGAAGAGATAGTTGTACAAACTGAAGAAGAGATAATCGAGCCAGCCACTTCCCCTGCAGCTCATGAACCAGCTGCAGAAGTGCAGGCTTCTCGGGTTCCTCCTCTTTATCCAATTGGGCAGATGCACGGAACTTATATTCTCGCTCAGAATGACCGTGGTTTATATATAATTGACCAGCATGCCGCCCAGGAGAGAATCAAATATGAGTACTTCAGGGACAAAGTTGGTGAAGTCGCAACCGAGCTTCAAGAATTACTTATGCCAATCACTCTGGAATATTCAGCCGATGAGTGTATAAAGATTAACGAGTACAAGCATGAGCTTGAGAACGTGGGTGTCTTCCTCGAGCCGTTTGGATATAATACCTTCATCGTCCGATCACATCCGCAATGGTTTCCTCACGGTGAGGAAAAAGAACTGATTGAAGACATGATTGAACAGCTCCTGCTGATGAAAAAGGTAGACATTAAAAAGCTAAGAGAGGAAGCGGCAATCATGATGAGCTGCAAGGCATCCATCAAAGCGAATCATCATTTGCGACATGATGAAATACAGGCTTTGCTTGATGAATTGCGACGATCATCAGATCCCTTCACATGTCCACATGGCCGGCCGATCATTGTCCATTACTCCACTTACGAAATGGAGAAAATGTTCAAACGGGTAATGTGATAAGAAAAGCGCAAGCGCCTTGGTCAGCCCCTACAAGCGCTGCCCGCCTATAACGCCACGTCCTGTGGCTGGCGGGTCTAGCACATCGTGTGCCTCGGAGGGCCGACAAGTGAAGTCGTTTTTTTGACTTCATTGGCGGACCGAAACCGAAAAGTTTAGCCGACTGTCCAGAAACGTAGAAACTGGAGACTCAGACAAAGAAGCGCTTTTTGCTTCTGCCGGCGGAGTTGAAGTTTCGGAGTTTCTAGGAGGCGACACTAGACAAGCGGCTCGAGGGGCTAGGCGCTGGAGCTAGACAATTCTTGAAGTGAAAATTCATACTCTCTTATTCTATGAGAAGAAACAGTGTTCCCAATTGGGAGCACTTTTTTTATGATTGCATTGAAAAATTTACTTCAGTTGGATAAAAATTCTTTTATTTTTAATTACTATGGTGTAAAATTACACTAATAGGAAAAATATTAAATACCATGATAAATTCATTAAATTGGTTATTGGCTCTTATAATATTCAAAAGGGGGCGATAAATTGTTCGTTTTCTCATTATTGTTTTCCATTCTGCCTGTAGTTGTATTGATATTTATTGTAGCTTTTGCAGTGAAAAATAAAGAGCAAGGGGGAGAGAAAGTGGTCAGACATTTATATACTTATCTAGTATTGTTTGCTACATTGATGATGGTTATTGGAGGAGGGGTTTCAATTTTCATGGCGACAGCGGATCTTGTCAGCCCAACTGGTTATTATCAAAGCTTTACAGAATATAAACAGAATATGTTACATGGGAAGATTGAAGGTTCAAACACAGAGATGAACGAGGAAGAACTGCGCAGCAGTTATGATATGTATATAAGCGAAGAAAAAGATAGACAAAAGAATCGCGCCATAAACCAGATTATCAAGAGTTTGGGCTTCATTGTGATTCCGTTACCGGTATTCCTTTACTTTAACAGGTTGAGGAAACAGTATAAAGAGTAAGAGAGGGCACTATTTTCTGATAAGTCGTTCCGATAATGTGCGCAAAAATATGTAAAAAACACCTTAATTAGAGATAATCACATAGCAGGTGAATTAACATAAAAAAACGCTTACCCAAGCGTTTTTTTATGTTGACCTTTTTTAAGTTAGGCTCTTTTCTCAAACTTTGTTGCTATTGACTACAAAATAGGAGTGAATGAACTATTTTTCTTATCAAAGCATTCCCTTTTTATGAGAAAAGAGCATGCAAACTTAATACCGAACTACAAAATAGCATTATATTGCGTTAAAATCGGCATTAGGATTTTAACAACAATCTTTACGAAAACAGCCTTAAGTTATAACCCATTAGGCTCTAATTTCATTAATGCACCAAAATATTGTTGAGCTGTGGTAAAACTAATGAAGGCACAAAGCTCACTAATTTCATTCTCAGGAAAATAATCGTTTAATATTTCAAAAGCGAAATCTGGAACCATGCCTTTGGGGTAATTCAAAAATACTTCCGCGAACCCTACTGCAACAGATGTTCTTTCATCGAACGCATCAAGCTCAGGCTTTCCTTTTGCTTTACAATACTCACATCCATTGCTTTGTGCCAATGTTCTTCTAACTTGCTCTTTTAATTTTGACGACAATAGACCGTCTTGTTCTAATACTTCACCTAAATCAGACCAGGCCTCCATAACTTTTGTATTATGACCCAACAGCTTTTGAAAAGGTGTTTTCCCGAAGTTTGATTGAATGATTCTTGCCATTAACATTACCTCCTTGATATATTAAATATAAAGGATAAAGTTTATGAATCACATTAAATTAAAAATCATTTTTCGTTATATTATTTAAATTATTAACAAAAAAGAGAGGAATACCTTTAAAATGAAAATAGATAATATTGATAAAAAAATCATAGTTGAATTATCTGAAAATAGTCGTTTATCAATGAGTGAACTTGGAAGAAGAATTAATTTATCCTCTCCATCCGTAACTGAACGAGTAAGACGGATGGAGTCATTTAGAATAATAAAAAAGTATACTTTAGAAGTTGACTACGAAAAATTTGGTTTACCTATTCAATGTATAATTGAAGCAACAGTCAAAAATGGGGACTATAAACGATTTAAGAATTTCATAGAAAGTCTTCTTAATGTTGATTTTTGTTACCGAATAGCCGGTAATGCTTGCTTTATGCTTAAAATGCAGTTTGAAAATTTTTCTAAAGCAGAAGAGTTCATTGATACTATAAACCCATATGCTTCAACTGTTACACATTTTATCTTTTCAGAAGTCCAGACAAGTTTAAAAGTTGATTCAGAGTGACCTATTCTTTAAAAAACTAGTCCAAGGAATAAGACAGAAAAAAGATCGCCGATAAAAACAGGCGATCTTTTTAAATATTAATTTTATTTTACAGCTGGTTGAAGTTTATGGATGTATTGCAGTGCCTTACCGGTTCCGATTGCTACTGATTCCAGCGGATTGGGTGCGATGTGTACTGGAACGACCATCTCGCTGCCAAGCCAATCCTGCATGCCATTGAGCAATGCTCCTCCACCAGAAAGGATTACGCCGCGGTCTACGATATCGCCGCTCAGTTCTGCAGGACAGTCTTCGAGAGTTGCACGGATTGCTTCCATGATATGAAGAAGAGATTCCTTGATTGCGTCCCTGATTTCATAAGAATTGAGGGTAACAGTCTTAGGAAGGCCAGTCACAAGGTCACGGCCACGGATATCCAATTCCATCATTTCATGGTCAACAAGCGCGTAACCAATCTCCATCTTGATTTTTTCAGCCGTTCTTTCACCGATGAGGACATTGTATTCTTTACGTACATATTGAACGATGTCTTCATCCAATCTGTCGCCTGCGATTCGAATAGAATGGCAAGCAACAACGCCGCCGTATGAGATGATTGCGACTTCAGTTGTTCCGCCGCCGATATCAACAACAACGTTTGCTACTGGTTCATCAACAGGGAGGCCAGCACCAATTGCTGCAGCAACCGGCTCCTCGATTAGATGTACTTTTTTTGCGCCAGCATTTCTGACTGCATCCTGGATCGCACGGCGTTCTACACTTGTTGAACCAGAAGGAGTGCAGACAACGACATCAGGCTTACGGAGAGCAAAGCCGCCTTTTTTGGAAGCCTTTTTCATAATTTGCTTGAGCATTTCAGTAGTCACGTCAAAATCGGCGATAACCCCATCCTTCAATGGACGAATCGCAACAATCTTTCCAGGGGTCTTCCCTATCATTTCCTTCGCTTCCTTGCCGACAGCAAGGACATTTTTCGTTTCAGTATCAATTGCTACAACTGAAGGTTCGTTCAGAGCGATTCCTTTATTTTTACTATATACAAGTGTGTTAGCTGTACCTAAATCAATTCCTATTTCTGTAGTTGATAACATTGTATGTTCACCCAGTTCTCTGTAAATTGTAAATCCATCATAGACTTCTATTAAACTATCATGATTTTGGGGGTGAAAGGGCTTTTGTTACGGAAACGTTATCTAACTGTAAAAGTTAAGGAAAATTATTTCAAAAAATGATATAGGAGAATAACACTTGTAAAAAAGGGGTATAATGCATAGATGTTCAACTGCTTTCTATTTAATGGTAAGATAAATTTAAGATGTCAGATGTAAAGTGGCTGACACCCTCTAGGAAAAGGCAGTGTGAAACTTGTTGGAACAAAAACAGAAATTGATTGTGTTAATTGGGCCGACTGCAGTTGGCAAAACGAAGCTTAGCATTGAACTTGCGAAAAAATTTAATGGTGAAATCATCAGCGGGGACTCCATGCAAATTTATAAAGGGATGGATATTGGAACCGCGAAAATCACCCAGGAAGAGATGGAGGGTATTCCCCACCATTTAATTGATATCAAAGAGCCTGATGAAAACTTTTCAACCGCAGAATTCCAGGAGCTTGTCCGGAAGAAAATTGGTGAAATCAGTTCTCGTGGGAAGATGCCGATGATTGTCGGCGGTACAGGATTGTACATCCAGTCAGTGATCTTTGATTATCATTTCACGGAAGCACCTTCTGATCCATCTTTCAGACGCAGCCTGGAGCAAGCCGCAGAGGTAAACGGCCAGGAGTTTTTACATGCAAAATTGAAAGATGTCGACCCCGAAAGCGCATCAAGAATCCATCCTAACAATGTTCGGCGTGTCATCAGGGCGCTCGAAATCATTCATTGTACGGGCAAAACTGCTGGAGAATTGCAGGAGAACCAATCACCCGAACTTTTGTATGATACAGCACTAATTGGTCTGACAATGGACAGAGAGATGCTATACAACCGAATCAATTTTCGTGTAGACCTAATGATGGAGTCGGGGCTCCTTGATGAGGTTAAGTACTTTTATGAAAAGGGCCTAAGAGACTGCCAATCCATTCAGGCAATTGGCTACAAAGAGCTTTACGACTACTTTGAGGGCAAGGTTGACCTTGAGCAAGCAATCGAAAATTTAAAACAAAATTCCCGGCGATATGCAAAAAGGCAGCTAACATGGTTTCGAAACAAGATGAATGTGGAATGGTTTGATATGTCAGAGTCTAAAGACGCTGAAAAAAATTTCGCTGAAATTTCAGTGTTCATTGAAGGAAAGCTCGAGATAAAAGCGAATACATAATAATAGAGATAAAAGAGGAGGATCCGCCCATGAAACAAGTGAACATTCAGGACCAGTATTTAAACCAGCTACGCAAGGACAATATCAATGTGACCGTCTTCTTATTGAACGGATTTCAATTGAGAGGCCAGATTAAAGGATTTGATAACTTTACCGTGCTTTTCGAATCCGAAGGGAAACAGCAGCTTGTGTATAAGCATGCCATCTCAACATTCGCGCCGCAAAAGAATGTCCAGATCGATTTCGAGGGGCAAGCTTAATTAAATAATGACGAAGGAAACCCGCCTAGTGCGGGTTTTTTCTTTTGATAAGGCTCTTTTCGTAAACTTTGTTGTTTTCACATCCTGTTTACTGGATTTCAGTTCAGAACCATACCTGGAGTAAAAATAGAATTTTATGCACATGGTCAGCAAATTTTAGGAGTTATAAATTGAACCGATCCCTACTTTTAAACGTGAAATGTTTATTTTAAAAATGAATTTCCCCCTCTTTGAATACATATAAATATAGAAGTTTATTTCTTGGGAAACCGCATATTGTGACAAAAATAAAAAACTCTGCTGGAGTTTGTCGTACACAAGCGGGCCCTGCCATAGCTTGAATCCCCCATAGATCTATTTGTCCTACGTATTATGCATGAAGTTATAGGCAAATATCACAAATACAGCTATGATGCGTATACTGTTTCCAGAATGAGAGGTGAAATCTTTGGACCAACCGCTTCGAAAGAAAAACAACGGTCAAATCAGCATTGTTTTGAATGCACAGCAAAGGAAGACGTTGACAAAGGAATTGCCTGAGTCGCAGCTGGTTCCAAAGTCAATCCCGCAGGAGCATGCAGCTTTAAAGGAAATTGAGGAAGAGCTCGGAGCACTTGTAGGCATGGAAGAAATGAAAAGGATGATCAAAGAGATTTATGCCTGGATCTATGTGAACAAAAAACGGGAAGAAATGGGCCTGAAAGCTGGAAAACAGGCTCTTCACATGATGTTTAAGGGCAATCCGGGAACGGGAAAGACAACGGTCGCCAGGATTATCGGGAAGCTCTTCCTTAAGATGAATGTCCTTTCAAAAGGACACTTGATCGAAGCAGAGAGAGCTGACCTTGTCGGTGAATATATTGGCCATACCGCGCAGAAAACGCGCGATTTAATAAAAAAAGCAATGGGAGGCATCCTGTTCATTGATGAAGCCTATTCCCTCGGCCGGGGAGGAGAAAAGGATTTCGGCAAGGAAGCGATTGATACCCTGGTTAAACATATGGAGGATAAGCAGCATGAGTTTATCTTAATCCTTGCTGGGTATTCCAGAGAAATGGAGTTTTTCCTGACTCTGAACCCTGGACTTCATTCAAGGTTTCCGCTCGTAATCGATTTTCCTGACTATTCAATAGACCAGCTTATGGAAATCGGCCAGCGAATGCTGAGGGAAAGAGAATATAGCCTTAGCCACGAGGCAGAACGAAAATTGCGGGAGCACCTTGTTAATGTAAAATCAACACTCGGTGCCGCGGCTTTCTCGAATGGGCGCTATGTCCGAAACGTTATTGAGAAATCTATCCGGGCACAGGCAATGCGGCTGTTAATGCAAAATCAATATGATCGACATGAACTAATGACACTGCGCAGCAATGACCTCGTTTTTTCCGATGATAACAAGGGGAAATAATGTCAGCAGCTTTGTTGACATTATTTTTCGCATTTGATAATATACCCATAAGGGTATATTAAAGCTAACTACTGGGGGAATTTAAAATGAACGATATTACAGTTACACTACAAATACTTGTCCTTACTGCACAATGCTGAAGAACTTTCTCGACGATAAAGGAGTCGCATATAAAGAAGTGAATGTACAGCAAGATCCAATCGCAGCACAAAGGCTGGTTAATGCAACAGGCCAAATGGGTGTGCCTCAGTCAAACGTAAACGGAAACTGGGTATTAGGCTTCGATCCAAATTCAGTCATGTCATTCTTAAAATAGTTCCAGAGGATTCCAGTATTACTGGAATCCTTATTTTTTTGCTGAAATCCCGCCTGACTCGCCTTCGAAAGAAATGTCCTCATCTCTTATTGAATAGTCTCTTAACCACACAAGCTTGCCAATAGGCTTTACAAGTTGAGGCTGGCAATCACCATAGCCTAAGGTGGTGAGGAATTGTAAAGGTTCCGATGATATTTAGGTTTAAAGAGTGCAAATATTGGGTAAAAGATTGAGGTTTCCCTTAAGTATTCTGGAAATACTAATCACTATGGAAATTGGGAGCTTAACAATTATATAGATAAAGAAGGAGCTATTAATTATGGGGAATGAGTATAACTATGATATTGCAGGTTATGATTTTGGCTGGGATGTAAAATCAGGAAAGTTCACGTTCGAAGGCCAGGATGCTGTGCTTTTTTGGATCTCTTCAGCGATGAAGACGTTTTTCGATACGATTGAAGAGATTTCTGGCGAAGAGGCCTCAAACCTGGTTTTTGAATCCTCTGGGTTTCGTCAGGGACTGGTAGTCGGGCAGTATTTCGAAAAAATGAAGGAAGTCAGCGTAGCCGAAGCTGCTTACATGATCACAAATACATATGCAACCGCCGGCTGGGGGTTGACGGTTATAAATGATTTGGACTTTGAAACGAAAACATTTACGGTATTTATGAAGGACAGCTGGGAGCATAAAGTGAATGTTGCCCAGGGTAAGAAAAAGGGAGGGAGTTTCCTGCCCGCGCATTATGCTGGAGTTTTTTCGGGACTGTTCGGAACAAATATTTGGTATAAGATCAAGCAGCATCAGTTGGAAGGACACGAATACAGCGTGATTGAGTACTTCCCTTCTGATGTCACAATCGCCGATAATATCCACCAGCTGGCACGAAAGAAAGAGTCAGAACAAATCAGGAAGCTTGAAGGTCTGGTTGAGGAAAAAACAGCCGAATTAAAGGAGCTGGTCAATAAACTTTCCTCTCCAATCATCCCGGTTCTCGAGGGAATCGTCGTCGTTCCCTTGATCGGAAAATATGAGGAAGACAGAGCAGATCAGCTGATTGTAAACACCCTGAATCGCCTGCCATCCTATAAAGCCAGCTATCTCGTTTTGGATTTGACAGGCATGGACCAGGAAATCGGTCGGCATGCGGTCAGTCTGATTGAAAAGATTGGTTCAGCAGCAAGGCTTATCGGGACAAAAACAATACTTGTCGGGATTTCATCCACTCTTGGGATCGAAATCACCCAATCCAATATCAACCTATCGAAATTTGACTGTTTCCAAACACTCCAACATGGCATCCATTATGCAATTGGGCAAATGGGTAGGAAGATTATATAGATTGGAAAATAAAAAGCAGAGCTGAATCATGATGAATGAATCAGCTCTGCTTTGTGCGTTACTAGTGTACTCTTAGCTTACGGACTGGCAAATGCCATTTGTAAGTATATGAAAGTACGCGAAGTGCTGTAATGACCCCAAAGAGTCCATAAAGCTCGACAGCTTTGTTGGCCATCCCAAGGCCAATGACAAGACCGGCAAGAACGGCCCAGACAGCATAGATTTCGGCCTTTAATACTAATGGTTTTCTGCCGGCGAGCAGGTCACGGATCATTCCGCCGCCGCTTCCGGTCAACACAGCAGCTACAATGACTGCGCTTATTGGATGGTCCATATTTGATGCGTAAATCGCGCCCTGGATCGCAAACGCTGCAAGCCCGATGGCGTCAAAGAAGTTGCCCCATCGCTGCCAGTGTTTTAAAAGGTTGCTAGGAAACAAAAAAACGATTGTGATTGAGAGCAAGGCCAAATTGAAGAATAAACCCTGGTCCCAAAGTGCTGATACCGGGACCCCGATAAGGAGGTTACGGATTGCCCCGCCGCCAAAGGCTGTAACAATTCCTAATATATAAACTCCGAAGATATCAAATTCCTCTTCCATTGCGATGATAGCACCGCTGATCGCGAATGCTACTGTTCCAATCATGCTGAGAACTTCCCATGTCATCCTGTATTTCTCCTCTTGTTAAAATGTTCTTTGAATACTAAAATAGGAAAATGCAAACATATTGATTTTATCACGTTTGTTTCAATTTACAACCACTTTTACCCTGACTTTCAAGATTTTTGTTTGCGGCTTTATTTTGGTATGATGTCTTTAGCTATATATATGGAAAGAAGGGTGTTATTTGGAACAGGAAAACGTATTTGAAAAAGTGATTCTTGTTGGCTGCCAGACGAATGAAGAAGAGGATCTTCGTTTTCAATATTCGATGGAAGAACTGGAATCGCTTACGGAAACGGCAAAGGGAAATATCCTGATGCAGGTTGTCCAAAAGCGGCCAAAGGTCCATCCTGCTACATACATTGGCAAAGGGAAGGTGGAAGAGCTTCAAGCACTTGAGGAGGAGCTCGAGCCAGACTTAATTATCTTCAATGATGAACTGTCACCAAGCCAAAACCGCAATCTTTCTGCCGGCTTAAAGGCCAGGGTTATCGACCGTACACAGCTGATTCTCGATATATTCGCTCAAAGGGCTCGGTCCAAAGAAGGCAAGCTCCAGGTTGAACTTGCTCAGCTTCAGTACCTGCTGCCGCGCCTCGGCGGAAAAGGGATCGAGATGTCACGCCTGGGTGCCGGAATCGGGACAAGAGGACCTGGTGAAACAAAGCTGGAGTCAGATCGCCGGCATATCCGGAAACGGATTGACGATATTAAAACGCAATTGTCAGTCATCGTTCAGCACCGTGACCGCTATCGGGAACGCCGGAAGAAGAACAAGACGTTCCAGATTGCTTTAGTCGGTTACACGAACGCAGGAAAATCCACGCTGTTTAACCGGTTAACACAAGCAGAGTCATTTGAAGAAAATCAGTTATTCGCTACCCTGGACCCAATGACAAGGAAAGCGATTTTACCTAGTGGCTTTACGGCTCTTCTGACAGATACAGTCGGTTTCATCCAGGACTTGCCGACAACATTGATCGCCGCTTTTCGTTCGACACTGGAGGAAGTCCGGGAGGCGGATTTGCTTTTGCATGTAGTGGATATGTCGAATGAGGATTATTTTTCTCACGAACAGACTGTCAATAAATTGCTGGAGGACCTTGAAGTCCACCAAATCCCACAGATTACCGTCTATAATAAGCGGGACATCGCACATCAGGATTTTGTGCCAAACGCCCAAAATGAAACAGCGTTTATAAGCGCGTTCAATGAAGAAGACCGCAGGAATCTCCTTTTAAAAATCGAACAGTCAATCATTGGAATGATGGAGTCCTTCCACGTACTGGTACCGTCCGATGAAGGAAAGCTTTTGGTACAACTTAAAAATGAAACCATCCTGCGCGAGCTAGCTTTTGACGAAGAAAAGCAAGGCTACATTTGTAAAGGTTACTCTTTGACTGACCATCAAATTACCGGCCAGCTGAAACGATTTTCGGTATAATTAGATTTTTTATAAAGATAGGAGAGCAACATGTTTACACAATTAAAAAACGGGCAGAAGCTGCAGCCGCTTGTAAGCAAAATTGAGCAGCAAATTGCACATGTGCACAAGAAAATCGATGAACGGATTGATTCAAACCAGTTCAGAGTATTGCAGAGTTTCCAGAAACATCGAGTGAGTGATTCTCATTTCATCCCGACCACCGGTTACGGATACGACGATGCTGGAAGGGAAACACTCGAAAAAATCTACGCCGAGGTGTTTGGAGCTGAAGCCGGACTAGTTCGGCCGCAAATCATTTCGGGAACTCATGCGATTTCCATCGCGCTCTTTGGGATCCTTCGACCTGGAGATGAGCTGTTATACATCACGGGAAAACCTTATGACACGCTTGAAGAGATTGTCGGGATACGCGGAACCGGAAACGGATCGTTGAAGGAATTTGGAATCTCTTATAATACTGTGGACCTTACAGAAAAGGGAGAAATCGATTGGAGTGCCGTCGAAAAAGCAATCAAGCCTGAAACCAAAATGATCGGCATCCAGCGCTCAAAAGGGTATGCGACGAGACCGTCTTTCACTGTTGAACAAATCGGTGAAATGGTGAAGTTTGTAAAAGAAATCAAATCCGATGTCATTGTTTTTGTTGACAACTGTTACGGTGAGTTTGTTGAGGAGCTTGAACCTTGCCACGTTGGTGCTGATTTAATGGCTGGCTCTTTGATTAAAAATCCTGGCGGTGGTATTGCCAAGACAGGCGGATACATCGTAGGCAAGGAACAATATGTAGAGTCATGTTCCTACCGGATGACATCCCCGGGAATCGGGGCAGAAGCCGGCGCTTCATTATATTCATTGCAGGAAATGTACCAGGGATTCTTCATGGCACCGCATATTGTCGCACAGGCCTTGAAGGGTGCTGTTTTCACAGCCGCAATGCTAGATCGTTTAGGAATGAATTCTTCGCCTAAATGGAATGCAGAACGAACGGATCTAATCCAGGCGGTCCAATTCGACGACCGAGATAAGATGGTTGCTTTTTGCCAGGCGATTCAATATGCATCCCCAATCAATTCTCATGTAACGGCACATCCTGCTTACATGCCTGGATATGAAGACGATGTGATTATGGCTGCTGGTACATTCATCCAGGGAGCGAGTATTGAATTGACCGCAGACGGACCGATCAGACCGCCTTATGTCGCGTATGTTCAGGGTGGCTTAACCTATTCCCATGTGAAGATGGCCGTATGTATTGCACTCGATTCTTTAATCGAAAAAGGTTTAATTCTTTTAAAATAGGTAAATATACAACAGGACGCTTGCTAAATAAGTCCTGTTCTTTTTTTATGAAATTCCATGTCAGATAATCTAACATATGTTTGACAACATATCTTACATTGAATATAATAAGAGTATCTTAAAAGGGAAGGAGGAGAAATCATAATGGGCGGAAGTGAAATTCGCCGGAATATGCCACTCTTTAGCATCGGGATTGTCATGCAGCTGACAGACTTAACCGCAAGGCAGATTCGGTACTATGAAGAGCATGAATTGATTTCTCCGGCAAGAACAGAGGGCAATAAACGACTCTTTTCCTTAAATGATATTGACAAGCTCCTCGAGATCAAAGACTTGATCGACCAGGGAGTCAACATGGCAGGCATCAAGAAGATTTTCAATGTACAACAGCAAGCAGACATAAGTGCTGCTGAGAAAAAACAAGCTGAAAAAACGAGAGGAGATCTTTCCGATGCAGATTTGAGAAAATTACTTCGTAAAGAGCTTCTCCAGGCAGGTCGCTTCAACCGGTCAACCGATCGCGGCGACATGTCGAGATTTTTTCACTAAGACTTCACGAGACTATCAATTAATTAAAAATGTTTAAAATTTTAGGAGGAAATTCAGGATGGCAAAAAAGTTCACTAAAGAAGACATTATCCGCTTATCAAAAGAAGAAAATGTAAAATTCATTCGTCTGCAGTTCACTGACATTTTAGGAACAATCAAGAACGTTGAAATTCCAATCAGCCAGCTTGAAAAAGCGCTTGATAATAAAATGATGTTCGACGGATCTTCAATTGAAGGCTTCGTTCGTATCGAAGAATCTGATATGTACCTGATCCCTGATTTGGACACATGGGTAATCTTCCCTTGGACAGCTGAAAAAGGAAAGGTTGCACGTTTGATCTGTGATATTAATAATGCTGATGGCACACCATTTGCTGGTGACCCGCGTGGTAACCTGAAGCGTGTCCTAAAGGAAATGGAAGAGCTAGGCTTCACCAACTTCAACCTTGGACCAGAACCGGAATTCTTCCTGTTCAAGCTGGATGTGAACGGGGAGCCAACACTTGAATTGAATGACAACGGTGGTTATTTCGACCTTGCGCCAACAGACCTTGGTGAAAACTGCCGACGCGATATCGTGCTTGAACTTGAGGAAATGGGCTTCGAAATCGAAGCATCCCACCACGAGGTTGCTCCTGGACAGCACGAAATCGACTTCAAATATGCTGATGCTTTGACAGCTTGTGACCAAATCCAGACTTTCAAGCTTGTTGTAAAAACTATTGCACGTAAGCACGGCTTGCACGCTACATTCATGCCGAAGCCTCTGTTCGGTGTTAACGGCTCAGGAATGCACTGCAACATGTCATTGTTCCGCAACGGTGAGAACTCATTCTATGATCCATCCGATAAGAAACTTGAGCTAAGCGAAACTGCATACCAGTTCATCGCTGGAACGCTTAAGCACGCATCTGGATTTACAGCTGTAACAAACCCAACTGTAAACTCTTATAAGCGTCTAGTACCTGGCTATGAAGCACCTTGCTACGTTGCTTGGTCTGCAAAGAACCGTTCACCATTGATCCGTATCCCTGCATCACGTGGCATGAGCACGCGTGTTGAAGTCCGCAGCGTAGACCCTGCAGCGAACCCATACCTTGCAATGGCAGTATTGCTTGCAGCAGGTCTTGACGGAATCAAGAATAAATTGACTCCTCCTGCATCAGTAGACCGCAACATCTACGTGATGAACAAGGAAGAGCGTGTTGAAGAAGGAATCGATGATCTGCCACCAACATTGGCAGCAGCTCTGGACCAGCTGAAAAAGAGCGAAGTAATCAGCGCGGCACTAGGCGATCACATCCTTGAACACTTCATCGAAGCAAAAGAAATCGAATGGGATATGTTCCGCACTCAAGTTCATCCATGGGAACGCGAACAGTATATGAGCATGTATTAATTGAAAAGAAATGGCCTCTTGATCCTATCAAGGGGTCTTTTTTATGGGTGAAGAGTGAAAGCCAGGAAGAAATCACTGGATTAAAGTTAATTCAGCCTGTTTCATCCTTTTATCACTACGAACGATTACATTATCATTCTTAAATGGTCGATCATCACTACACTTTTATGTTAATCACTTCGATCTTGACCATCATCACTACGAAATCCACGTTAATCACTACTTTTCCCATCCTCTGGCAAAATTTCATCAATAAAAATTAAAATTTTCAGAAAAATAATTGACTTTTTCCTATATACACGGTATCTTTGTTTTAAAATATATAACACAAATATTGTGTTACGGTAATTTAACGTTATATAACTAAAATTTTATGTATTGTGGGGGGCGAAATCTTGATTTTACATGAAATTGAAACAAAGAGCCGCGAGTACATTGAAGAACTCCAGCTTCAAAGGCTTAAGGTCGTTGTTGAAAAAGTCGCTCAGAGGGTGCCGTTATACCGTGAGAAATTCGAGAAAACCAATTTTTCTCCTGAAATGCTCATTAGTCTGGCTGACTTGGAAGCGCTTCCTTTTACAGAGAAGCAGGATCTTCGTGACAATTATCCATTTGGATTATTCGCAGTTCCTCAAAGTGATCTGGTCAGGGTCCATGCTTCATCTGGAACAAGCGGCAAACCGACAGTCGTAGGCTACACGCAAAATGATATCGAGATGTGGGGAGAGATTGTTGCAAGAGCGATCGCCCTAGCTGGAGGAGAACCGGGCAAGTTCCTCCATAATGCTTATGGTTACGGACTTTTTACCGGCGGACTGGGGCTCCATTATGGAAGTGAAAAGCTTGGGATGGTAACTGTTCCGGTATCTGGCGGTAATACCCAGAGGCAAATTATGTTGATCGAAGATTTTAAGCCTGAAGTCATTTGCGGCACTCCTTCTTACATTTTGAATATCGCTGAAACGATGGAGGAAATGGGTAAGGACCCTCGTCAAACCTCATTGAAATACGGGATTTTCGGTGCAGAACCATGGTCTGAAGAAATGAGGAAGACGCTAGAGGAGAAATTCAATATCAAAGCATGCGATATTTACGGCCTGAGCGAAGTAATCGGACCGGGAGTTGCTAATGAATGTCACGAAGCACAAGCGGGACTGCATGTTGCCGAAGACCATTTCTATGTCGAAGTAATCGATCCGGAAACAATGAAGCCGGTTCCTGATGGGGAAGAAGGGGAGCTCGTCTTCACTAGCCTTACGAAGGAAGCATTTCCGGTCATTCGCTACAGGACAGGGGATATTGCTTCATTGACGAGGGAGAAATGTAGCTGTGGGCGGACAACAGTGAGAATGTCGCGCGTCAAGGGCAGGATCGATGACATGCTGATCATCAACGGAGTCAACGTTTTTCCGTCACAGATTGAACACTGCCTGTTGGCAGTTCCTGAGCTTGCACCACATTATCAAATTCAAATTTTACAGAAACGAACGTTAAAGGTACTTGAGCTGCATGTTGAGATGAAAGAGGAATACTTTACGATGATCGGTGAGGATCCGATTTCTGATTCTGTATACCAGCTTGAAAAAGGAATTCAATCATTGCTAAAGAGCCAATGCCTGATTTCGATGGAGGTGCGTGTACACCGACCGAAGACTATTCCGCGCTCCGAAGGGAAAGCAGTACGGATTATCGATAAAACTAAGGAACCAATTGGATCCTAAACATAAGGAGGTAAGGCAGCATGGAAAATACATTGTCCTTCGATCAACTGACTGAAGAAGCTAAATACGAGCACTTCATGAAGCGGATTGAAGCTGGTGAGAAGATTGAGGCAGATGACTGGATGCCGGAGGACTATCGGGTGACACTGATCAAGCTGATTTCGATGCACGGCATCAGTGAAATAATGGGCGCCCTGCCAGAAAAGGAGTGGGTTCCAAAAGCCCCTTCGCTGAGAAGGAAGCTAGGTATCATGGCAAAGGTCCAGGATGAAATGGGGCACGGGCAGTTGCTGTTAAGGGTAGCAGAGGATTTGATGAAGCCTCTTGGGAAATCAAGAGAGAATATCATTCAGGATCTTCTATCTGGTGATCTGAAATTCCACAACGTCTTCCATATGGAGGCGAAAACATGGGGGGACGCTGGATTGATTGGCTGGCTCGTTGACGGAGCTGCCATTATCACACAGACGAATATGCTTGATGCCTCATATGGACCATACGCAAGAGCATTGAAACGCATCTGTGCTGAGGAAGTTTTCCACGCCCAGCACGGTGAGGCCATTATCATGGCGCTTGCAGAGGGAACGGAAGAGCAAAAAGCGATGATCCAGGACTCGCTTGACCGCTGGTGGGAGGCGCTGTTGATGTTCTTTGGACCGGGGGATGCCTCGACAACAGGAGCCTCCAAGCAGGACACGACGATTAAATACAATATCAGGACAAAAACAAATGAGGAGCTGCGCCAGGACTTTTTCACGAAATATATCCCTAGGGTTTTATCGCTTGGCTTGAAGCTGCCGGATGAAACAATGCATTTTGACAAGGAAACTGGCATGTGGCAATACAAGCAGCCTGACTGGAGCAAATTTAAGCAAATCATCAAGAACAATGGACCCAAATCCCGTGAGCGCCTGAGATTGAGAGAGATTTCCTACACCAACAACAAGTGGGTCATTGACGCATTGAGCGTAAAAAAATAAAAGATACAAGTGGCAGGTCATCTCGCCCTGATACTTTAAAGGAAAGGAGAGAAAGTCATGTCTGGGAATGGATTTTACCAGGAATTTGAGGTATTCAGCAAACGGACAGATACTTCACCGATGCAGTACCAGTTTTCATTGCTGGCTCCGAACCATGAGCTTGCACTTATAATGGCTCAGGAAAACTTCATGCGCCGGGAACCGGTTGCCGATATATGGGTCGTCAAGCGCGACGATGTCAGAAAGATGTCTTTGGAAGAGCGCCAGACTTTGCAAAGACTGGACAACAAGGATTATCGCAACACGAAGGGTTACGGCTATTTGAAGAAGAAATGGCGCCATTATGAGCAGGAAATGCTCGATGAAAAAGAGATTTTATCTTGGGGAGGGAAGCAGGAGAGATGAGATATGGACTTGAGGACGCTTTGAAAAATGAAGCATATCGCACTGCCGTCACTGAGCTCCTGTTCCAGCTTGCAGATGATGATTTCATTCTCGCATATCGCGGATCAGAGTGGCTTGGGCTCGCACCTCATATTGAAGAGGATGTTGCGTTCTCGTCGATCAGCCAGGATACGATGGGCCATGCCGCGATGTACTACCAGCTCCTTCACGACCTGGGCGCCGGTGATTCTGATGAGCTTGCACATGCCAGGCCGGCAGGAGAGCGGAAGAATGCGATCTTACTGGAGAAGGTGAACGGCCCGGGAACGTATTTGACGGAGCCGCATTATGATTGGGCTTTTGCCGTAGTGAGAAACTATTTTTACGCCCAGGCTAAGAAAGTAAAGATTGAATCACTGAAGAATTCATCATACCAGCCATTGGCCGAGGCGGCTGTTAAAGTGAATATGGAACTTTACTACCATCTGCTTCACTGGAAAACCTGGTTCTCACAGCTTGTGAGTGCTGGCGGAGAAGCAAGGACGAGAATGGAAGCTGCGATTGAAAATGCTTACGTTGAACTCGGAGGATTGTTTACTTTTGGGGATAAGGGAAATGAATTCACAAATCATAATTTGATAGATTCAGAGGAAGCTTTGCGAACAAGATGGGTACAAATGATGTCCCCGGTATTTGCATCCCTGAGCCTTGAGCTGCCAGAAAAATTTGGCATGAAGAGCGGAAATGGACGAAATGGCGAACATACATCTGATTTGCAGACTGCCCTTGATACATTAGGCGAGGTCTATAACTTCGATCCGGCAGCGAGCTGGTGATGCTTGATGCTGAGAGATAAAATCATCGAAGCCCTGCAAACTGTTAAAGACCCTGAGATCGACAGTGTATCGATTATTGAACTCGGCATGCTTGATGAACTCGAAATCCATCCGGATGGAGTCTTGATCAAGCTATTGCCGACCTTCATGGGCTGCCCAGCGCTGGATATCATCAAAAACAATGTTGTCAAGGCAGTATCATCCATTGACGAAGTTGAAAAAGTCGATGTGAAATTCATCTTCCATCCGCCATGGACGTCAGATCGGGTAACTGAATTGGGCAGGGAAAAGCTGAAGGAATTCGGGATCGCCCCACCGCCAAGGCATATTGCTGAAACTGGCGAGTGGCAGGCGGATTGCCCATACTGCGGCTCCACGTATACGACGATGGAGAACCTTTTTGGACCCACTGCGTGCCGAAGCATTCTATACTGCAAGGCCTGCAAAAATCCATTCGAGGCAATGAAACCGGTATCAACCTTGATGTGACTAATTATTTTTCTTAGACATATCAATTGATTAATAGCTTCACGATACAAAGCATATATTCTATTTGGCAACAAATCTATCTACTAAGGGAG
Source organism: Mesobacillus boroniphilus (assembly GCF_018424685.1). Taxonomy (NCBI): domain Bacteria; kingdom Bacillati; phylum Bacillota; class Bacilli; order Caryophanales; family Bacillaceae; genus Mesobacillus; species Mesobacillus boroniphilus. The sequence goes on from NZ_QTKX01000001.1 coordinate 794,183, forward strand.
AGATTTTTAATGGTAAAACTAATCGCAATTTACAAGCATCCACAGGACAAAGAGGCATTTGACAAGCACTATTTTGAAACGCATGCTCCACTTACAGCGAAAATTCCAGGACTTCGCAAAATGGAAGTGACACGCATCGTCGGGAGCCCAATGGGTGGAGAAGGCAAATATTATTTAATGTGCGAAATGTACTATGACGATCATGAAGCATTAAAAGCTGGGATGAAATCTGCTGAAGGTAAAGCTTCTGGGAAGGATGTTATGAGCTTTGCAGGTGATCTGGTCACGATGATGATCGGTGAAGAAGTGAATGAATAAAAACTATGAAATGATTGAAACAACTGTAAAAGGTCAAATTGGATTAATCGAGCTAAATCGCCCGAAGGTCCTGAATGCCCTGAACAGACAAATGGTTTCTGAGGTGCTATCCGCTATGGAAGCATATGACCAGGACGCTGACATTAAAGTGATTGTCCTCGCAGGCAAGGGCCGGGCGTTTGCTGCAGGCGCGGATATCGATGAAATGATGGACGCGGACGCGATCTCAATGGAAACGTTGAACCAGTTCACTGATTGGGACCGACTTGCCTGGATCAAGAAGCCGGTTATCGGGGCGGTGCATGGATTTGCCTTGGGCGGTGCATTTGAACTGGCGCTATGCTGCGATATGCTGTTCGCTGCCGAAAATGCGGAATTCGGGTTCCCAGAAGTCAATCTTGGCGTCATGCCGGGAGCAGGCGGTACGCAGAGGCTGACAAAGCTCGTCGGCAAAACGAAGGCGATGGAATGGATCCTCAGCGGCAAGCGCATCTCTGCAAAAGAAGCCCTTCACTACGGGATCATCAATTCTACTTTTGCCGAGGAAGTACTAATGGAGGAAACGCTCAAATTCGCAGACACAATCGCGAGCCAGGCTCCGGTAGCAGTAAGGCTCATCAAGGAATCAGTTTTGAAAGCGGTTGATTATCCTTTATATGAAGGAATGCAATATGAGCGCAAGAATTTCTATATGCTTTTTGCGACAGAAGACCAGAAGGAAGGCATGAGGGCTTTCAAGGAGAAACGGAAGCCAGAATTTAAAGGGAAATAAGGGGGTACATAGCTGTGTTTGAAACCGTTTTATATGAAGTGCGGAATCAGGTAGCCTACATTACCCTGAACCGTCCTGATAAATTGAATGCCTTCACCGAGCAATTGAATAAGGAAATCCAGAGTGCGATTAAGTCTGCTTCCCGCGACAAAGAGGTAAGAGCCTTGGTCATCACCGGCGCAGGGCGGGCCTTTTGTTCGGGAGAGGATTTGGCAGGAGTTTCAGAGGAAATGGACCATGGGGAGGTCCTTCGCAAACGCTATAATCCAATGCTGCTTGAACTTGACCGTTGTGAAAAGCCAGTGATTGCCGCTGTGAATGGAGTGGCGGCAGGAGCTGGTATGAGCCTTGCGCTTGCCTGTGATTTCCGGATCGCATCAGAGAAAGCGAGTTTTGTAGAAGCTTTCATCCATGTCGGTCTTGTGCCTGATGCCGGGAATCTGTATTATCTTCCACGAATTATTGGCCACGCGAAAGCGATGGAGCTTGCTGTGTTTGGGGAGAAAATACCTGCAGAAAAGGCAAAGGAACTTGGTCTAATTACGGAAGTCTACTCATTGGATAACTGGAACGAAAATGTCGCTGCATTTGCAGAAAGACTTGCCACTATGCCAACGAAGGCAATCGGACTAATCAAGCGGAACCTGAAAGCCAGCTGGCATTCAAATTTCGAAGACTATCTGGAGAGAGATGCCCAGAGCCAGCGAATTGCCGGGCAGACTGCCGACCATAAGGAAGGCGTTCAGGCTTTCATGGATAAAAGGAAACCGGTTTTCAAGGGGCAATAGGCAAAAGAATCAATCTACTAAAAGGAGATGTTACGCGTGACAACAGTTAAAGAACAAAAATTCGAATCAATGGCAGTAAAACGCGAGACATATCAGCTGATCATCAATGGAGGTCGCCAGGACAGCGCTAATGGCGAAACTTATAAAGTATTTAACCCGGCAACAGGCGAAGAAGTTGCAACAGTTGCGAAAGCTTCAAAGGAAGACGCAGAACTTGCAATACAAGCGGCAAGAAATGCTTTTGATTTTGGGAAGTGGCGTCACTTCCCGGTGAACAAGCGGTCCCGTACCCTGAATAAGATCGCTTCAATCATGCGCTCTCGTTTCAATGAGCTAGTAGAATTGGAGATTCTTGATACAGGTAAATCTTTGGCTGCAGCACAGGGACAGGTGATGCAGGCAATCGAGGACTTTGAATTTTACGCAGGAGCGATTGTCAGCCACCGCGGTGCTGTGAACAGCATGCCTGGCGCATTCCAGAATATTACGGAGAAAGAGCCAGTAGGAGTATGTGCCCAAATCATTCCGTGGAATTATCCGATGATGATGGCAGCATGGAAGATCGCACCGGCGATTGCAGTCGGCTGCTCCGTTATTGTAAAACCAGCTTCATTGACACCATTGACTGCTATTGTACTTGGTGAGATTTGTATTGAAGCAGGCGTACCAGAAGGAGTAGTAAACGTCATCCCTGGTTCTGGTTCGGTAGTCGGCAACTATCTTGTTGAACATGAAAAAGTAGACAAAGTTGCTTTCACAGGCTCAACTCCGATCGGCAAGGATATCATGGCGAGAGCTTCTCAGACACTAAAGCGTGTAACACTTGAGCTGGGCGGAAAGTCACCAAGCATTGTTTTCAACGATGCAGATATTGATGCTGCGGTAGATGGCTCATTGTTCGGTATCTTCTATAATACTGGCCAATCATGTGAAGCCCGTTCTCGATTGTATGTCCATGAGGATGTTTACGATGAATTCATCGAGAAGTTCGTGGCAAAAACAAAGCAACTGAAGCTAGGCAACCCATTTGATAAAGAAACACATGTAGGTGCTGTCATCAGCCAGGATCAGATGAATGTAATCGACGGCTATGTAAAATCCGCTGTTGAAGATGGAGCAGAAGTTTTAACAGGCGGAAAGGCTGCTAATCTGGAAGGCTATGAGAATGGCTACTGGTATGAGCCTACAATCATCGCTGAAACTAATCACAGCATGAAAGCTGTAAAAGAAGAAATCTTCGGCCCGGTCGTCGTGGTCATGAAGTTCAAGGATGAAAAGGAAGCTGTCAAGCTTGCCAATGACAGTGAATATGGACTTGGGTCTGCCATCTGGACGAAAGATTACGGCCGTGCGACCAGAGTTTCCAAGCAAATCCAGGCAGGAATCGTCATGATCAACTGCCCATTCTCAGCATTCCCTGGCACACCATTCGGGGGTTATAAGCAATCCGGTTTTGGACGTGAACTCTGCATCGAAACACTAGATTTATATACAGAAACTAAGAGTATCGTCTCTTATTACGGCAGCCGCCCGCTTAACCCGTTTAACGTATAAAAAAGAGGCGAGCACTCCTCGATTCGGGTGCTCGCCTTTCAGTTTTGTAAGGTGAAAAAGTGAAAATTAACTTAGAATTGTCCAGCTCCAGCGCTTGTCGGGGCTGAGCAAGGCGCTTGCGCATTTCTAATGAAAGGGAGGAACTTATAATGAAGAAACTCGTTGTAATCGGTTCAGGCGTCATGGGCAGAGGGATTGCCTATGTTAGCAGCCTGGGCGGTTTTGATACGGTACTGATTGATGTTGATGAAAAACAACTTCTTAACGCCGAACAGGAAATCAACAGCATTTTTGAAAAAGGGATTGCCAGAGGCAAAATCATGTTAGAAGACGCAGAATTGGCGAAATCGAGACTCAATTATTCGAATTTCCTCGCTGATAATGTGAAGGATGCTGATCTGGTCATCGAAGCAGTTCCTGAAAAAATAGATATCAAGAAAACGATTTTTGAAGTAATTGACCAGCATGCACCTGAACATTGCCTGTTTGCGTCCAATACATCGACAATGAGCCCTACTGAAATTGCCTCTTTTACAAAGCGACCTGAGCAGGTCATCGCCATGCACTTCTTCAACCCTGTCCATAAGATGCCGCTCGTTGAAATCATTCGCGGTCTGGAAACAAGCGATGAAACAGCTGAAGAAATCCGGAAGGCCGCAATCCAAATGGGCAAGGAAACCGTCATCGTTAACGAATTCCCTGGTTTTGTGACAAGCCGGATCAGCGCGCTTGTCGGTAATGAGGCATTTTACATGCTGCAGGAAGGCGTAGGGACTGCGGAAGAAATCGATAAAGCGATCAAGCTTGGACTGAATTATCCGATGGGCCCATTCGAGTTGGGAGACCTTGTTGGACTGGATACCAGGCTGAATAATTTGAAATATTTGCATGAAAAGCTGGGGGAAAAATATCGCCCTGCTCCATTGCTTGAACAATATGTAAAAGCAGGCCGCCTCGGCAGGAAGACCGGACGCGGTGTGTATGATTATCGAGAGTCACTTACCACAAAATAAAGGAGGATGGCAATGAAAGAAGTTGTAATTGTCGATGCAGTCAGGACCCCGATTGGGAGATACAATGGCAGCCTCCGCCATATCCGACCGGATGATTTAGGCGCGGTTGTCATCAAGGCATTGGTTGAGCGCAATCCAGGTTTGCCGCCATCTGAAATTGAAGAGGTAGTTCTAGGAAATGCGAACCAGGCTGGCGAAGACAATCGGAATGTCGCAAGGATGTCTGGACTTTTGGCTGGACTGCCGGTCGAGGTGGCTGGTACAACAATCAACCGTCTATGCGGATCTGGCCTCGATGCCGTCAATTATGCGGCAAGGGCAATTTTAGCGGGTGAAGGCGATATCTTTATCGCAGGTGGCACTGAAAGCATGACAAGGGCGCCATTCGTGATGGCAAAGCCTAACGCGGAATTCCCGCGCGGCAATATGGAAATGTTCGATACAACCATTGGCTGGCGTTTTGTGAACAGCAAGCTGAAGGAAATGTACGGAACAGACAGCATGCCTGAGACGGCCGAGAACGTGGCGAAAAAGTTTGCCATCACCAGGGAAGCCCAGGATGAATTTGCTGCGGAAAGCCAGCTTCGCTCACAAAAAGCAGTGGAAGCCGGGCGTTTTGAAAATGAAATCGTTCCAGTCATTTATGAAGATAAAAAGGGTAATAAGACAGTAATTGATCGAGACGAACATCCACGGCCAGGTACTACAGTCGAAAAGCTGGCAAAACTGAAGCCTTTATTCACGGATGGAACTGTTACAGCAGGCAATGCTTCGGGAGTGAATGATGGTGCATCCGCACTGCTGCTGATGAGCCGTGAAAAGGCGGAGGAGCTTGGACTAAAGCCGCTGGCGAAATATATTGTGTCAGCGACAGCAGGACTGGAACCGTCCATCATGGGCATGGGGCCTGTTTACGCAGTTCAGAAGGCTCTGAAGCGTTCAAATCTCTCTGTTGAGGATATGGACTTGATTGAATTGAACGAGGCGTTCGCAGCCCAATCACTAGGTTGCATCCAGGAGCTGGGACTTGATCAGGCAAAGGTGAATGTCAATGGCGGAGCAATTGCATTTGGACATCCGCTAGGGGCAAGCGGCGCGAGGATTTTGACAACCCTTTTATATGAAATGAAAAAGCGGAATTCCAAGTATGGACTTGCGACCATGTGTGTAGGTGTCGGCCAGGGAATTGCCACGATTATCGAGAATATAGGAGAGAGATAAATGAACAACATTAAATTCCAGAAAGAGCAGCATATCGCATATGTGACGATTGACCGTCAGGAGTCGCTGAACTGTTTCAATTATGAAACACTTCAGGAGTTAGGCGATTTAGTAGACAGGCTGCATACAGATACAGACGTAAGAGTGGTCATTTTTACCGGAGCAGGGGAAAAAGCCTTCAGCGCAGGTGCGGACTTGAAAGAAAGAAAGCATCTTAGTGACGCCGATGTGCGCCGTAACGTCAAGAAAATCCGGGATGTTTTCAGTGCAATTGCCGAATTGCCTCAGCCGACGATTGCTGCCGTGAACGGCTTTGCTTTTGGCGGCGGGTTTGAACTTATGCTTGCCTGTGACTTTAAAATTGCTGCTGATAGCGCCTTAATGGGGATGACAGAGGTGAGCTGGGGCATCATTCCAGGTGCAGGCGGAACTCAGCGTCTATCAAGGTTGGTTGGGGATATGAAAGCGAAGGAATTAATTCTTACAGCAAGAAAAATCTCTGCTGAAAAGGCTTATGAGCTGGGAATTCTCACTGGCGTTGAATCGAAGGAGAATGTCATCAATGCCAGCAAGGAGCTTGCAAAAGAAATTCTGCAGAATGCTCCAATTGCTGTTAGGCAGGCTAAGTATGCAATCCAGCATGGCAGCAGCACAGACCTGCAAACAGGGCTGGCAATTGAATCTAAAGCTTATGAGGTTACTATTCCTACAAAGGATCGCCTGGAAGCATTGAATGCATTCAGTGAAAAACGCAAGCCAGTTTTTACAGCCCAATAAATCCATAGGGAGAAATCCCTATGGTTTTTTCACATTTTAAGAAAAAGTTTTTGCAAAATAATGATAATACTGTAATATATTCTATAACGGTTTTATTACGTACAACAAAAACGGATGAGGATGACAGAAGCTTGAATACAAGATCAATGATTTTTACCTTATACGGTGATTATATCTCCCATTATGGAAGCAAGATTTGGATTGGCAGCCTGATCCGGCTGCTGAATGAATTTGGCCACAATGACCAGTCAGTGAGAGCGGCGATTTCACGCATGAATAAGCAGGGCTGGGTCCAGGCTGAAAAAATCGGGAATAAGAGCTATTATTCGCTGACGCCTCGAGGTCAAAAGAGGATTGATGAGGCAGGCAAGCGTATTTTTAAATTGAAGCCTGAAGACTGGGACGGCAAGTGGAGAATCCTGATGTATACGATTCCTGAGGAAATCCGCAATGTCCGAGACGAGCTTCGGAAGGAACTGATCTGGAGCGGCTTCGGATCGATGTCGAACAGCTTCTGGATTTCGGCCAATAATCTCGAGAGACAGGTAAGGGACCTGATCGAAAAATATGAAATCGAACAATATGTCGATTTCTTTGTTGCCGAATACAAAGGCCCGCATGAAAATCAGCGCCTCGTTGAAAAAAGCTGGGACCTGCAGGACATCAATGCGAAATACCAGGAATTCATCAGTGAGTACAGCCAGAAATACATCATCGATAAAAACAAAATCCAAAAGGGAAGCATGACTGATGCCGAATGCTTCGTGGAACGTACAAAGCTGGTGCATGAATACAGGAAGTTCCTCTTCTTTGACCCAGGACTGCCTGAAGAACTTTTACCTGAAAAATGGCTGGGAAGCCACGCCGCCGCATTATTCAGCGAATACTATAAAGAACTCGCAGAACCAGCATCCCGCTTCTTTGAGTCCGTCTTCAAAGAAGGAAACGAAATCAAGCATAAAGACGTGGACTATAACGTAATGGACCACCCGTATATATTAGAATAGTCGCAAGCCATCCTTGACCAGCCTTGGATGGCTTTCTTCTATAATTATCGGAGGAGCAGGAGGGGGAAACCATTGAAAGTGGCCGTGTTCGGACAGGTTTGGAGGGAAAAGGGGAAAAGCTGTCCGAAAGCCCGCTTCGATTTGTGCGACGAACATCGTAATATCTTCCATTACGGAAATCTAGGAGGGTTAACATGAAAGTACGCGATAGAGGGATTGTGGTTGGCAGGATGTCCCCCGGGACCAATAACTGTCTAACCGATGTGCCGGGTGTAAAGGTCGGCCATGTAACATTGGATTTTCCGCTGGATGACAAAGGCGAGGAGTATGCCTGTACTGGGGTGACGGCAATCCTGCCGCATGGCGGAAATTTGTTCAAAGAGAAGGTTACAGCCGCTAGCTACGTCCTTAATGGCTTTGGAAAAACGACTGGTCTCGTCCAGGTGAACGAACTCGGAACGATCGAGGCTCCAATTATGCTGACTAATACATTTGCGGTACCCGCTGTTACCCAGGGTACGCTGGAATACATGCTTGCTGAAAATGAAGAGATTGGAGAGACGACGGGTACCATTAATATTGTCGTCGGTGAATGCAATGACAGCTACTTAAACTCGATTCGGCATTTTCCTTTAAGACCTGAACAAGCAATACAAGCGATTAAAACAGCTTCAGAGCGGCCGGCAGTTGAAGGTGCAATCGGAGCGGGAAAAGGTATGGTTTGCTTCGGTCATAAAGGCGGCATTGGAACAGCCTCAAGGATTATAAATGGCGCAACACCTTATACGATTGGCTGTCTCGTGCTCAGCAACTTCGGTAAAAAAGAGGAGTTCATGGCAGAAAGATATGGGATTGATTCAATAAAATCAGGAATATCCGAGACAGCAGATGGTTCCATCATCATCATCCTTGCCACAAATGCCCTGTTGAGTGATCGCCAGCTGTTGCGGCTGGCAAAGAGATCTGGAATCGGCCTCGGCCGGACAGGCAGTCATTTCAGCAATGGAAGCGGTGATATTGTGATTGCTTTTTCAACTGCCAATCAAACAACCCATTATTCGGACGAATCAGTTCAAACAAGCAGCCGGATTAGGGATGACCATCCAGTGATGAACGAGCTCTTCACTGCAGCAGCAGAATCAGCCGAGGAAGCAATCCTGAATTCATTATCGCAGGCAGAAACTACTAAAGGGAGAAAAGGCAGAGTGGTTGAGGCTTACCCTTTTTTGTAGGCAATTATAAAAGAAATGTGATAAGTTTAAAAAAACAAAACTTGGAAGGGAAGAGATACATATGCGTGACAAAGAAACATTGAAGCAGGAGATTCTTGACGCTTTCCGTTATAGGCATGCCACAAAGGAATTTGACCCGAACAAAAAGATTCCAGAGGAAGACTTCCGTTTTATCCTGGAGACCGGCCAGCTATCGCCAAGTTCTTTTGGGTTTGAACCATGGCGCTTTCTTGTTGTCCAGAGTGAAGAGCTCCGCGAGAAAGTTAAGAATACCGCCTGGGGAGCGTTTGGCAAGCTTCCGGAAGCAAGTCATTTTGTGATTATCCTTGCGAGGACAAAAGTTGATACAAAATATGACTCTGAATATCTGCAGGATCATTTTAGAAATAAGAAGAAAATGCCTGAGGACTTCATGGCTAATTACCTTAAACGAATCGAGGAATTCCAGAAGTCTGATTTTAATCTGCTCGAGGGAGACCGTCCGCTATTTGATTGGGCATGCAAGCAAACTTATATCGTCCTTGCCAATATGATGACGGCAGCAGCACAAATTGGGATTGATTCATGCCCAATTGAAGGTTTCAATTTCGAAAAAATGAATAAACTTCTCGCAGATGAGGGTTTGCTGGACGATGGCCATTTCGGAATTTCCGTCATGTGTGCGTTCGGCTATCGTGTAAAAGAACCGAATCCAAAGACAAGAAGACCATTAGATGACATAGTTAAATGGGTATAGGGATTGAACCATTAATAAACAAAGAGCCAGGCGACTGCCTGGCTCTCGCCATTTATTTGATGCCTTTTAAAGTTTCCCGGTATTCCTTTCCCTTTTGAACATATGTATCGATTGATAACTGGATCAGTTCAAGATCCTTGTCGCCGATTCCCCTTACGACTTTTCCGGGTGCTCCAACAACAAGGGAGCGAGGTGGTATTTTCTTGCCCGCGGGAATCAAAGTATTCGCCCCGATAATGCATTCCTCACCGATTTCTGCTCCATCAAGGATTGTAGAGCCCATTCCGATTATGCATCTTTTCTTAATAGTGCACCCATGAAGGATCGCATTGTGTCCGACCGTGACTTCATCTTCAATGACAAGCGGTGAACCCTCATAAAGATGGCAAGTGACGTTATCCTGGATACTGCAGCTCTCTCCTATGGTTATCGTATCCTCATCCCCACGCAAAACTGCATTGAACCACACGCTGGAATTTTTGCCGATTTTCACGTCACCGATGATGTAGCTCCCGGGTGCCTGGAAAACTGTTTCATCAATGACAGGTTTTTTCTCTAAATAACTTAGAATCAATGAAAAAATCCCCCTTTTCAATTGTCATAATTTTAGAACTAGTATAACATTAATTTAACGAAGGGGGAATTTTTGTGAATGGGATTACTTCTGTTCTGGGCATAAAATATCCAATCATCCAGGGTGGAATGGGGAACATCAGCAATGCTGTTTTAACAGCTGCTGTATCCGAAGCGGGCGGCCTTGGCACAATTGGTGCCGGAACGATGCATGCTGAAGAAGTGGAGCAAATTATTCTTGAAACAAAATTGAGGACATTAAAGCCTTTTTCGGTGAATGTGGCATTGAGTGTTTCGCCGAATGTGGTGGAAATCTTGCGCCTGGCTGTTAAGCACAAGGTTCAAGTAGTAACATTATCAGCGGGTAATCCTGCACCTTTCATTCCCAAGCTAAAAGAGGCTGGAATCAAGATTATTACCGTTGTAGCGTCTGTAAAGCAAGCCAAAAAAGCGGAAGCTGCAGGTGCTGATCTTTTAGTGGCTGAGGGATATGAAGCTGCCGGAATTAACTCGAACCTGGAAACGACGACATTGGCGCTTATTCCTCAGATTGTCGCCCAGGTAAACATACCGGTTGTAGCAGCGGGAGGAATTGGTGACGGAAAGGGTCTTGCAGCCATGCTTGCACTTGGAGCCAGCGGTGTACAGATGGGCACGAGGTTCATCGCCACAAGGGAAGCTCCATTCCATGAAAACTACAAGCAAAAGCTTTTGCAGGCAAGCGACCATGAAACGGTCATAGTCGGCAGGTCTGTTGGAAGAATACGCAGGCTGCTGAATACTTCTTATGCAGACAAACTGCTTGAAGCAGAAAAGAAGGGGATTACCCCAGAAGAATTTGCCGAACTGACGAATGAGGATATACATAAAAAAGGTGCGCTGGAGGGAAGCGAAGAAAACGGATTTATGAATGGAGGCCAGGTGGCGGGTCTGGTTTCTGATATCCCGTCGGTACAGGAATTACTTGATCGAATGGTTAAAGAAGCGAAGGATCGACTGAGAATCGTGGAACTTTTACTATAATACATGCAAAGTATGCTTCATATGGGAGCATACTTTTTAATTTATATTTGAAAAATTGCTTTTTGATTTGAGGGCTATACTAGAAGTTTTTGAAAGGATAAGTACAACAGAAGCCATTAAATGCTGCAATTAACAGCCACTTTCGTGCATAAAAGCGAAAAAGTTTTATTATTTCTAAAAAACATCTTGATAGTTTGCTAAAGTGATGGTTTAATAATTAGAAATCATAACATACTAAATTTTCGGAATTTTATTGACTTTAAATTATAGCTGGTGTTAATATAACGTTATATTTACGGTGTCTATAGTGAATATCATACTTTTTGGAATCGCTTTCAAAATCTGACATCCAGTATCTTTGCCAACTGGCTAACAATTTCAAAATGGGTGCGTTCCGGCTGATTGCAAGTTTAAGTCTACATATGTTTACTGCCGGTTTATAAATAATCAAGGGGGATTTTTATGAAAAAATCAGTAAAAGCTATTTCTCTTGTTCTCGCCAGTGCCTTGCTAATGGCTGGCTGCGGAGGAAATGAAGCATCAAATGGTTCATCTGACAAAGATCAGTACAAGATCGGCTTAACTCAATTTGCGGAGCATCCATCGCTTGATGCCGCAACTGAGGGCTTTAAGAAAGCTCTCGAGGACAAAGGATTCAAAGAGGGAGACAATGTAACGTATGACTTCCAGAACGCACAGGCTGACATGAATAACACAGCAAGTATTGCGAACAATTTTGTAGGTGACAAGGTCGACCTCATCTTCGCTAACGCTACTCCAAGTGCTGTAGCTGCACTTAATGCAACAAAGGACATCCCAATCATCTTCACTTCGGTGACAGACCCTGTCGGAGCAGGACTTGTTGAAGCATTCGATAAACCTGGCGACAATATCACTGGTACTACCGACAACCATCCAGATGCTACAAAAAAGACAATCGACTTTATGACGAATGAAGTTGGTGCCAAGAAGATTGGCGTGATCTACAACGCTGGTGAACAGAATTCAGAGGTCCAGCTAAAGGAAGTAAAGAAGCTTGCGGAAGCGAATGGGGCTAAGGTGGTCGAAGCATCCATTTCTACCTCGGCTGAAGTAAAACAGGCTGCCGAATCCCTGGTGGGCCGCGTTGATGCCATCTATGTACCTACGGATAATACAGTCGTTTCTGCACTTGAGTCTGTCATTTCTGTAGCCAATGGTAAAAAGATCCCCTTATTTGTAGGTGAGCTTGATTCCATGAAGCGCGGGGCAGTTGCAGCGAGCGGATTCAATTATTACGACATTGGTTACCAGTCAGGCTTGATGGCTGCAGAAATTTTATCAGGCAACAAGAAAGCCTCTGAAATCCCGGTAGAACTTCCTAAATCAATGACACTGACAATCAATAAAAAGGCCGCTGAGGAACAGGGCGTTGAGGTCAAGGAAGAATGGGGAGAGGACGCAGAGTTCTACGAAGAATAAGAGAAAGGATGATTCAACTTGTTTACTTCAATATTTGGAGCATTTGAGTCTGGCATAATCTATGCCATCATGGCTCTGGGCGTATATTTATCCTTTCGGGTACTCGACTTTCCAGATCTAACGGTCGACGGCAGTTTTGTAACCGGAGCTGCTGTTGCCGCCATCATGATTGTGAATGGAGCAAATCCCTTTACAGCGACAATGATTGCACTTGTTGCCGGTTTCATTGCTGGCTGTCTGACAGGCCTAATCCATACAGTTGGCAAGGTTAATGCACTTTTATCGGGCATCCTGATGATGATTGCCTTGTATTCTATAAATCTAAGGATCATGGGTAAATCGAATGTGCCGCTGTTGAATACTGAAACTGCGATGACCGGAGTAAGAGACTTTTTCGAAAAAACTGGAATCGACGCATTCTTAAATGGTATTTTGACCGCTGTAGGACTGGGGGACAGCCTACCGAGAACATGGGGGATTCTGCTTTTCATGATTGTCGTGACACTGGCAATCAAATTCCTTACGGATGCGTTCCTTAAGACCGAACTTGGACTTGCAATCCGGGCAACCGGGGATAACAAAAGAATGATCCGCAGTTTCTCTTCCAATACGAATCTGATGATTATCCTTGGCCTTGGCCTATCGAATGCGATGGTAGCTTTTTCTGGGGCTTTGATCGCCCAGCAGGGTGGTTTTGCTGATGTCGGCATGGGTATCGGAATGATCATTATTGGCCTTGCTTCCGTTATTATCGGGGAGGCGCTGTTTGGTACAAAATCGATTGCTAGAACCACTCTTGCTGTTATTGGAGGATCGATTATCTATCGAATCGTTGTCACACTGGCACTAAGGGTCGAGTTCCTCGAACCAGGCGACATGAAGCTGATAACCGCTGTGATCGTGATTCTGGCACTGACTGCACCGAAAATGATAGAAAGCTATAAAGAGAAAAAACGGAAGGTTAAAAGACAGCTTGAAAACATGCAGATGGCAGCTGTTTCTTCTGAAGGAAAGGGTGAGACTGGTGCTGCACTTAAATCAGATTCATAGAGTCTTCAATGAGGGTACTCCAGATGAGAAAATCGCCCTGGATAATATTAATCTTACACTGGATAAGGGAGACTTTGTTACAGTCATCGGCAGTAACGGTGCCGGAAAGTCAACATTAATGAACATTATTTCCGGTGTAATGATTCCTGACCACGGCCAGGTGGAACTGGACGGTAAGGATGTAACCTACATGTCTGAATACAACCGCTCAAAAATGATCGGTCGTGTCTTTCAGGATCCGATGGCCGGCACCGCTCCGAGTATGACAATTGAAGAAAACCTTGCGATTGCCTATTCAAGGAACAAGCGCCGCACGCTTCGCCTTGGCGTTACGAAAAAACGTCGGGAGCTTTTCCAGGAAGTGCTTGAGTCACTTCACCTCGGTCTTGAAAATCGCCTCAACGCCAAGGTTGGATTGTTATCTGGCGGAGAACGGCAAGCATTATCCCTGCTGATGGCCACATTCACGGAACCATCCATCCTTTTATTGGATGAGCATACCGCGGCACTTGATCCTGCACGTGCCGAGTTAATTACCAATTTAACAAAAGAAATCGTCGATAAATACCATCTAACTACACTGATGGTCACACATAACATGCAGCAGGCACTCGACCTCGGAAACAGGCTGATCATGATGGACAAAGGCCAGATCATCCTCGAAGTAAATGAAGAACAAAAAGCAAAACTGACAATCGAAGACCTGCTTAATGAATTCCAGCGAATCCGCGGAACAAAAATGGCAAGCGACAGGGCTTTATTAAGCTAGACCAAAAACAACCAGCTAAAAATAGCTGGTTGTATTTTTATTGTAGAAGAAAGAGATTTATTGATTGTGAGAAGGGAATATAAACTGTTTTGTTAAGAGAAGGAGATTTCCTGGTTGAATAAATATTTTTCTTAGGTTCCAATTTGATATTAATAAGACTTTTTTCTAAGAAATTGTGATTTTTAGAATAGATTTTCAAAACAATCGTTAACAAGGAGGTTGATTGGAACGGAAGGGGCGAGACTCCTCGAAAATGCTAACGCATTTTCTTCGTGCGTGGGCAGGTTAACGGATGCTCAATCAATGTCCTGCGGATCAGCGGGACAGGTGAGACCCCGCTGGGGCTTTAGCGCTGAGGAGGCTTACCGCACGCCTCAACGAAGAATTTCATTTTTTAAAAAGCCGGCAGTTGGGCTTTTTCATAATTCTTCCCAGCGGAAAGCGAAGCATCCTGGAGTGGAAATCAACCGGTCAATATAGCAAAGGCTTTCTTAAATGGTTTTTTTCAGCAGCTTATACGAGATTTTGTAATAACAGTGAGATTGCTGAGTTTTTTCTCCTGAATGGAATTAAACCAATATTAAAAAATAAATATTATATCAAAATTACTTTTAAGAAAATACCAAAATTTCTTACAATTTATTGACCATTTATTTAACGGAATGTTATGATAACGTTAAATAAACGTTATACATATTTGCAACTTGGAAAGGTGGGATATGATGCGAGATGGCTTAATAGCTGGGCGTACAGCCTCCATCGATGTCATTGTTACACCAGATATGTTTGCCAGCTTTGATGGGAAAGTCGTCCATCCAGTATACTCAACTGTTTCGATGGTGTATCACATGGAATGGGTATCCCGGCAAATTATAGTTCCTTTTTTAGAGGATCATGAAGAAGGTATGGGTGGTGCGGTGACAGTTAAGCATATTGCTCCATGTATCGAAGGAGCCGAGGTAACCGTAACAGCAACCGTCACAGGTCTCCAAGCCAATACCATTCTTACTAATGTAAGGGCAGAAAGTAAGGGGCGTCTTGTAGGAGTGGGGGAAGTCAAACAAGTAGTCCTTCCTAAAGAGAGGATAACTGAATTACTTACAGGCAGCTAAAAATTTTTGCGCAAAAATGTAAGCGCTAACATGGTTTAACGGAATAAAGGAGGAAAGAACAATGGATATGTTTGAACAAATTCGTGAGCACGAGCAGGTAGTATTTTGTAATGATGAAGCAACTGGATTAAAGGCGATTATTGCAATTCATAGTACCCGGTTGGGACCAGCTTTGGGCGGGTGCCGTATGTATCCTTATAAATCAGTTGACGATGCACTAGAAGATGTACTGCGACTTTCAAAAGGGATGACGTATAAATGCGCTGCGGCGGATGTAGATTTCGGTGGAGGAAAGGCTGTCATCATTGGTGACCCTACAAAGGATAAGAGCCCTGAATTGTTCAGAGCATTTGGCCAGTTTGTTGAGTCGATCCAGGGCCGTTTTTATACAGGAACAGACATGGGGACGGATCCGGAAGACTTTGTCCACGCACTAAAAGAAACGAATTGCATCGTTGGCGTAGATGAAGTGTATGGCGGAAGCGGAGACTCTTCAGTACCAACTGCTCAGGGCGTCATCTTTGGATTGCAGGCAACAAGCAAAGCTCTTTGGGATACGGATGATTTGTCCGGGAAATCCTATGCGATCCAGGGGCTGGGGAAGGTAGGCTACAAGGTAGCAGAGTATCTTCTGGAAAATGGTGCAGATCTATATGTAACAGATATCAATCAAAATGCGATCGCCCAAATTGTCAAGAAAGCGGAGGAAATGGGAGCAGGAATCAAGGTCGTAAACAGCGACGAAATTTATTCACAGCCTGCCGACATTTTCATCCCGTGCGCAATGGGCGGAATCATTAACGATGACACAATTCCTCAACTCCAGGTAAAAGCAGTGGCCGGTTCTGCGAACAATCAGCTCAGGGAAGAACGCCATGGCCACATCCTTCAGGAAAAAGGAATCCTTTATGCGCCTGATTACATCGTCAATGCTGGAGGATTGATCCAGGTGGCGGATGAGCTGTACTCACCAAACAAGGAACGAGTCTTGATGAAGACGAAGGCAATCTATAATTCTCTTTTAAATATATACAGGCAGGCAGAGCGAGAGGGAATCACGACAGTTGAAGCTGCGAATAAATTTTGCGAAAACCGGATCGAAGCCAGAACAAGACGCAATAGCTTTTTCTCACATATGAAGCGTCCAAAATGGGCAGTGAGGATGTAATAGAATCATAGACTATTAAAAAAGGGTGAGCCGATGGAAAAGGACTTTCCGATTTTTCAAGTGATGGACCAAAATGGAAACATTGTGTCTGAGGAACATAAGAATTTGGTGACCGAAGAGAGAGTGAAGAAGTTTTATTCGGAAATGGTAAGGATCCGGACGCTGGACAGGAAATCTATCAGTCTCCAGCGGCAAGGGCGTATCGGGACGTATGCTCCATTTGAAGGGCAGGAGGCTTCCCAGGTTGGAACAGCCCTTGCGCTCGAAGGTGAAGACTGGATGTTCCCGACGTACCGCGATCACGGTGCTGCAATGGTGTTCGGCCACTCCCTGAGGAATATTTTACTGTTCTGGAACGGACGAAATGAAGGATGTGTCCCGCCGGATGGTAAAAAAATCTTCCCGCCAGCCATCCCGATTGCAACCCAGATTCCACACGCTGCGGGTGCAGCTTTTGCTGAAAAGCAAAAAGGAACAAAGAATGCGGCCATTTGTTATTTCGGTGATGGTGCGACCTCGGAAGGAGATTTTCATGAGGGCTTGAATTTTGCCAGCGTCTTCAAATCCCCGGTCGTATATTTTTGCCAGAATAATCAATTCGCAATTTCAGTACCAATCAGCAAACAGATGAATTCCGCAACAATTGCACAAAAAGCTCTTGCGTATGATATTCCGGGTGTGAGAATTGATGGCAACGATATTTTTGCCGTTTTTGCTGAAACGGAAAAGGCGCTTAAACGTGCCCGCAATGGCGAAGGCCCGACTCTGATTGAAGCGATGACCTGGCGGTATGGATCACATACAACTGCTGATGACGCTTCAAAATATCGTGACCAGGGTGAAAGTGCGCTTAAGCGATTGGAAACAGACCCTTTGCTAAGGCTGGAACGCTGGCTGAAAAACGAAGGGCTTTATGATGAAGCATGGGTGAAGGAAATAGAAGAGCAAGCAGCTGCTGAAATTGATGCAGCTGTACAGGAAATGGAAAAATTCCCTAAAGCTGATCCGGCAGTGATCTTTGATTACGTTTTCGAAAAGCCTACATGGACAATCGAGAAGCAAAAGCGGGAATACCTTGAGCTGATCGGAGGTGAAGTGTGATGAAAACGGCAGTACAGACAAAGACTTTGACGCTCGTCCAGGCTATTACCGATGGACTCGATACGATGCTCAGTGAAAGCAAGGAAGTCATCCTCCTTGGTGAAGATATCGGAAAAAATGGCGGGGTATTCCGCGCAACTGATGGTCTTCAGGAGAAATATGGGGAGGACCGTGTGATAGACACTCCTTTAAGTGAAGCAGGTTTTGTAGGTGCAGCGATCGGCATGGCAGTGAACGGATTCCGGCCAGTTGTGGAAATCCAGTTCCTGGGCTTCATTTATCCTGCCTATGAACAAATCATGACACACGCCTCAAGACTTCGGATGAGGACGTTGGGGCACTATACCGTACCTATGGTAATCCGCGCTCCTTATGGCGCCGGTGTACGCGCACCTGAAATCCATTGTGACAGTACGGAATCACTTTTTACCCATATGCCAGGAATGAAGGTAGTCTGTCCTTCAAATGCCTATGACGCAAAAGGCCTGATGATCGCTGCTATTGAAGATCCCGATCCTGTCCTTTTTTTAGAGCCAATGAGAAGTTATCGTTCCTCACGCGGTGAGGTTCCGGAAGGGAAGTATACAGTTGAAATTGGAAAAGGAAAGAAATTGACCGAAGGTGACGATGTGACGGTCATTGCCTGGGGTGCGATGGTTCCGGTAGCCATGAAGGCTGCAGAAGATATGAAGCAGAAGGGTATTAATTGTGAGGTTCTTGATTTGCGGACACTGTATCCGATTGACAAAGACCTCGTCATTGAGTCAGTCCAGAAAACCGGACGGACGGTGATTGTCCATGAAGCCCATGCAACGGGAGGTACTGGCAGTGATTTGATATCCCTGATCAATGATGAAGCATTCCTTTACCAAAAGGCTCCGGCTGAAAGAGTTACAGGCTATGACACGCCTGTGCCGTATTTTGGATTTGAAGATCATTATCTGCCGACCCCGAAAAGAGTCGCAGCTGCAATTGAGAAAGTAATGAAGTTTTAGGAGGCGTGCCGATGGTTGAAGTAAAGCTCCACGACATTGGGGAAGGCATGACCGAAGCGGACATCAATTGTTACCTGGTGAAGCCAGGGGATTTCGTCAAGGCTGATGATCCATTGGTAGAAGTCCAGACAGACAAGATGACCGCAGAGATTCCCGCTCCCCGTTCAGGTGTAATAAAAGAATTGCTGTTAACCCCGGGGCAAACTGTAAAGGTAGGAACCACTTTGCTCATCATGGAGGATAGTTCCGGAGGAAGTAAAACTGTTGAGCTTCAGAAGGTGGCTGAAGCTGTAAATTCAGAAGCACCACAAGCGGATGCTGCAGTAGTTGTATTGGACAGACCTGCTGAAGTCAAGGTACCTGTAGGTGTTAGTGCGCGACTGGGGCGAATCCTCGCTTCTCCTTATACAAGGAAAGTTGCCCGGGAAAATGCCGTCAACATTATGGAAGTCAAAGGAACTGGACCAGCAGGCCGGATTACCGAAGAAGATATATTGGCCTTTGTTAAATTAAGAGATCATGGGGGTGCGAGCACTTCGGAAGCAGGCTCTGAACAGCAGGTTCCGAACATTTCGAAATATGCTTCCGAACAAGAGGTTCCGAACGTTTCGCAACGTGCTTCCGAATCGAAGGCTCCGAACGTTTCGGAAGTGGGTTCCGAAGTAAAGACTGCGGCTGGACATGAAACAGTGGGCAAATCTCAGGATATATTGCCATTTCGCGGCCGCCGCAAGCAGATTGCTAAAAAGATGGTCCAATCCATATATACCATCCCTCATTGTACTCACTTTGAGGAAATTGATGTTAGCGAATTGATTGCTTTGCGAGAAGAGATCAAGGCTTCCGGAAACTCTATTTCTGCGACTGCCTTCTTCATCAAAGCTCTTTCGATTGGGTTAAAAGAATTCCCGGTCTTCAATGCAAAGCTTGATGAAGAAAATGAAAGCATCCAGCTGTTACGTGAGCATCATATTGGAATTGCCGTGGACACTCCAGAGGGACTGATCGTGCCGGTGATCAGAAATGTTGAACAGAAGAACTTAAAGCAAATCCATGATGAAATGAAGCGTCTGACAAAGCTTGCCCTTGATGACAAGCTTACGGTCCAGGATATATCGGGCGGTACATTCACTATTAGCAATGTCGGTCCGTTGGGCGGCAGTATTGGAGCAACACCAATCATCCAGCACCCGCAGACAGCGCTCGTTTCCTTCCATAAAACAAAGAAACGTCCAGTTGCTACGGATCAAGATGAAATTGTCATCCGGTCCATCATGAATCTTTCAATGGCGTTTGACCATAGAGTTGCAGATGGGGCTACTGCAGTTGCTTTTACAAACCGTTTCGCACAGCTGATAGAGAATCCAAAATTGATGCTGTTGGAATTGATGTAATTTTGTATTAAAAAGCCAACCGGTATAAAGCCGGTTCAATTGGTATTAAAATGCTGCCAACCGGTATTAAAACCGGTTCAACTGGTATTAAAATGCTGCCAATTGGTATTAAATTCGATTCAACGGGCATTTAAAATGTGCAGCTGGTATTTAATCAGGTTCGGCTCATATTCTACTTTTTATATTGATAAGAACAGATTCTTTACCACACAAAAGCATTATAGCTTTACATCACGCTCTTGAGAGGGCAGTGGTAGTTACTATAAAATAATTTTAAATATTATAAATATTCTTATCAGGAGGTTTTACAATGCAAGAGAAAGTTATGGTATCTGGCCAAACGACTGAGGATTTTTTTCCGGTTCAAGATGTTGACTATTTAGAGCTTTACGTAGGGAACGCTAAACAGGCTTCTCACTTTTTCCAGACTGCTTTTGGCTTTAAGGTAGTAGCATATTCGGGTCTTGAAACAGGGAACCGTGAAACTACATCCTATGTGCTTCAGCAGCGTAAAATCCGACTTGTTGTGACTGGAACATACAACGATTCTTCTCGTGTAGCCCAGTTTGTCAAGACTCACGGCGATGGCGTCAAGGATATCGCGCTGGCAGTCGATGATGTCGAGAAGGCATACGAGGGAGCGGTCAAGCGAGGCGCAATCGAAATCCAGCCGCCGCATGAGGTTTCTGATGAGAATGGTACCTTAAAGAAGGCCGTCATCGGTACATATGGAGATACAATCCATACACTGGTTGAAAGAAAAAATTATAAAGGCCTTTTCATGCCAGGCTTTGTTGAGCTCGAAACGACTGTTCCTGTGAATGACGCAGGTTTCATTGGCATCGACCATGTTGTCGGCAATGTTGAGAGAATGGAAGAGTGGGTTAATTATTATGCGAATGTCATGGGCTTCAAGGAAATGAAGCACTTCACGGATAAGGATATCGTGACTGAGTATTCAGCGTTGATGTCTAAAGTGATGCACAATGGCGGCCGCATAAAGTTCCCAATAAATGAGCCGGCAGAAGGAAAGCGCAAGTCACAGATCCAGGAATATCTTGAATTCTACAACGGACCAGGCGTACAGCACCTTGCGATTTTAACAGAGGATATTTGCAGCACAGTAGCACAACTTCGTGAAAATGGAGTGGAATTCCTGAGCACACCGGATTCATACTATGAAATGCTATCAGACCGTGTTGGCGAAATTGACGAAGAAATCGATAAATTAAAAGAGCTTAGCATTCTAGTAGACCGTGACGATGAAGGTTATCTGCTGCAAATCTTCACGAAGCCAATCGTAGACCGCCCGACGCTATTCATCGAAATCATCCAGCGAAAAGGCGCAAGAGGTTTTGGTGAAGGAAACTTCAAGGCTCTATTCGAATCAATCGAGCGTGAACAGGAAAGACGCGGCAACCTTTAATAGCCGGGACGGAAGGGGGCGATATGCTCCCTTTTGTCATAAACGGCTTCTTAGAAGTGGGGGAAGAACATGAATATAAAAGCAAGAGCGGAACTTGAAGGAATCACACCATATGCCCTCGGCCAGACAATTGAGGAAATCAAGGAAAAGTATGGGATCAAAACAGTAAGGAAACTTTCGGATAACGAAAATGTATACGGCACTTCACCAGGGGTCAGAGATGCGATCATGAAGGCATCTGCCAATCTCCCATTCTATCCGGACGGAATGACCTCAGGAATCGTTGAGAGGTTGTCCTCGCATTATGAATTGGACGAGAAGCAATTTCTTGTTTCGAACGGTTCAGAGGAAATCATTCGCCTGTTGACAAGGGCGTACATTGATAAAAATGATGAAGCGGTTATGGCTGAGGTAACTTTCCCTCGCTATAAAACAAATGTGCTGATCGAGGGGGGCAGAGCTATCACTGTGCCGATGGTTGAAGGAAGGCATGATCTCAAAAAAATGCAGGAAGCAATCAACGAAAAAACGAAAATGGTATTCGTGTGCAATCCGAACAATCCAACCGGGACGATTGTCGCCAAACAAGAACTGCTTTCGTTTATCGACCATGTGCCTTCGAATGTGCTGATCATCATGGATGAAGCTTATTTTGAGTATGCAGATTCTGAGGAATACATTGATACGATGTCGTTGCTTGAGCAATACAAGAACATTGTTATCCTCAGGACTTTTTCAAAAATATATGGGCTTGCCAGCCTGCGTGTTGGCTATGGCATCATGCATGAGGCCATTGCCAAGGAGTTACACAAAGTCAGGGATGTGTTCAACGTGAACCAGCTTGCACAGGCGGCAGCGGTGGCTGCGCTGGAAGACCAGGCTTTTGTGAATGACTGTGCAGCAAAAAATAGTGCGGAGAGGGAATTTCTGAGTTCAAAATTCAAAGAATTGGAGATTGATAGTTTCCCATCGCAATCCAACTTTTTGTATGCTTTCACGAACAGACCGGTTATCCAGAAGCTGACGGAAAATGGTGTGCTTGTCAGACAGATGCAGCTTTCGGGCTACAAGGAAGCGTTCCGGATCACATTAGGAACGCGTGAAGACCATCAATTCATTTTACAAATCGTCAGTCAGCTTTTTCATGAAAGGGCGGTGTAAGCCTTGGAAATCAAAACAGAATCGCTTGAATGGAGAGACGCTTACAAGCTCTTGCAAGGCTCAGTCCTGCCGCGGCCAATCGCCTTTGTTTCCAGCCAGGATGAAAACGGGAACGCCAATTTGGCTCCATTCAGTTTCTTTACCGTTATCAGTGCGAATCCGATGATGGTGTGCTTTTCGCCAATGAGAAGAGGGACTGATGGCGCGAAAAAGGATACGCTGAAAAATATTGAAAGTACAAAGGAATTTGTCATCAATATTGTCAGTGAGGAGTTCGTCCAACAGATGAATGACTGCGCCACTGAATTTGCGTCAGATGTCGATGAATTTGAAGCTTCAGGCCTGAACAAAGTTGACAGTGTATCTGTTAAGCCGTCACGAGTCAAGGAGTCGAAGGTTCATCTTGAGTGTGTACTGGATCAAGTCCTGCACTTTGGCGGAGAAGAAGCTGGAGCCGGCAGCCTTGTCATTGGCAAGGTTGTTCATGTCCATGTTGAAGACGATTTGTATGAAAATGGCCGCATCAATTCGGAAAAGCTCAATCCGGTTGGCAGGCTGGCAGGAGCGACTTACACTCTGCCGCTGGCAAAAACCTTTGAGCTGCAAAGGAAATAGGTGATCACATGAAATTCATTACGTTTACAAAAAAGGACGGAACAGTGAGTGCTGGCTGGATTAACTCCAGTAATATGGCGGTCGATATGCATGAAGCCTCGAACGGGACATTGCCTGACAATATGTTGGCATTCATCGAAAACCACGAAGCATTCATAGAGTATATCGAAAAGAATAAAGGTTTGATAGAGACAGGTAATGGTTCCTATCCTTTAAATGAAGTCAGCATGAACGCGCCATTGCCAAATCCGAAGAGTGTCCGTGATTTTTACGCATTTGAGCAGCATGTAAAAACGGCACGTGAAAACCGAGGACTTGAAATGATACCTGAATGGTATGAGTTCCCAGTGTTCTACTTCACCAACCATCTTGCCATCAAGGGTCCTGAAGAAGACATCAGGCGGCCACAGGCTTGTGAGTGGATGGATTATGAACTGGAAATTGCCTGTGTCATCGGCAAGGAAGGACGTAATATCAAGACGGCGGATGCCGAACAGCATATTTTCGGCTTTTTTATCATGAATGACTGGAGTGCGCGCGACCTTCAGAGGCAGGAAATGAAGGTCGGACTTGGTCCGGCGAAGGGCAAGGATTTCGCGACTTCATTCGGCCCGTACCTGGTCACTAAAGATGAGGTGGAATCCCTCAGAGTGGAGAAAGGCTATGACCTTGAAATGATTGCCCGTGTAAACGGCAGGGAGCTTTCGAAGGGGAATATGAAGGATCTTTATTACTCATTCGGAGAAATGATCGAACGGGCATCAGCGGGTACGACACTGTATCCGGGTGAAGTCATCGGCTCAGGAACAGTCGGAACAGGCTGCATCCTCGAGCTTGGTACAGATGTCCATCGCTGGCTTGAGCCTGGCGACGAAGTGGAACTTGAGATTACGGGGCTCGGCGTCCTGAAAAATAAAATTATAGAAGAGTAGAAAGAAGGTGTATTCATGTATTACCGCCAGCTGGGAGAAATCCCGAAGAAACGCCATACAATTTTTAAAAAGGAAGATGGTTCGCTCTTCCGTGAGCAGGTGATGGGAACGAAGGGCTTTTCAGGCACACAGTCGATTCTATATCACCATCATATGCCGACGGAAGTCGTGAAAAGTGAATTGATCGGCAGCTATCTGCCTGAATATGAGGAACAGGACTCACTGAACCATAGACACTTCCTGACCGACCAGATTACGAAAACCGGTGATGCCTTAAGCGGAAGAGATTATATCCTTGGTAATGACGATCTTTTGATTGGATTTGCGAATATTACTGAACCGATGAAGCAATTTTACCGAAATGGTGATGGAGACGAGATGTTCTTTTTCCATCATGGCTCGGGCAAAGTGGAGACGATGTTTGGTACTTTGACTTACCGTCCTGGTGATTATGTCGTGATTCCGATCGGCACAATTTACAGGGTTGTGCCTGACGACTCTGAAATGACAAAGGCGTTGATTGTTGAATCGTTCAGCCAGATTACGACCCCGCGTCGTTATCGCAATGAATATGGACAGCTGCTCGAGCACAGCCCATTCTGTGAACGCGATATTCGCGGTCCCGAGTCTCTGGAAACCTTCTCTGAAAAAGGAGAGCACGAGGTCATCACGAAGACGCGCGGCCATCTACACCGCCATGTATTGAACCATCACCCGCTCGATGTTGTTGGCTGGGATGGCTATCTGTACCCATGGGCCTTCAATATCGAAGACTTTGAGCCAATCACGGGCCGGATCCATCAGCCGCCGCCAGTGCATCAGACGTTCGAAGGCCATAATTATGTAGTGTGTTCCTTCGTGCCAAGGCTTTACGATTACCATCCTGAAGCGATTCCGGCACCATATTACCATAGCAACGTTAACAGTGACGAACTGCTGTATTATGTGGAAGGCAATTTCATGAGCCGCAAAGGAATCAAGGAAGGTTCGATTACATTGCATCCAAGCGGAATCCCGCACGGACCACATCCAGGCAAAACAGAAGCAAGCATTGGCAAAAAAGAAACACTTGAGCTTGCAGTCATGATCGATACATTCCGACCGCTGAAGACGGTGAAGAAAGCCAAGGATATCGAAGACAATCAGTATATGTATACATGGATTGAGAAATAAAGTGAGAAGGCCAATTCGCGAAAGAGCGGGTTGGTCTTTTTAGATTGAGGGAGGGGTAAGTGAACTGGAAAAAAACGCGGATTTTTTCCAGTTCGCCAATAAAAACGTATTTTCGCCAATAAATAAGTGGATATCGCCAATAAAATTATATTTTCGCCAATAAAGTTGTGAACTTCACCAATAAAAAGAAATTTTCGCCAATAAAAGTTTGAACCTCGTCAGCAAAGACAAATTTTTCGGCAATAAGTAAGGGTAGCTGAATAAAAAATACTGAATTTAATAAATAAAATTCAAAAAGCCTGCTTAGTGAATGCAAATCTGCTCTCCAGAACTAAATAATCGGTTAAAAATAGGCAATACTAACAAAATCGATTACGGATTAGGAGGATATGACGTGACTTTATCTATATTCGCCTTGGGCGGCATTAATGAAATCGGAAAAAACATGTATGTTGTCCAGTATGAGGACGATATTTTTGTGATTGACTGTGGAGGGAAGTTTCCGGATGAGAGTTTGTTGGGGATTGATTTGATTATCCCGGAAATGACTTACCTTGAAGAAAATAGAGAAAAAATCAGAGGGTTGATTGTGACCCATGGACACGAGGACCATATTGGCGGTGTCCCATATTTCTTCAAAAAGCTAAATGCGCCAGTTTATGCGACAGATTTTACTCTTGGTTTAATTGAATTGAAACTAAGTGAGCACAAGCTCCTTAGAGGGACTGAGCTAAACAAAATCAATTCAGATTCAGAATTGGATTTTGGCAAGATCAAGGTTTCTTTTTTCAAAGTAAGTCACAGCATCCCGGATTGTCTTGGAATTGTACTCCATACTCCTGAGGGGGCTGTCGTCCATACTGGAGACTTCAAATTCGACCTAACACCTGCAAATGACGAGCAATCAGAAATCCATAAGATGGCTAGGATCGGTACTGAAGGGGTCATGGCCCTATTATCGGAGAGCACGAATGCTGAGCGTACTGGCTTGACACCATCAGAGCGAATGGTAGCAAGTCATCTTGAAGAAGCCTTCATGAAAGCGGAAGGGAAAATTTTTGTTTCAACATTTGCCTCTAACGTCAACCGGGTTCAGCAGGTTGTCGAGGCAGCAATCAAAACGGACAGGAAGCTTGCATTACTTGGCAGGAGTATGGTGAACGTAGTAGACGTGGCTATAGAACGAGGTTATTTGAATGTTCCCGAAGGAATGTTGATACAACCAAATGTTGTTGACCAACTGGATCCTCACAAAGTTGCTATTCTTTGTACTGGCAGCCAGGGAGAGCCAATGGCCGCGCTTTCCCGCCTCTCAACAGGAAATTATCGAGATGTTTCGATTTATCCTGGAGATACAGTCATCATGGCAGCTTCCCCGATTCCAGGGAATGAAAAAGATGTTTCCAAGATTATCGATAATTTGTTTAAGCTTGGCGCGAAAGTTATATACGGCACTGGCAGCACAACTGGCATGCATGTTTCCGGCCATGGTTACCAGGAAGACCTCAAGCTGATGCTGACCTTGATGAAGCCTAAGTATTTCATCCCGATTCACGGGGAATACAGGATGCTGTATCACCACCGCTTGCTTGCGGAATCTGTTGGTGTAGAAAAAGGAAATACATTCATCGTTAAAAATGGTGATATTGTTGACATTGAAAATGGTGAAGCACGTCAGACACGAAATATTCCAGCAGGTGATACGTATGTAGATGGCGTAAGTGTCGGGGATGTCGGCGAAATCGTCCTTAGGGACAGAAAGCAGCTATCCGAGGATGGAATGCTAGTCATTGTCCTGACATTAAGCAAAGCCGAACGAAAAATCATTTCCGGACCGGATACTATTTCACGGGGGTTTGTTTTTGTGAAAAACTCCGAGGACCTGATGAGAGATGTAAACAATCTTGTTACGAAAACAGTGACCGAACTTCAAGAAGACAATGTACATCGCTGGAATGTCATAAAGCAGGGAATCAAAAAAGCAGTTGGTCAGCACATCTTCCAAAAGACAAGAAGAAGGCCGATGATCTTACCGATTATTATTGAGATTTAATTTACATAGTGGACCAGGTACTATACTTAGTGCCTGGTCCATTCTGTTGACATGACACTAAAAGGTGTTATATGTTTATGAAGTGACACCAATTAGTGTTATTACATAATGGAGGCTAAAAACATGGATACACAAAGAGAAATCCGAAAAACAATCGTCTTAAATGCGCCAATTGAAAAAGTATGGAAAGCAGTCTCAACATCAGAAGGTATCGAAGCCTGGTGGATGCCAAATACCTTTGAAGCCGAACTTGGCAAGGAGTTCATTCTACACGCAGGCCCATTTGGTGACTCACCATGCAAAGTTACAGAATTGGACCCGCCGAATCGTCTTGGCTTTGATTGGGGGAAGGATTGGCACCTTGTATTTGAATTAATAGAGCTGGATGGCAGCACTGAGTTCACTTTAATACACTCTGGATGGGATCCTGAAAAGGTCACTGAATTTGGACAGCCTCATACTATTATCCAGGGAATCATGGATAAAGGATGGGATAAAATCGTTAACGAAGCACTGCCATCCTATATCGAGGGTTAACATGCAATCCTCTACAGCGAGATATGATGTGTTCCAAGCTGTTGCAGATCCAACTCGCCGAAAAATACTTAAGCTGCTTGCTGACAAGGAGATGCCGATTGCGTCCATAACTGAGAAATTTCCGATTACCAGGACAGCCGTCAATAAGCATTTATTTGTGTTATCAGAAGCAGGTCTGGTTTCGAGTAAAAAAATTGGACGTGAAACTCGTTATGCATTACAGCCAGAGCCGCTTCAGGAATTGCAGAAATGGCTTTCATTTTTCGAGATATATTGGGATAACAAACTATCTGCACTTAAAAATTTCGTGGAATCGGATGATGAATAGCTGACAAAACATAAAAAGCATGGAGCTTTCTCCATGCTTTTTACATTCCTGCTTAACAAATGAGTCCATAACGTCTACACTAATAATTATCGATTAATTGCATCTTCGAGGAGGGAACAGGCCATGGATATTAAACTAAATCAAAAAGCCATCAAGGATTTATGCGGAACTGTTTCCTTCAAACGAGGAGATGCGTTTTACCGTGCGGATAAAGTCGAGTTTACAGACTACAATGAGAAGCGGGTGAATGCAACCGTGACAGGGGCGGATGTATTCCATGTCACTGTTACCGAAACTGGGGACAGACGTTTCACAACTGAGTGTACATGTCCAAAGCTTGCGTCTGTCAAACATGAGTGCCAGCATGTGGCCGCGGTCTTGCTGGCGCTTTTGGATAAGCAAAAGCAGGGGACATCAACTGCGATAAAAAATAATGATCAATTGGGAGATGGTCTGGCTGAAGGACTGCTGACTATTTTCAGTGAAGGACCTCGTAGGACAAGCGGTCACCAGCTTCACTTTGAAACAAGGAAGATACTGAACACTGTGTTCAACATCGAGCCGATTGAAATCAGTAATGATCAAATGATGCTGGGTGTTTCGATGAGTATCGGTCCGATCGAAATCGAAGATATTTCGAGATTCCTGATGAGTGTGGCAAACAGGGAGTCCGCATCGCTATCAGATTTGTTCACCTATAATCCAAAGCATCATTGTTTTCAAAATGATATCGACTCAATCATTAAAATACTTATCCAAATCGTCCAGGACTCAGATCTAGTATTCAAGAACGATCATGATACCTCAACCTTGGTTATTCCGCCATCCTTTTGGCAGCAGCTATTGGCGCTGCTGGAAAAGGTTCCGGATGTGAAGTTGAAGGAGGAGGGAAAGGTCACTGGTCCGTTTTCTGTTTTGAACGAAAGACTTCCGCTTTTGTTCAATTTTGAAAAAATCACTGAGAAGGACTATGCGTTAAAAATTGCTGGTATATCTGATTTGATCGTTCTTCATAAATATGACCTCGTTTGGTCGAATGCCCAATTGATCCAGCTCAGCACCGAGGATTGCAGCAGGTTATTTGAACTGAAAAATATGCTTGCTCAATCCAAAACGGATAACATCCCGATTTTACAGGATCAAATGGGTTTCTTTGTGGAAAAAGTCGTGCCAGGCCTGCGACGTATTGGGGAAGTTCTAATAGATGGCGATATAACGAAGCAATTTTTAACAGAACCATTGACCGCAAAGCTATATCTTGATCGCGTAAATAACCGATTGCTGGCCGGGGTCGAGTTCCAGTATGGAAAAATCGTTTTCAATCCGCTCGAGGACAGGGAACCGAAAGTGAATTCGCTGTTAATCAGGGACATGGTCAAGGAGGACCTGATTCTGGAGTTGCTAGATGAAGGTTCATTTGGGAAAACGGATGGCGGATATTTTTTGCATAATGAAGAGCTGGAATATGAATTTCTGTATCATGTCATGCCAAAGCTGCAAAAGCTTATACAAATATATGCTACAACAGCTGTCAGGAATCGGATTTTCAGGGAGCCGGCTCGACCGCAAATACGTGTCAAGGTGAAAAAAGAGCGGACAAACTGGCTTGAATTCAAGTTTGAAATGGATGGGATTCCTGAAAAACATATCCGGGATATCCTTGAAGCGCTTGAGGAAAAACGGAAGTATTATCGTTTACGCAATGGGGCGCTAATGTCACTGGAAACGAAGGAATGGGAAGAAATCCATCGCTTCTTGAAGGCAGGGCCAATTCAGGATGAAGATTTGGAGAAAGGGTTGAATGTTCCGATTGTCCGAGGGATACAAATGCTAGAATCATTTGAGGATGGATCCGTCCTTCGATTAGAGGATTCCTTCCGGAGTTTCCTTGAAGAAATTAGCACACCTGGAAAAGTAAAGTTCGATGTTCCTGATAGATTGGTGTCAATATTACGTGAATACCAGAAACAGGGTTACCAATGGATGAAAACTCTTGCAAGTTACGGATTTGGCGGAATTCTGGCAGATGATATGGGTCTTGGTAAAACACTGCAAAGTATCACCTATATTGCTTCAGAGCTTTCCGATGTGAGGGAAAGACAACGGCCCATCCTGATTGTTTGTCCTTCGTCTCTAGTTTATAACTGGCTTAGTGAATTCATGAAATTTACTCCTGAGATTCAGGCAGTCATCATCGACGGCAATAAGGCGGAGCGGTCCAAACTGCTAAATGATGTTTCGGGTATTGATGTGGTCATTACCTCTTACATGCTTCTGCGCAGGGATATTCACCTGTACGAAAAAATTAAATTTCACACAGTCTTTTTCGATGAAGCGCAGGCTTTTAAAAATCCGCTGACTCAAACAGCAAAAGCGGTAATGAATATACAGGCTGACCACCGGTTCGCGTTGACGGGTACGCCGATTGAAAACTCGATAGAAGAGTTATGGTCTATTTTTCGGGTGGTGTTACCTGAGTTATTCCAGGGATTGAAGGAATATAGTAATCTGACAAGCAAGACCATCGCCAGGAGGGTCCGTCCATTTTTACTGCGAAGGCTAAAGGAAGAAGTGCTTTGGGAGCTGCCGGAAAAAATTGAATCAATCGATAGAGTTGAATTGTTGCCTGAACAGAAAAAGCTTTATGCTACGTACCTAGCGAAGCTGCGCCACCAGACCTTAAAGCAGCTGGATAAGAATACGATCAGGAAAAACCGAATCAAGATCCTGGCTGGCCTGACGAGATTAAGGCAAATATGCTGCCATCCCGCCTTGTTTGTAGATGGATATCAGGGCAGCTCGGCTAAATTTGAACAATTGAAACAAATTATCGAGGAGTCCAGGTTTGCTGGCAGAAGGGTGCTCATTTTTTCCCAGTTCACGAAAATGCTCGACTTGATTGGCAGGGAGTTAGCTTACGAGGGCATTCCGTTCTTTTATCTAGACGGACAGACACCTGCTGAAGAACGTGTGCAAACATGCGAAAAGTTTAATGCGGGAGAACGGGATTTTTTCCTGATTTCCTTAAAAGCCGGAGGCACAGGTTTAAACTTAACAGGAGCAGATACAGTCATCCTTTATGATCTATGGTGGAATCCGGCCGTCGAGGAGCAGGCAGCGGACCGTGCCCACCGAATGGGACAGAAAAATAAAGTCCAGGTTATTAAATTGATTGCCAGGGGAACAATCGAAGAGAAAATGAACGAGCTTCAGGATAAAAAGCGGAATATGATTGAAGAAATTATCGAAGAAAAAGGCTCAGCCTCCCTTACAGAGGAAGATATCCGGGAAATCCTGATGATCTAGCATCACTAGAGCCTTATGGAGTAAATCGACGCATAGCTTCTGCTTGATCTTAACGAGAGAGTGAATTAAGCAGGTAAAAGCCCCTTTGTCATAAACAAAGGGGCTTTAAAGAGTTTATCTTTTGAATTCACTATCAAGGAAGGACTTCAGTGTTTGCTGAAGTGTTCCTCTTGTTTCTGCCTTTTGTTCAAAGTTGATTCCTGAATGGATCATCTTAGTAACAAGTTCAGGGCGCATTCCAGTTATAACAGCCTTTGATCCCATCATTGAAACACCATTCAACACTTTCTGGAAATGGTCAATCACATTCAATTCCATGTCAGCAATTCCTGATAAGTCCAAAATTAGAGTTTGAACCTTCAATCTTGATATATCCATTAGAACCTTTTCTTCAATAATCAGCATTCTGTATTCGTCTATCATGCCGATCAAAGGCAAGACAGCGACAGATGCACTGACGGGGATGATTGGAACAGACAAGTGTTCAACTAATTTTCTCTGCGAGTTGAGGAGTTCTTCCCTGTACTTGGTGTAAGTTAAGAAAAACGTATTCAGGAATTGGTCGACCTGGTCATTAATCTTTTTCTCAAGCGGAAAAAAGTCGTCTCGGTCAGAGTAACTATTATTCGACTGGTCGAATTCGTATAAAAAGTGCCACAAAGTTCTTCTGATTGCTTGTATCCACTCCAATTTAAAAGCAACTGTCAATGAATGTTCTGCCCAGGCCACTCCTTCTTGCTCAGCAAAGGCAATTAGTTCCTCTTCTTGCTGCTCCACTATGTAGACAATTAATTTTTCAGCGTTCTTTAAAAGGTCGATATTCCCTTTTTGGAGAATCTCATGAATTTTAGACGCAACATTGACCGCCTCTGATAATAACTTTTTCTCAAAAAGCTCCCGATTAGCTTTGATGAACTCAGTCACTTCATCTCTTTGCTCAAAAGTTGCTTCCATCTTTTGTACACTCCCCGGCTATATTCTTAAATTTATTTAACAATATCCAGATAGGAGAAAGTCTCCTTAACTTAAATTTAGCAAACTATGAATGCAAACTCAATTAATCCAATGTCAGTCAACTTGAAATTCATATTTTTTGAAGGAAATATGCTCTGAAAACCGAAATAATTATCTAGATTACGTTTTAATGATCTTAGTTTTGCAAGCTTGAGGGGGAAAAACAATGGGTTGGTTAATCATTGTCATCGTTGCTTACTTACCGATATTTTATCGGATTCATCGCCGCCTGGATTTTCTGGAAAAAGAGGTTGAGCGATTAAGCAAAGAAAAGGAATAGAAGCTAATAATGATGAGGAAGGACAGGCATGTATGAAGCTATTAACGAAGCCTTTTGGTTTTTTTTCAAAAGAAGTCAATTCAGTGCTATTTTTGAAAAAATAAACTTGATCAATGAAAATGGGGGAGTGATTTAACTTGAAACAAGAACAAGAGATGATAAACCAGCTTCTTGAATGGGCCCGGCAAAATGAAAATATCCGGTCTGTGCTGATGACAAGTTCTCGTGCAAACCCACATGCATTCACTGATCTGTTCACCGATTATGACTTCGAAATTTTCGTGAAGGATTTAGATGGTTTTACCAGGGACGATGGATGGCTGAATCAATTTGGTACTCTCATAAAGAAAGTTGTTTTGCAGGATGGAAACTGGCGCACGAGACTCGTCCTTTATGAAGACGGCACTAAAATTGATTTTCAGGTATCGACGGTTGAATTTATTAAACACCTGGGTGCAATGACTGAGCTGCCTGAAAGATACGACAATGGCTATAAAGTTTTATTGGATAAGGATGAAATCACTAAAGGGATACCGGCTCCTTCTTACAAGGCATACATAACAAAAAAGCCGTCTGCGGAAATGTTTGCTGATATCATCAACAGTTTTTGGGGAGATACCGCATACGTAGCGAATAGCCTTTGGCGTGACGAATTGTATTTTGCAAAATACATGCTTGATAATGTCCTCCGATTCAATTACCTGCAGCCGGTTATCGAATGGTACATCGGTGTCAAGTATGATTGGAGCGTCAATCCTAATAAATATGGCCGATGGTTCAAGCGTTATCTCGACAGTGATACATGGACGGAGCTGGAAGGGACTTATGCTGGTGCAGGAATTGAGGAAAACTGGGAAGCCCTTTACAGGACTGCAGACCTGTTCAGCGGCCTGGCACAGGATGTCGGGAAGAGTCTGCATTATCCATACCCTTTTGAGTATGAGCAAAAGATGAGGAAGTATTTATTAAAGGTAATGAGTTTGCCGCAGGATGCGAAAAGCTTTACATAGTATAAAAGACTGCCCTTTCAGGAGGCAGTCTTTTAGGAAAGTTAAAATTCAAAGTAAATCTTCTCCTCGAGGCCAGTTTTGGCTGATATAAATTTTCCCTCCTCGAAGTTTTCCAAATCTGGTTCCATGAAGACCAATTCAAAATTGCCGGTTAAAGCTGAATAAATCATAACTGCTTGTTTATCCCCAGTAATATCAGATGCAGCTGGAAAATGGACTTGATTCAGCTGCTCGAATGAAGGAACATGGCGATTGTGGTCGAAGCTTTCAAGCTCACCGTTCCTGGCATTTAGATTAAAATACGTTTCAGTTTCAAAAGGTGTATATAAAGAATATCCTTGAACTTTTGGCACCGCTTTGAAGCTATAAACCTTGTATCTTGAATCATTTGCAGAAGAGTTAAAATTAAAGCCTAAAGAAACGACTTCAAGATTTATATCTTTACCATAAATTTTTTCTAAATAAAACCTGGCTTTTTTCTCGGCTTCTTCCTGATCCATGATTGGCCCATTTGTTAATGGTCCAGTATCCCCAACATAATTAGTGATTTGGCCGGTGACTGCATCGATATCTCCTCCAAATCCATTTCTATTTTCAAAATGGTAGACATACATTGCATTGACCGGGCTTTCTTTTTCCAATTCAATTTCATCTCGATCAATAACCAGAGCGTCGGCAATTCGGTTCTTCAACTCCGACTCCCTCATAGGCTGAATTCGATCAGGCATTTTATGAAAACGAGTATAGCTGTAGCTCAATAAATTGACATTCTCATAAAATTTATCCATCTTTTTTACATCCAGAATGTGGAGATATGAGCTGTATCCATGGTGAGTTTTTTCATAATCCTCTATAAAATCCTGTCTGTGATTTTGAAAATAGTCCTTAAGCGCATGGAATGCTGATTCATCCGTTTCAGACCATCTGCCCAGGTTGTACCGGATTTTCATCACTTCAAGCATAGCGTTCAGTCTTTGAGTATTTAGGCTAAGGGAGAACTCTGTTGACTTTTTTTGATACTCCTCGATGAAATTCAGATTATCTTTAAGCATAATGTTATATTCTAAAAAGCGACTAATCTCCATTTCAATGGGTTGTAAGCTGATCTGTTCTTTATTTTTCACCATATCGTCCATCCGATCCATTAATTGTAACGCATCATAATATCCATCAGTAGCCATGAACAATTGTTCCCGCTTATTGATGTAATCTGTAAATACCATTGAAAAAAGAATTCCGGCAAGAACAACAGAAATAAGCCTCAGGCGGTTAAGCTTCATTTTCAAAATGATTTTTTCATCAAGGGATTTGGATACAGTCGGCTCTTCCATTTCGGTTATATGGACCGTCTTTTCCCCTGTCTCATAAAACTTCCTGCATGCCTCACATTCCATCAGATGCTCATCAATTGCTGTTTTTACCGACGAAGTTAAGTCATTTTCTATATATAACGGATACAGATCCTGGACTACTTCATGCTCCAATTTCATTCTCCATCCTCCAAATTCCTGTAGATTTCCTTGAACTTCTTTCGGGCCCGGTACAAGCCAACCTTCACCTGGCCGATCGTTTCGTTTGTGACGGTAGCAACTTCCTCATAAGTAAGGTCATTCACATCCCGTAAAATGATATAGGTTCTGTAATTTTCAGGCAGCTGCAGCAAGGTCAGCTCAATTGCATTTTGGTCATCTGAACGTTTGAATTGGTCCAGCTTCTGCGTTATATACTGGTCCATCATATCTGTTTGAAACTCCATGTTGTTTTGTTTTTTCTTGCTGTGATTGATATAAGTATTCCTTGCTATTCTAAAAAGCCAGGTTTTTAAAGAGGACTCCCCACGGAAGCTGGCCAGTGACTGGAAAGCCTTCAAAAAAGTGTCCTGAGTCAGGTCTTCGGCAATATGTTGACTTAACGTTGAACGGTAAAGGTACAGGAAAATCGCATTCTTGTATTTTTCGTATAAATCAATCCTTGGGTCCGACATTCCATCCCCCTCTCTTTGGTAAGCATAGACAGTTGAAACGAATAAAAGTTACACGTAGATTTCAGAAAATTTTATAAAAAAGGGTAATATCTTATTGGTTAATGGTAAAATTAGCTAAAATAATCATTATTAATAACATCGGTTAAGATTTATATTTTTGTAGATTAAAAGGAGTTCTATTATGGGGTTAACTTTAAAACTGATTACAAAGGACAATTGGGAGGAGGCAATCCAGCTAACAGTTAAAGAAGGCCAAAAACACTTCATGGCATTTAATCTGTATTCTATATGTCCGTCATCAGGTTTATGATGGACAGAAATGAACGAAATCTAGGGGAATATGTCCGTCATAAGGTCTATGATGGACAGAAATGAAAGAAAACTAGGGGAAAGTGTCCGTCATCGGGGCTATGACGGACAGTAAAGGAAGAAAACAAGGGAAAAATGTCGGTCATCTGGGTTATAACGGACAGAATTAAACGAAAACTAGGAAAAAATGTCCGTAATCTGGGCTATGACGGACAGTAATGAAAGAAAACAAGGGAAAAGTGTCCGTCATCAGATTTATGACGGACAGAAATGAACGAAAACAAGGGGAAAATGTCCGTCATCAGGGTTATGACGGACAGAAATGAAGGAAAACTAAGGGAAAGTGTCCGTCATCGGGGCTATGACGGACAGAAATACATAAAAATGTATCCTTAACGAGGTAATGAAATGCAAACAAAAGATTTCGAACTTGAATTGAATACACCTTATTCGCTGAATTAAATGATTTTTATTCAGAATGTCTATTTAAATCAAAATGGGAATCAGGATGATCGGTTGTTATTTCCTTATTAAAATTCGAGTACATGGCTTGAAGTTGAGCATTTCGCTGCAGTGTTTAAGGAAGTGTGGGAGACTTTGCTTCAAAAAAACCAAAATAAGAGATTCGACCATAATGGCATTCTGACTAAATGAGAAGGCACTGTTTCAAAGATTATTTGCAGCAACGGAAGCTGGAATATTTGGATATAAAGAGAGTTCAAAGGCCTCCCTGCCATGGTGGGATAGGCTGGCCGGGAAATTGGCGGTTGAACGGGTTTTTGACGATGAAACTATGAATAAGATATACCAGGAGCTGGCAAACTCTGTCACAACAACTTCTGAAAATAGGCTGGTCATTGATTTGTTGTATGACCGCCCGGATTTAAGTGATTTTTGCCAGCAGTCCTGGTATTTAACCTTGCCGATTGAAGATGTATTTTTAAAAAAACGAAGAACGCATATAATTGAACTTATGCGTAATTCATGAAATTAGCTATCCGCTGGTTTTTGTCCAAATTTGCGGAATGAAATGATTCTCGTCACTACACTTGTCATTGATCCAAGAATTGCACTTCCAACGATATCAAATGGGTAGTGGTGTCCAACCCAGATTCTCGAAAATCCTGTTAGAGCAGACATCCACATCATAATCGTGCCCAGGGTTCTGTGAAACATCAAAACAGTAGTTGAAGCAGCGAAAGCAAGTATCGTATGTTTGCTCGGAAAGGATGAATCCATCTTTGAGGGAATAAGGATTCCAACTCGCCGTTTCTTGAAGGGACGAGGTCTAAAATAAAATAAGTGGATGAAGAAGTGGGCAATAAAGCTGATGAGAACCGCCATGCCCGTTTCAAGTGCAATTCTTTTGTTAAATCGATTTTTGAAGAGCATATATACAATAATCAATAGGTAAGCATAGCGTACTCGATTCGATATAAGGATCATTAGTTGATCCATTGGAGAGAACCGTCCTGAAAGTCTGTTGATTAGCCGGAAAAGTTTAAGGTCCATCATGTTTCTCCTCAATGTTTTAATCTTACTTTTCCCTGAGTGATTCGAAAAATGTATGGAAAAAGGAGAGGATACAGGAATGGAAGCAAAGCTGGTTAACAAAGAAGCATTTAAGGCTGTAGGAGCTAAATGGGTAGGAACTTTTGAACAAGCAGCTAAGGATGATATAAAGATTTTTCATAAGGAGTTTTTAAAAAGGAAGACTGAATTAAAAAGTGCTTTAAATCCTGAGAACATTTTTGGACTTTCCTATCACATCACACAAAATGGCTTTACATATTATCTGGCCCTTGAAGTGGAAGATGGGACGGCTATCCCTGAAGAAATGGAGCTTATTACGGTTCCAGCCTGTACATTTGCCTGTATCGAGTATAAAGGGAAAGCGGTACATGAAGCTTATACAAACTTGTACACCTGGATCAAAGAAAACGGATATACATTGACCCAAAATGGTTTAGAACATCTGGAAGAGTATCCAGGAAGCTTTGATCCTGTGAATGATGTGCCTGAATTGAAAATCCATATACCGATTATGATTTAAAAAGGGATTTTATAATGAAGGGTTACGTTTGAGGATGAAGAGGAGTCGAGCTTAAAATTTCCCAAGTTCATTTTTATCAAAAAAAAACAAGCACTTTGGAAGCTGCTTGACCAATGGCGTTAGCAAACTTCTTTCTCTTAGGCTGAGGTGTTGGTTTTTTCATTTGCCAATATCCTCCCCACCCGGGTTACTGCTACCTATTCGAAATAATTCAAGTCCTCTTAGTAAGGCATCACCCCCGAAACCAGCCATGATGGACATTAAAAATACTCTTAACAGCGAATCTGCCTCTGATGAGACTACTAATAGTGCGGCGGCTAATGAACCGGTGAGAATTTCTTCAAAGAAACCAAGGTAGATGAATTTTTTTGTCCTTCGGGGCATTATGATCTTGCCTCGTTTTCTCACATGCGCTGTCAGTCCAACAAATCCACCGATGATCATTGCGAAAATAATGTTTTCTAACAATTTCATCACTCTCCTAAAGTCAAGATTTTTGTTGGTCGACCATGGGTAACTCTAGGTGTATTACTATTATACAAGTAGTAATGATGGAAAAGCATGCGTAAATTTATCGAATTTTCAGTAAAT
Organism: Mesobacillus boroniphilus; assembly: GCF_018424685.1. NCBI lineage: Bacteria > Bacillati > Bacillota > Bacilli > Caryophanales > Bacillaceae > Mesobacillus > Mesobacillus boroniphilus. The sequence continues at coordinate 833,019 of NZ_QTKX01000001.1, forward strand.
TTAAATAGTATAAACTATGTGTAACTTTTTGGTAAAAATTAATATTTGGGATCTTTAAAAAAAGTTACAGGTCTTTAGTCTTAAAGAATGGATTCAGATGTGTGTATTCGAATTAGAGAAAAACAATTGAAAGGGAGATCGTAGATGTTGTTTTTAATGTGGAAGACGCTGTATACATTGACGGAAAGTGGCTAGTCATTGACAGGAGTTCCAAAGGGAACATGCCGGTGGGCTTCTTTCGCTTGTCGGAGGTACGGTTGATAACGAGGGAATTTCTAAATAACAAAAAGCTCAAATGATGCCGCCTTTACGAGGTGGTATTATTTTTACCTGAAAAAGGGAATTTGTGTCGATTCAGCGAATAAGTAAATATATTTTTCAACTTTGAAATGTGAGGTTGCATAATGGAAGAAGTAGAAAAGATATTGACACAAATTAAGTCGTCTGTACTTCAAAATAAACGCATTATTTTAGGGATAGATGGGCTTAGCAGGTCAGGGAAAACGACTTTTGTGAAGAGATTCGCCTCAACGCTTTCGAAAAAAGGAATTGAAAGTACGGTTATTCACTTAGACGACCATATTGTAGCACGGTCGAAAAGGTACAACACGGGCCAAGAAGAATGGCGGGAGTATTATTACTTACAGTGGGATGTAGAGTCGATTAAGAAATCTTTGTTTGATAAACTAATCCACTCAAATGAAATCGAGCTCCCATTTTATGATAATGACAGGGATCAACATGTTTATAAAAACCTGAAGTTAGCAGGCAAAAACGTTTTTGTTGTTGAAGGGATTTTCCTCCAGAGAGCAGAATGGGAACCATTTTTTGATTATACGGTTTTTATTGACTGTCCACGGGATATAAGGTTTGCGCGGGAAAGCAGTCAAACTCAGCAGAACATCGAAAAGTTCGAAAAAAGATATTGGAAAGCGGAGGACTATTACATGGAAAAGCTTCGACCGATAGAACAAGCCGATATAGTCATCCCATATTTTCAATTGATTAAGGATTTACAATAAACAGTAGGTGATGAGAATTGAATTGGAAAAGGTTAATAAGCTTTGGCAGGAATAAGGAAAACGAATTTAAAATGGACCAAAGCGGAATTTCACAAGAGGTACTGACAATTGTAAAAGGAAATACAAATGGCAGGTTGCTGCCTTTTTATAAAAAGGATATGTATACAGAGAAATCTGCTGAAGTTGCGGGAATTTGTGTGGAAGTAAAACCGGAAGAAGCGGATCAACTGGTTTTAACACTAAGGGAGGAACTTGAGCCGGTAAACTATTTAGCCTTTATTTGCGATTCTGATCGGGAAAAAATCGGCATTATCCCTGGATCAGAACAGTTTGATATCCTTAAACTCCAGCAGACGAATGGGGACAATTACGATATAAGCAACGAGAGGGTTATTTCTAAGCTAAAGGAATGGAATAGAAGCTATCCGTTCATCATCATCGGCGCGGATTATGATTGGGTGGAAGCGAATTTTGAAGTTTTTCCTGAAGGAGACGATCTAAAAGAATTTGTAAAAAAAATCTATAAATTCTGTCCTGATATCGTGGAACAGGGATCAGGAAGCATCAATGGTTTAATTGAAGAAATGAGAGAAACAAGGAAATTATACTTATGGTGGGACTAATATGGTTAATAAAGTTCTGCGACACAGCGTATTGCTGATATCCATTTTTATCGGTTGGGTTGGGGTGACAATTACTCCTCTCTTCGATTCCGTCACTGTCAATTCGGATTATGATCTTACCAAGCATAGACTTGGGAGGCCATTGCCATTCATTGAACAGCATACCTCGTTGACTCCAATGGAGGACGCCTATCCGTTCAAGCTGGGATTGGTTAGTCCGCAAGAGCATCCTACTACTTTATTGATAGGGAATTATTTATGCCTTGTCGTGGCAGCTGTGTTTGCTGTTTATATGAGTCTATTTAGTTTACAGTTTTTATATAAAAGGATTCGGTGATGTTTGATGTCTAATGATCTATCTATGAAATTTAGAAGATTTGCGATTCATGAATGCAGGGAATCAAGTCCGTTATATGAATTTCTTTCTTTGAAAATAGCTGAAGATGCAGAGATGATCGAATTGATATCTTCAGCCAAGAAGGGTCAACCTGTGCCCAATTTGTTTTTCGGTGCTGTTCACTATTTATTATTGAAAGGGAAAAAGCACACACTAAGAAAATTTTATCCAAACATAACTAATAATCCAGAGAAAGCTGCAAGTGCATATCCAGCTTTCGTGGATTTCTGCCAGAAATATTCTGGTGAAATTATTGATTTGTTAACAAGTAAAATCGTGCAGACTAACGAGGTCAGAAGGTGTTCATATCTTTATCCTGTATTCAGTCACATTTTTCAAATGACTAAAAAACCATTGGCTTTAATCGAAATCGGAACTAGTGCAGGCTTGCAACTATTCGTTGAAAAATACAGTTATTTTTATGGAACTGGAGAGGTTTATGGAAATCCCAATTCGGAAGTTCATCTTACCTCAGTAATTAAAGGGGGAAAGATGCCATTGCGACAAATGAAGCAGCCAGAAGTAGCAACAAGATTCGGAATCGACCTGCATATAAATGATGTTAGAAATACAGAGGACTATACATGGCTAAAGGCATTAATCTGGCCTGAACACCATGAAAGACGGGAGTTATTTGAAAAAGCGGCAAGCTATGTAAGCAATCAAACATTAAGTTTAATAGAGGGGGATGGAGTCGAAATGCTCCACTCCCTGGCAAGCGAAATCCCAGAAGAACAAGTGATCTGTGTATTTCATACCCATGTTGCCAATCAAATGTCCGTCGAAACAAAGGAGAAGCTTTTGGAGCAAATAAAAGAAATTGGTGAACAAAGGCCGATTTTTCATATATACAATAATATTTTTGATGCAAGACTCCACCTTGATTATTATCTCGAGGGAAAAGAAAGCTTGAACACAATCGGTGATACCGAGGGGCATGGCCGGTGGTTCAGGTTGGATTTATAAAATATTAAATTTTCCAGATTAGGGTGACAAGAATGGATTATGATTCGTTTTTTATTGATTATATTTTTATGTCTGTAGTCATATTGTATTCAATTTATCATTTGTTTATAAGTAAGTCCGACTTGGAAGAAGATATAACAGAAAACATGAAGGCTCGTTCAATTGCCAACGTAATTCGTTATTTGATGTTCCTGGCTTTTAATTGTAGTTTTGCCCAATTGGTTTTCGACATTGACTGGTTGTTATGGATTAGTTTTTTTTCAGTAATTGCTCTATGGATTCTTCTGGTTGAGCATAAATTTAACTTTTCGTATTATATTTTTATCTCTTTATTGTTTTTAGTGTTTTTAGTAGTGGGTGTACCGACCCATAATCACTCATTTTTGGATTATATCAGCGATCAAACAGAATACGAATGTTTAAGAATTGAATGTGTGAAAGTCTCTGAGGTTGTTGTTGAAGATGAATTGAAAACGGAGATAAAAATATTTTCAATTCAAGATTATTCATATGATTGGTATCTGCTTTATGGAAAAGGAGCGCTGACTCTAAAAGATGAAGTTGGCAATGTAAAGAAATTCAGTGGGATTAATATTGGGGGCCTTTGGCTGCTGGATAAATAACCATGATCAGGAGTGGGAATATGATTAGCGAGGATAAGAGATTACTAGCTGAAAGATGGTTCGGTGAATATTTTACACAGGGGAATCTCGGTGTGATTAAAGAACTGACGACAGAGGACTTTGTATATCATTCGAGAAATGGAGAAAACAGCCGCGAATCGATGGTTGAATTCATGAAGTGGTACCGATCCGTTTTCTATGACGATGAATGGGTGCTGGAGGATTTGATTGAACAGGGCAATAAACTAGTAGTACGTTACACCGGCTGGATGACATATAAAGGAGGCTGGTTTGATATCCCGTCAGAAAATCAACGTGTAAGAGAGACGGGAATCATGATTTTTCTATTCGATGGCAGCAAAGTGAAAGAAATGTGGTGTGAGAATAGTGATGCTGCGATTCTTTATGATTTGGGTGCTTTGAAGAAAAATACTCATGAAGTTTTTTAGGAGGGAGATTATATGGCAGGAACAATATTCTGGCTGTTGGTAGTGGTATCCGGCATCCTATTTACTTATGGTTTGTTCAGTAAATCATGGAAGCATCTTCTTATAAGTGGAATGGCAGTAGCCCTGCCGGCCCTGTATTTTCTCGGAGCGGAAAATGGTTTCAGGCTGTTAGCTCTTGTTCCATTGCTCCCCTTTGGCTTGGGTTATTTTTTTGCGTATCAGAAGAAGAAAAGCAGATAATGGGCAGCACAATTTCACTTACAGAACACATTTATTATACGGAGGAGAACATGGAAATTCGATTAGCCAATAATGGGGATATTGATCAGTTAATAAAGATGAGATGGGACTTTACGCTCGAAGATTACCCTGAAATGGGGGACGGAGTGGAATATAGTTCCTTTGAAAAAGAATGCAGAGGGTTCCTGGAAACTGCGATGGACAGTCGGCAATGGTTTATTTGGATTGGGGAGATAAATGGGGAAATCGTTTCCCATATTTACATTGAATTGATCAATAAGGTTCCTCGCCCAGGCAGGGTTACAAATCCGTTTGCATATATGACCAATGTATTTACTGTTCCCGAATACAGAGGAAAAGGGACTGGCAGCAAGTTGCTATCACTAGTAAATGAATGGGCTGAAGAAAAGAAATTCGAATTCATCATCGTTTGGCCCAGCGATGCAAGTGTGGAATTTTACGGAAGAAACGGCTACACCCTTTGTAAAGAGCCAATGGAAAAGCATTTTTAATGTTGATGTTCAAAGTGGTAAGAGTGAATTTTCGGAATATTTGAAACATTCTTCCCTGACATACGTATTTACTTATATATTGGGAAAAGGAGGAAGAGGTGATGGCGCGATTAAGCTTCAATACAGATAATACATCTAATATTATCCTCGTAACAGCAATTATTTTAATGATCAGCAGTTTGTTCATGCCTCTCGTTTTTGTTTATTTTATACAGGATTATCTTTACCTGACAGCAGAAAAATGGTTCTATGTAGCACCACCGTCTGCTTATATAATTTTTATGATTGGCATGCTTTGGATCGCATTAACCTTATTTCTGTATTTATTCATTAAGTGGAAGTCCGACTGGAAAGGTTTCAAATGGGCTACACTTTTTGTACTGTTAGGAAGCATCCCCTTCTTCATGTTCGGCGTGTCAAACTATTATTACCTTGATGATCAGGGAATGCACTTTAATGATTATAAAACTTACAATACTATTAACTCCTATTATTGGGAGGATATTAAAGAAGCGAAAGAGATTTTCGTGAAGAGCAATGGAGTAACCGTAGTCGACCATTTAAATCTGGTAACAAAAGATGGGGAAGTTATCGAACTGCCTTATAACAGCAAGGTGAGTAATAATAAATTCAAAATCATGGAGAAACTGCAGGAATACAATGTTCCCTTAACTAATAATATGGGAGATTTATATGAATGATCTTAAGTTAAAAAGAAAATATGGTGACCGGGCAGACTGGCTTCGTGTGGTTCAAAGAGAATTCATTCAGGATTTCTTTGATGAAGAAGGATTTAAAGGTTACGTTACCTTATTAATGGTGATCAAAATAACTGAACCCTTATATGTCCTATATAGGGATAAAAGGGTCTGTATAGTCGACGAAGGCTATACCTGGCTGCAGCATTTTCCAGAAGGAGCACGTCATTCGGTTACTACCATGTTTAATTCTAAAGGGGAAGTTGTGCAATGGTATATCGACATTTGCCTTCAAAATGGGATTGATAATGGCCGCCCGTGGATGGATGATCTATTTTTGGACATTATTATACTTCCTACTGGCGAAGTCTTTAATAAGGATACCGAGGAACTAGAGTTGGCATTATCCTCTGGCATTATTGCTGAGGAACAATTTAATATCGCAATCTCTGAGGCTGATACTATAAAGAAACAGATTGAGGCGAATGAATTTGACCTGCTGCATTTAACTAAGATACATAAAGAGCGTTTGGAACTACAAATGAGCAGTCGACAATTTTGAGGGAGTTAAATGTGTTTATTAAAATATATAGTTACCATATAAAGTCGGATAAATTACAGGATTACCTAGAAATTCAGGAAGAAGCAGATCGGATTTATTCTATATACACAGACAGTAAAATACTTCATCTTCAAAGCAAGGATGATGAAACAAAATGGGTCGAGATACAAATTTATAAGACCGAGCAATTCTACTATGAAACCATTCAAATCATAGACCAACAGCCAGAAATTCAGGTTTTATACAAACGATTTCTTGAAGTAATCATCTCGCATGAGGAAATTTCAGAAGATAACTACCAACTGATTGATATTAAAGGCGGTAAACAGGATTGGGGATTGCGATGAGAAAACTTTCTATAGGGCTACTTGTGCTTTTAATTTTCATTGCAGGTTGTAATAGCAGTTTTGAACCTGAACTCACAAGAATAGATGTGCAAAAAAATTTAGAAGATGGCGAAAAAGATGGTGAAGAAAGAATCATTGCCGCAAAGGAGAAACTGCAAACTATCGAAAAAGCATTTGATAAAATCAAATGGTCACCAAATACGGAACCTGAAATGGCAAGGAAAGAAGATGTAATTGCCATTTTCTTCATCCAGGAAGAGAAGAATATGCCTGAAAGTTTATATGAATACCGGATTTGGTTTGAAGGAGAGACTGCCACCATTATCAGCAACAAAGAAAATGAAGGGTATGGCAGGTTAACAGATGAAGCTAAGGTTCGTATATTAGAATCAGAATTATTGCAAGAGGAATAAATGATCTAGGAACATAACAAGCTTAATGGCATTTGGACTTCCGAACGGCCTTTCTACAGTGACGGTTATCTCTGACTGATTTGAGAAAATAACGAAGGGAGTAGCACTCAAAGTGCATCTCCCTTTTCTTCATGTCTGACTTTGCCTTTTCTGATATCCAGATTTCCATTAACCTCTTTGTTCTCAGATTGAAAATTAATGATGTAAGTTCCTTCTCCAGGGTAATAGCCGCCATTGGTCAAAATGAATTCATAATCTGGATATCGTTTCTCAAGATAATCATTGGCAAGCTTATTAGCCTCTGATCTTGAAATTGGATTTCCATTAAAAAAAAAGTAAATGAAACCTCCTGCAACCAGAACAAATGAAATAATTAAAAGCTTCTTCTTCATTTTTACACCTTCTTATTTTAAGACTTAATTTCATTATATTCTCTTTTTGTGTAAAATTACACTATTTTTTTGAAAATAAAAAGTGCCTTTCTACGGCACTTTCAAGATACTGCACTAAATGCTGGAGGGTATTCAATTTTTCCAGGAATATCAGCTAAGGAACATATTTCTAATTCCAAAGCCATAAAAACCTCATCTGGCACAGGGAAAGGAGGTGCTATGTCAAATTGGCTGGCTGGAGAAAAGCCAAAGCGAGGGTAAAAATCAGGGTGTCCAAGAACGAAAACATGTTTATATCCCAAAGCTTTGCACACTCTTAAGCCTTCAGTTACGAGGGCTGACCCAATTCCGCTATTTTGATAGTCAGGCTTCACTGCCATTGGAGCAAGACCTAAAGTAGGGACAGTACCTTGCGCGGTAACAAGGTTGATGATACTAAAAAGGATATGTCCGATGATTTCGCCGTCACGATTAACTGCTACCAGGCTTAATTCAGGGATGAATTGTTCAGACCCCCTAATAAGTTCAACCAAACGGGCTTCATTTTCTCCTTTATCAAAAGCCAATAGATTTATTTCCCTAATTCCTGATAAATCGCTAGTATTTTCCGGGCGAATGATATAATTATCGCTTTTCATATTTCTTGTATTCCCTCCATACCAGGTTTGATGTTCTAGAATCCGAATTGGTAAATTCACTATAATATCGTCTTTCACTTTCGCCAGGTATTGAGTCTACTTCATTTAACAATGAAATAAGAAATTCTCTATCCTTGTTGATTCGTTTTTCGTTTTCCTTAGAGTCCTTGCCGCTCTTCATATTAATGGCTAATTGGCGATATTGGTCTGTAAGGGAATCTAATACCGGGCCAATCATCGATATTTTTCCTGCCATCATATGATATTTTCTGCTTAAAAGAGTCAACTCTCCCAGATGACTGGCAAAAGTGAATTCACCATCCTCTTCCTGCAATATCTTAATCCAAAGAGCTGGATCACCATCATTTTCAAGTGCAAATATTGAATCGCGTACAGTCCGCTGAAAATCAGATCCTATTTTCATCTCTAGGTCAGCGATTTTGTTATATTGATAAATAGAGAGAAAAATCAGTGCAGCGATAACGAAAATGCTTATGTAAGTTAAATTTTTTGAATCCATAAAACATCTCCTTAGGAAAGTTTCTGAATTAATTTTAGCAGAAAATACCAAAAAAAGTGATCGGTTTTTTTTATCGAAATTAATTCGTTTCAATTCTTTCACTTTGAGCACTATTTTCTGTTATGATAAAAGTTGGCTTTTTTGCCGGAATCAATTATTGAGGAGAACCTGAATGACAAATAAACTTCCATTTACCATTACCAAAAATGACACGTTCTTTGATTTATTAGGGGATTATATTGGTGATGTCTTTTACGATATATTGCCTGAAAAAGGCTATGAGCTACGTGATGAACAAATTTATATGGCCTTCCAAGTGGAGCAGGCCTTCAAGAATAAAGGAATCGTTTTTGCCGAAGCAGGTGTGGGAACCGGTAAGACTTTTGTCTATCTGATTTATGCGATTCTGTATGCGCGCTATATGGGAAAGCCTGCAATAGTATCTTGCTCGGATGAAACATTGATTGAACAGCTGGTAAAAGAGGGCGGAGATATCGAAAAGCTCGAAAAGGCATTGGGATTGAAGGTCGACGTCCGCCTGGCGAAAGCAAGAGAACAGTATGTTTGTGTGAAGAAGCTTGATGACCTGTCAAACACATCGAGCGATAAAGAAATCCTTGATGTCCATGACCAGCTGCCGGATTTCATCTTTGATGAAGGAATTTCATTAAATGCGTTCACTCGCTATGGAGACCGAAAGGAATACCCGTGGGTCACGAATGAACAATGGTCCTCAATGGCCTGGGACCCTCTTCAGCAATGCTCAACATGCAGCTGGCGCCATCGATGCGGCCAGACTCTGAACCGTGATTACTATCGTCATGCCGGCGATTTGATTATTTGCTCCCATGACTTTTATATGGAGCATGTCTGGACGAAAGAATCCCGAAAACGAGAAGGGCAAATGCCATTGCTCCCAGAAGCAAGTACCGTGATTTTTGATGAGGGTCACTTGCTTGAGTTCGCAGCGCAAAAGGGATTAACATACAGGTTCAACTCACAAACTTTGACAACTGTCCTGACCGGATATATGCACCAGGACGTCCGAGAGGAATCTCTTTATTTAATTGAGGATATAATAGAGCTTCATGATGCCTGGTTTGACCTTTTGGCCGATAACTCTACAGCCGTTGAAGGTTCAAATCGGAAAGAAGTTGCAATGCTTCCTGAAATCAGGAAAACAGCAGAAGTGCTGGAGAAAAAGGTTACCGATTTAATGGACCAACTAGTCTTTGACGCAGAAATGTTCCTGATTGACGAATACCATTTGAAAATCATGGAAGAATATCTCGAATTTTTTGCATATGGTCTTTCAATTTTCTTGAAGAATGATGAAGGAATTTTCTGGCTTGAAGAGAATGAAGTACAAACTTCACTTGTCATCATGCCACGTCTAGTTGAGGATATATTGAAAAAAGAAGTGTTTTCCCAAAACATCCCGTTTGTGTTTTCTTCAGCTACCTTGTCTCAAGCTGGAGATTTCAGCTATATAGCGAAAAACCTAGGGATCGAGAAATACTCCTCGTTTACTGTAGCGTCCCCATTTGATTATGAAGAGCAAATGAAATTGGTGGCACACATTGAGGATGAAGAAATGGTTAAATGGGCCCAAATAGGGGATGACCTTAGAAGCAGTAATGGCAGCTCGCTTGTTCTGTTCTCTTCTATGCAGGAAATGGAACGATTCCGAGCATGGAGTGAAAAACAAGAATGGAGTTTTCCTATCCTGTTTGAAGGAGACCGTGAAATCAGTGAAACCGTAAAGGGATTCCAGAATGATATCGAAACTGTCCTATGTTCCTACAGTTTATGGGAAGGTTTGGACGTACCTGGAAAGTCACTGGTTCAAGTCATCATCTCGTCATTGCCGTTCCCGCCGCATGACCCTGTATTCCAGGCGAAACGAAAGCATGCGGACCATCCAGCTGCTGAAGTGGATATACCTTATATGCTGCTTCGACTAAGACAGGGAATGGGCCGTTTGATAAGAAGCAACCAGGATAGCGGGACAGTGCATTTATGGCTTACCCAAAATCAAAAAGCTGAGTACTATGAAGAGTTAAAAGGTGTTCTGCCTGTTCAAGCTATTCAGTGGAAATAGACAAATCCCGAAAGGACTGAACCTTTCGGGATTTTTTTTGTTAAATATTAGTCTCTGCAACCGCACTTTCTATGGCGGCGGCGGTCTCGATCGTCATCCCGATCATCCCGAGCGCCCGCTACTAAATCCTCGATTAAACAACGGCGCACAGCGCGGCAGAGGTCATCAAAATCAACAGTTGCCCTGACTCTGTCTCTGTCCCGGCTAGGGAAAAATACGCCTGCTACATCATTGTTATTACGATTGTATCCCATTAGAAACTCAACTCCTTTCCATCATGAAAGATACTTACAGAATATCTTATGTGGAAATGGACAAGTTGTTAGGGTCTCTACCTATTTATTTCATAAATGTGCTAGTCTCCTATAAGTGCAGATAAAAAAGTTTAATAGATAAAAAAAAAGCAAGCGAGTCCGCTTGCTTTAATGCATATGCCGGTATACACCGATGACTTTACCAAGTATGGATACGTTACGAAGGATGATTGGATCCATAGTAGAGTTTTCCGGCTGTAGCCTGAAATAATCCTTTTCCTTGAAGAAACGCTTAACTGTTGCTTCATCATCTTCTGTCATCGCTACAACAATGTCTCCGTTATTAGCCGTTTTTTGCTGTTTAACAATTACATAGTCGCCATCGAGGATGCCTGCTTCAATCATACTGTCACCCATGATTTCCAGCATGAAAACCTGCTCATCATGTGGAACAAGGCGGTCTGGAAGAGGGAAGTACTCTTCTACATTTTCAATGGCCGTAATCGGCATACCGGCTGTTACTTTACCAACAACAGGTACATTCACCACATTATATTTAGGGATGCGGCTTTCATCTTCTATTTCCAGAATTTCTATTGCACGCGGCTTGGTGGGATCGCGTCGAATCAAGCCTTTGCTCTCAAGCCTTGCAAGGTGTCCATGCACAGTGGAGCTTGAAGCAAGTCCGACAGCTTCGCCTATTTCGCGTACGGATGGTGGATACCCTTTTTTCTTGACTTCGCCTTTTATGAATTCAAATATATCTTGTTGCCGCTTAGATAACTTTGTCATATTCACGCACCTCGTATATTTTCTTGTCCTAATTATACCATGTCTTTTCTACAGATACAAACATAAGTTCGAATTTTTGAGTTGACACGAAACAAATGTTCGATTTATAATAAAATTAATTAATCGAACATACATTCGTTAAGGGGTGCCGTAAATGAAAAAACTATGGGAAAACTATTCATATGCAATGATTCTGCTTGCTGTCAGCTTAATCTTTTCATTCGTAGCAAAAGCTCATTTAAATAACGAAGATGCATACATAACTGTTACTATAGAAGAAGGACAATCACTATGGGAGATTGCTGAAACATTTGCCAGTGAACATAATCTTTCTGAAAATGAATTCGTTAGCTGGGTAGAAAAGGAAAACGGAATTATTGGGGAAATGGTATTTCCGGGAGATGAGCTGGTAATCCCTGTTATAGCGGAACAGGTTGAACCTACTCAGATCGCGGGAGCGGAAAGATAGATTGGAATGGAATAAGGTGACAACATGAAAGCAATTATTTATTGCCGCGTAAGTACAACGAAGGAAACACAGGAAACTTCGCTGGCCAGGCAGGAAGAAGAGTTGCTGCGTCTGGCAAGCAATTATGGTTTTGAAGTAGCTTCTATTATTAAAGAACAAGCGAGTGGTTACGACCTTGAAAGGGAAGGGATCCTTGAACTGCTGGAATTGATCAAGGACAAGAAGATTGGAGCCCTGCTCATCCAGGATGAAACGAGACTTGGTAGAGGCAATGCCAAGGTCGCGATTCTTCATTGTATCCTAAAAGATAATGTGAAATTATACAGTGTCTCCCACAGTGGAGAGCTCCAGCTTTCTGATTCAGATTCCATGGTGCTCCAAATTGTCAGTATGGTGGAAGAGTATCAGAGGAAAATTCATAATATTAAGATCAAGCGTGGTATGAAACGAGCGATTGAGCATGGATACAAGCCACAGCGTAATCTGAAAAATCAAGGTGAGCATTCCGGTCGGGACCGGAAAGAGATGCCGATTGAGGAAATCGTCAAGCTGAGGAATAATGGATTGACCTTTGCTGAAATAGCTGCAACACTAAGGGGTTTTGGGTATAACGTATCCAAAGCAACGGTAAACCGGAGATATCTTGAGTACATAGAGCAAGAAGAATAAAGAAGCTCTATTCTTGTAAAATCGCTAAAATTTTAGTAAGATGACATTTGACGTAATTTTTTACAAAGGAGCTTTACAATGCTATCAAGTGATAAAATTGCTAGAATTAATGAACTGGCAAGGAAAGCAAAATCATCTAAGTTGACCGAAGAAGAAGCAAAGGAACAGACGAAGCTACGCGCGGAATATCTACAGTCTTTCCGGTCTTCTATGCTTAATACACTTAAAGGTGTTACCATTGTGGATCCTGAAGGCAACGATGTTACGCCTGAAAAGCTTAAGGAAGAAAAAACGAAGAATAAGCTTCATTAAATATATGCTAATTTGGAATACATGCGATATGTATTCCATTTTTATTTTGTTTAATATGATAAAAAAACTAGTTTTTCTATACTGAAGAGCAGAGAAATTAACTATATGGTAAAAGAAGATTGTTTTATCTTTCTATATATGTGGAATCAAAATTAGGCAGGGTGTTAAGGTAGTTCTGGCTTCGAACTACTATTATAGAAATTCTATGATATTGCTTATTGATTTTCACCCACAATAGGGTGCATTTACATAACAACTGCAAGTTTGTGTCAAAATAAATAACAATACGGCCTTTTCTGTCTCCTTCAGGCACAATTTGTTGTATAATAATTTCTCTCGCTATAATATTAAGGATGTAGCTAGTACCTATAGAAAGGATGTATTTAATGTTTAAAGAAATTGATATGCTTTCAATTGATTCCATTCGTACCTTATCAATTGATGCAATTGAAAAGGCAAATTCCGGCCACCCAGGCATGCCGATGGGGGCAGCTCCAATGGCTTACACATTGTGGACTCGTTACATGAATATCAACCCTAAGAACCCAGAATGGTTTAACCGTGACCGTTTTGTATTGTCTGCTGGACATGGTTCAATGTTGCTATACAGCTTGCTGCACCTTGCAGGTTATGATTTAACAATGGATGATATTAAACAGTTCCGCCAGTGGGGAAGTAAGACTCCAGGACACCCTGAGTTTGGCCACACTGCTGGTGTAGACGCAACAACTGGACCGCTTGGCCAGGGAATTGCCATGGCAGTCGGTATGGCAATGGCTGAACGTCACCTTGCTGCTGTCTACAACAAGGAAAATTATAACCTCGTTGATCACTATACATACAGCATTTGCGGTGATGGCGATCTAATGGAGGGTGTATCTGCTGAAGCGGCATCACTGGCAGCCCACCTGAAGCTTGGCAGAATGATCGTTCTTTATGATTCAAATGATATTTCTTTGGATGGCGATCTCGATAAGTCATTCTCCGAAAGTGTTGAAGGACGCTTCAAGTCATATGGCTGGCAATACATTCGCGTCGAAGACGGCAACAACCTTGAAGAAATCGCAAAAGCAATTGAAGAAGCGAAAACGGATGAAGACCGTCCAACAATGATTGAAGTCAAGACGATCATCGGATATGGTTCACCTAACCTTTCTGGTAAATCAGATGTTCACGGTGCTCCACTTGGTGCTGATGAATTGAAGCTTACTAAGGAAGCTTATAAGTGGACTTTTGAAGAAGACTTCCATGTGCCAGGAGAAGTTTATGATCACTTCAAACAGCAAATCGCTGACAAAGGTGAACAAACAGAACAGGCTTGGAACGAGCTGTTTGAAAAATATAAGAGTGAATATCCTGAGCTAGGAGCCCAGCTTGAAAAAGCCATGAAGGGTGAATTAGTTGAAGGATGGGATAAAGACATCCCTGTATACGAAGAAGGAAAGAGCCTTGCGAGCCGTGCTTCATCTGGAGAAGCACTTAATGAAATCGCCAAAAACCTTCCTTACTTGATTGGTGGATCGGCTGACCTTGCAGGCTCAAACAAAACCATGATCAAGGGGTCAGGTGACTTCTTCCCGGGTTCATTTGAAGGCCGCAACATTTGGTTCGGTGTTCGTGAATTCGCTATGGGTGCTGCGATGAACGGTATGGCGCTTCACGGTGGAGTAAAGGTATTTGGTGGAACATTCTTCGTGTTCTCCGACTACTTAAAGCCAGCAATCAGACTTGCTGCACTAATGGGCTTGCCTGTAACATACGTATTCACACACGATAGCATTGCAGTAGGGGAAGATGGTCCTACACACGAACCAGTTGAGCAGCTTGCGGGACTTCGCGCTATGCCGAACCTGTCAGTTATCCGTCCTGCAGATGGAAACGAAACAGCGGCAGCATGGAAGCTTTCAATTGAATCATCTAAGACGCCTACAGCTCTTGTGTTGACTCGCCAAAATCTGCCGACAATCAAAAATACTGATAAGAACGCGTACGAAGGCGTATCTAAAGGTGCTTACGTTATTTCTCCAGCTGGAAAAGAAAATGCAGATGCATTGCTTCTTGCAGCAGGTTCAGAAGTCGGCCTTGCAGTGAAAGCACAAGAGGCTCTAGCATCTGAAGGCATCGAAGTTGCAGTTGTGAGCATGCCTTCATGGGATCGCTTTGAACAGCAGTCTAAGGAATATAAAGAAAGTGTTATTCCTAAGTCTGTCAAGAAGCGCTTAGGAATCGAAATGGGCTCTTCACTTGGCTGGCACCGTTATGTTGGTGACGAGGGTGAAGTACTTGCGATCGATACATTTGGTGCATCAGCTCCAGGAGAAAAGATTTTGGAAGAGTACGGTTTCTCCGTTAACAATGTAGTCGCTCGCGTAAAAGCATTGATTGAGCAAAACTAATATTCATTTTAAATGACGAGTATGGGATTGGATTCCGTACTCGTTTTTTTGTTTTTTACATAAGGAAGAGCAGTTTCCGTTTTAATTAATCGATTGTTTTCCCTAGTATTAGCCGCCTGCTGAAGGGAGTAAATGATAAAAAAATTTAAAATTGCAACCTAATCGGTGTTTTTGTCGCCTATCATATAGAAATAATCAAGGAGGTGCTGCTGATGGATCGGTCGGAGCTAATTCAAAGGATTCGCAATGGAGAGGATTCTGCATTTGCTGAACTTGTAAATCCACTAATAGAAAAGAGCTACAGGACGAGTTACAGTATTGTCAGGTCTAAGGAGCAGGCGGAGGAAGTTGTCCAGAATGCAATGATTGAAGCATATCAAAATATAATGGCCGGAAAAGAAATCACCTATTTTACAACTTGGTTTTATAAGTTGGTTTCTCATCGCTCCATTGATTTTTTAAGGAAAAATGGAAGATTAAAAGAGACTATGGGCGAGTTGGAATACATAAAGGACAGGAGAGAAGTTCTTGATACGGTCATACGAGAGGAAACCGACCTTGAAATAAAACAGGGAATAGATTCCCTTAAGAACGCTGATTACCGGAATATCCTTCTCCTTTATTATTATCAGGATTTTTCTATCCAGGAGGTTAGCGAAATGCTCGGAATAAAGACTTCAACTGTGAAATCCCATCTGCGACGAGCAAGGCATGCATTAAAGGAAAAGTTGTTGGAAAGTCAAATCATAGGGGTGAATGTGTAATGAAGTTGGACGACGTAATAAAAAAAGAGATAGAAGAGGATATGAAGAAAATTCAGGCTCCATCTTCACTTTATGATTTTGCAAAGAATATTAAGAATGAAGTGAATTCTGAAGAAAAACCTGTATTAAAGAGAAGGTTCACAAAAGAATCTCAATTCGTTGCAGCGGCTGTTATTGGATTTGGTGTTATAACAGCATCAGCCTTCTTTAATCCGTCAGTTGCAGAAATGGCATCGAAAATTCCGTATCTAGGACAGGTATTTAAGTCTAAATCTATAGATGTCATGCTATGGGAAGCGTTAGAAAAAGAAGGCTATCAAAAGTTTTCGCTCGGTATGACTCCAGGAGAAGTTGTGAAAATCGAGGTATTGGTAGAAGGTTCTGAAACAGATGCAGATCGTGAACGGGAAAACATCACCGGCATTGCAAAAGAGGTTCTTCATAGTAAAGGATACGACTCCTACGAAATCAAAGTAGGATCTTATAAACCAGAATATATACCCCTGACAGAAGAAGAAATTAAGATGGAAGAGCTTGGCGGTAAGCTTGATGAGGAGCTCAAAAAGGCGGGCTATAAGATTATCAATGTCAATCCTTTTAATGAAACGATTGAAGTAGCCATCCCAATGACTGAAAAAAGAAGTGAAGAAATTTTAAAAGCCACCCGCAGCCTTGCAAAAGCGAATGGTTCTGAAAAAGAAGTGGAAGTAACAAAAGTCGACCTCGAGAAAAAAGAACGCGAAGGTTTATGGATGGATTATTTAAGAAGCATCCACGAGGGACTTGCGCTGAAAAAAGAGTATAAGGTCTCTGGTTATGGATATTCATATAAACAAAATACATTAAAAATGATCATTAAAACAAGCATGAAACCAGGGGATGGAAAATCCGAAGAGACAGTTCGAAAAATAAGGACTGAAATCACTCAGTTTATTGAAAGTGAGAGAAAGAATTCAGTAGTTAAAGATGATGAATATGAGATTGTCATCAGGGATAAAAGTGGGAATGACTTTCCATTTTAATGTATTAGAAGGCTACTTAACATCATAAAGAAATTGATTTTAAAAAGCGGGGCAATACTCCGCTTTTTTTGTATAAAGCCAGGTTAATTTCTCATCCAAGAGGAAAAGATAGATTATTGTTTTGTAATGTAAAATGTGGTAAAATATATATGAGAACAAATGTTCTATTTTGAAGAAGGGGTGTCGACATGATAATAGGGATTGTTCCTTATCTAGTAACAAATGGAAATGGCCAGGAGGCAGTGGAGTTTTATAAAAACGCATTTGGTGCAGAGGTCATCAGTTTGCAAACATTTGGGGAGATGCCTCCCAATCCAGAGTATCCGCTACCTGAAGAAGCAAAAGATCGGGTCCTTAATGCTCAATTAAAAATTGGCAACGCCAGTTTAATGTTATCGGATACTTTTCCTGGCCATCCATATCAGCTTGGATCCCAGGTAACAATCGCAATTTTGGTAAATGATGTAGCAGAAGCAAAAGAAATTTTTGAAAAGCTGCAGGTGGATGGAAAGGTTACAATGCCTATGCAGGAAACCTTCTGGAGCCCTGCTTATGGCCAGGTAACTGATAAATTTGGCGTGGGGTGGCAACTGTCAACAGAGAGTGAAAAATAAATTTCAAAGGCCAGACTTTTCCGTGTAGTCTGGCCTTTGAATCATAATGAATCACGAATAACTCCAAGCCTTCTTGTTCATTGAATTTTTTGCGTGAAGCTGTATGATGTTTAATAGCTTCTAATCCACTCATCTTTCCACATCCTTTCTACGATACCACCATTAATAAATCCACCTTTTCTTTCGAATCAACGAACAATTCAATTAACAATACTTAACCATTCTTTAAGCCACTTTTTTAAATACCCGATTAATATTCTAAGTAAAAACTTATCACAAAACGGTTTTTTCAATTACTTTTCATTAATATAAAGATTTTGGAAAAGCTATTAAAAAATACCTGGGGTGTATTTAATGCATTTTATTTATAATGGCTTGTTTCTTATTGCGGGAATTATATGGGGTGATTGGAAGCGGTGGCGTGATTATTATCCTACGATCCTTTATTATTTTATCGGAGATTTATTAAATTTTGCTTTACTTTACAATTTCTCCATGTGGACCTATCAAGAGACAATTTTGGGTGAGGAAATCCTTAGGAATCATACAATCATTTCCCTTATGATCATGGTTATTGTGTATCCTTCAACCATCCTGATATACCTCGGCAGATTTCCACAAACGAGGTGGAAGAAGCTAGCGTGGGTTTCCTTTTGGGCATTCCTTTATACATTCGTTGAGTTCATCAATGAAAAGTATTTAAATTTAATAAATCATCACCATGGCTGGAACATAGGTTGGTCCCTTTTGTTCAACTTCGTTATGTTTTCATTGCTGAGAATTCATTTCAAAAATCCTTTTTTAGCATGGGGCTTGTCAATACCGTGGGTAATCTATTTACTGAACGCCTTTAATGTTCCGATTGAAAGGATGAAATAAGCTGCCTCGGATCTCTATGGAAATATTAACAAACAAGTTATGATATGTTTAAACTCCCATCCAATCTTCCATACGATTGTAAAATTGCAGCTAAACTGGGACAAATAAGAGTGAAAATAAAATAAAACGGGAAAAGCAAAAAGGATATATATGATGAAAGGGATGTAAGAGATGAGAGAATGCTTTGAGGGAAAGGTAGTTATCGTGACGGGAGGCTCAAATGGGATTGGCAAAGGAATAGCAAAGGCATTTGTTAAGGAAAAGGCCATTGTTTGCATTGCCGATGTAGATGAGGAAAAGGGCAAAGAAGTTATCCGGCTGCTGGAAGGCATGGATGGTCAAGCTGCCTTTTATAAAACAGACGTTAGGAAAGAAGAAGATATTTTAAAACTAGTAGAAGGTGTAATTAACGATTTCGGCAAAATTGATATTTTAATCAATAATGCAGGGGTTTCTAGGTTCAAGCCTCTATTTGAACTGACAACTGCCGAGTGGGAGGATGTTGTGTTCACAAACTTAAGGAGTGTATTCATCGGTTCGCGTGAAGCTGCCCGGAGAATGAAATCAGGAGGCCGGATTATCAATATTGCTTCAACAAGAGCAACAATGTCTGAGCCGAACTCAGAAGCATATGCTTCTTCCAAAGGCGGGATCGTTGCATTGACCCATGCCCTGGCAGCTTCACTTCAAAAGAAGGGGATCACGGTCAACTCGATAAGTCCTGGCTGGATCCAAACAGAGGATTATGACGAGCTCAGGGAGAAGGATCATCTTCAGCATTGGTCCAATCGTGTCGGGAAACCTGAAGATATAGCAAAAGCGTGCCTCTATTTAGCTGACCCAGGTAACGATTTTATTAATGGACAGGATCTGGTCATTGATGGCGGCATGACACGTAAAATGATCTATGAAGAATAATTAAAAGAAAGGGAGCTGCGAAAATGATTGCGGTTCCCTTTCAACTTTCAAAAATTTTTTATAAAATAAGAGGAAAGAGTACGCAGTTTGGGAGAGAAGTCATGGGGAATTACACGAAAAAAAAACCCAAAAAGAAAAAGCAAGTACAGAGAAACTTCAATCTGACCCTCTTAATGTTTATTGCCTTTATTGGTTTTTTTCTGCTTGATAGATTCCTGGAGTTATATAATCAGAGTTTCAACAAAATTAATGTTAGTGTGAATAGTTCAATCGGAGAAGTTGCCCAGTATACTCCGATGATTGAGGAAGAATTGAAAAAGGTTGGCCTGGACGGACACACCGTCACAGTCGCGGCTTTGATGATGCAAGAAAGCAGGGGGAAGGGCGGCGACCCGATGCAAGCGTCTGAATCTGCCGGCCTGGCACCAAATACTATTCAGGATCCTGAACAAAGTGTCCAACAGGGTGTAAAGTATTTCCACAGAGTTGTGGAGTATGGTGATAAAATGCAAGTTGATTTTCCCACAGTCATACAGTCATACAACATGGGAATTGGCTATATTGATTTTGTAGCTAAAAACGGAGGGAAGCACAGCGAGGAGCTAGCAAAGAAATTTTCAATGATCCAGGTTAAGAAAAATCCACAAACATATGACTGCGGCGGCGATAAAAACAATTTCCGCTATCCATATTGTTATGGTGATTTTACTTATAGCACAAAGGTCGCAAAACATATGGAATCAATCACGGTCAGTAATCCTTTAAGCGAGGCAGGTACAAAGAGTTCTTTTTAAATTGTATATATGATAACCAAACAAAACATCCGAATTTTGGGTGTTTTTTTGTTTGTAAAATTTTCTCGAGTACAGCAGGAAAAAAGAATTAACATGGTAAATATATTAGTAATAAATACCCATACTAAAATTCAGGAGGTGTGTATTAATGTTTGAATATGGCAAGGACATTCCACTGGACGGTGCAGCTGTAAATCAGGCAGCTCAAAAAGGAAATACTGAAGAACAGGAGATCTCGGAAGTTGCTGTTTTCAGCTTCGACCATCGTAAGGACATTCCATTGGACGGAGTAAAATAGTTCAGTAAAAAAAGCCTGAAAACAGGCTTTTTTTATTGCTTTAAAATTGTTTTGCCAGTTCGTTCGCTCGCTGAATAGCTTGTTGTTTAATGTCCTGTGCTTTATCAGGCGCAGCTGCCATACCTTCTACCGCCAAGGTTTCAACATCTGTCACACCCATAAAGGCAAGAACTGCACGAAGATACCGATCACCAAATTCCAAATCTTTAGCTGGTCCCTCTGAGTACACACCGCCGCGTGCCTGGATATGTAGCGCTTTTTTACCGCCAAGCAATCCAACCGGGCCTTCAGCAGTGTATTTAAAAGTTTTTCCGGCAATTGCAATATTGTCAATATAAGCTTTCATTTTTGGCGGGAAGCTGAAGTTCCATAAAGGAGTCGCAAAAATATATTTGTCTCCAGAAATGAATTGGTCTGTAAGATTATTAATTGCACTTACTTTTTGTTTTTCATCGTCGCTAAGCTGATCGAATGCTGATCCTTGCTGTAGTTTGCCCCAGCCGCTGAAAACATCTGTATCAATGAACGGTACGTCCATTTTATAAAGGTCAAGTCTTATAACTTCATCGTTCGGATTGTTTTCTCTGTAAGCTTTGATGAATTCTTCCCCAACTGATAGACTGAATGATTCCTCTACTGGTTTAGGATTCGCTGTAATGTAAAGTACTGTAGCCATGCATAGTCATCCTTTCTATTTCTGATTAACATTGATATATTCCCCTGATTACAAAACAGTATTCCTTTTCTGGGACAGAAATTTGTCAAACTTCTAATTTCGTGACAACTGAATCCTAGAAATTTTGATGAAAAAGTAAGAAAGTTTTGAATTCGACATAATTAGTGGATTTTTTCGGCATCTTTAGACAAACGCAGACCGAACGTTTTCCTATAATAAAGACAAAAGCTTGTTTGCAGAGGAGGGGATCAGATGAGATCCTACCAGCTATATCTAATAGAAGATGAATTTGCCTCCCATTATTTCGGAAGAGAACGGATGTTTTATCAATTATTTTTGGAATATAGTCAAGCAAACGATGATTTAAAGTCTATTATCGCTAAGCAAGTCAAGTTCGTTACGAAATCCATTCCTGTGCTTCGCATTCATCAGCTCCTGCATCAACAGCTTTCCAAGGCAAAAGGATTCCATGTTGAGAACGGCACATATATTTTTGAAAATAACATAAATAAAAGTTCGGCGACCCTTAGAGTACATGAGAGATGGATGGAGTTAGATTCCCATGGGCAAGTCGACGCGGAGACTGTCTTTTTTGAAATCCTCCGGAAATGTGAATCTTCATTCCTGGCTATCGACCTTGAATCAAACAAATACGGGTGGCTGAAGCCGATTAAAGAACGAATATATGTATAATGAAGGTTGATGTACTTATTGCTGATTGTTTTTAATGCATGATTGCGAAGGAGATGCAAAAATTTTTCAAAATGAGTTGATTTAATAGAGAAAAAAACCAACAGATATTGTATAATAGCTGTTGGTTTAGTACACTGTATGTTAGACAACATGAAGGAGGAAGTTTTATGTGGGATCTAATTCTAGTTGGTATACTGGCATTGGTTGTCGGTGTAGCGCTAGGATTTTTCATTGCTCGTAAATACATGGAGAG
Source organism: Mesobacillus boroniphilus (assembly GCF_018424685.1). Taxonomy (NCBI): domain Bacteria; kingdom Bacillati; phylum Bacillota; class Bacilli; order Caryophanales; family Bacillaceae; genus Mesobacillus; species Mesobacillus boroniphilus. Next base: position 855,325 of record NZ_QTKX01000001.1, read on the forward strand.
CTACTTAAAGAAAAATCCGCCAATCAACGAACAAATGCTTAAAATGATGATGATGCAGATGGGTATGAAACCATCGCAGAAGAAAATCAATCAAATGATGTCAGCAATGAACAAGCAGACAGGGAAATAATAAAGGACAAGCACTCATTCTTAACGATGGGTGCTTTTCTTTTTTTGAATCTTTTAATGGACATAATGAAACGTGGATTTGGCCAAAATGTCTAGGAAAAAAGTTTTAATGGACATTTCAAAGTTTGGATGGCATCAAAATGTCTAAGCAGAAGGGTTTAATGGACATTTCGAAGTTTGGGTGGCATCAAAATGTCTAAGAAAAAGGGTTTAATGGACATTTCGAAGTTTGGGTGGCATCAAAATGTCTAAGAAAAAGGGTTTAATGGACATTTCGAAGTTTGGGTGGCATCAAAATGTCTAAGAAAAAGGGTTTAATGGACATTTTGACGTTTGGGTGGCATCAAAATGTCTAAGAAAAAAGGTTTAATGGACATTTCGAAGTTTGGGTGGCATCAAAATGTCTAAGAAAAAGGGTTTAATGGACATTTTGAAGCTTAAATGGTATCGAAATGTCTAAGAAAGGTGCTTTAATGGACATTTTGAAGTTTAAATGAGATCGAAATGTCTAAGAAAAGTGTCTAAATGGACATTTTGAAGCTTGTATGTGATCAGAATGTCTAAGAAAAGTGTATCATGGAAATTTTGAAGAGTGGATGGACTTAGTATGCCAAGAAGCAAGGTTTGGTTTCATATATTTTATTGATTTGCATAATACTCATTTACCGTCCATGCAATTGACTGGTCTACAAAAATAACGCCTTAGATGGCGTTATTTTTGTTTGCTTGATTTGTCTGCTTCCTTATTTTTAGTGCCTTGCTGGAAGATGGAATCGAAAAATTCGTCTGCTGTTTCCATTACACCACCGTGAAGCTGACCGTCTGCACCAACTTTGTTTTTATCGCCTTTAACTGGATTATGGATTCTTGCCATAGTATGCTCACCTCCTTTAATTAGGCTTTGTCATCATAGTCCAAAATAACCGGCTAAGAGGATTTGTTAAACTTTGGCAGGACATCTGTTAGTCCACCAAGAATAATAAGACCTAAGCAATTTTTTTAAAGGGGATTATTAATATGTACCAATATTTCAACGGACTTGTTATACGGGAAGGTACGGAAGGGATATCGGCGGAGAAGGTCGAGAAGCTTTTTGAAGATGCGGGCTGGGTGCGGAACACTCCAGATTGGCAAAAGGAGAAGTTTTCGCTGATATTCAAAAATTCTACCTGGGCATTTACCGTATGGGATCAAAATGAAATGGTCGGGATGGTCAGAGTTATCTCTGATCAGATTATGGCAGCGAACATTATGGACCTGGCCGTCTTATCGGAATATCGCGGTAAGGGAATTGGCCAGAAGCTTGTGCAGCTTTGTGTACAAAAGCTTCCTCATGGAGACTGGTTTGCCCATACTTCTGCCAACAATTTTAACTTCTATGAAAAATGCGGTTTTGAGGTAAAGGATCTTTCGCAAAATGGTACGTGCGCGTATTATGGGTATATCCAGGCCCGTAAAGATGGGCAAAGATAGGGGTGCAGAAATTGAATCAACATGAATTTGATGCAGTCATCAAGCAGCCAGCGGCTATTAGGTAGGAATACTTCATCAAAAAGGCAGCAGATTATGAAGAGGTTTGGGGACTATATAACGACGGCTGGGCAACTGCTCAAGATGACATGGGCAATACACTGCTCCCATTCTTTCCTAATGAGAAGTTCGCAGAAACCTTTGCGAAAAAAGAGTGGGAAGGCTTTAGGCCAAAAAGAATTGATATGGATTACTTTCTCGAAAACTGGCTTCCAGGAATGAGGTCTGACGGGTTCAAGCCTTCCATTTTTCCAACGGACACAGATACTGCTGTAATGGAAGTGGACACACTGCAGGAAGACTTGGAGGCTGAGATAGAGAAGTATTAATTTGATTTTATATGATATTCAAATTATACCCATTGTGGTATAATTGGATTATCTATGATTTATGAAAGAGAGAGCTGAATAATGTCACGTCAATCTGAAGATGCAGCTGTGCTGGAAAGCCAACCCGAGTGGCTGCAAGCTTATGTAGAATCACCTGAAAAGCAAAAAGCGTTATATAAAAGGACTTTATTAATAGTTGTATTATCCCAGATTTTTGGAGGAGCTGGACTTGCTGCTGGGATTACTGTGGGGGCACTCTTGGCTAAAGACATGCTTGGCACGGATATTGTTGCTGGTCTGCCCATAGCCCTGTTCACCTTGGGATCTGCTGGGGCGGCTCTCGTTGTCGGACGCCTTTCACAACGCTATGGCAGGCGTGCAGGCCTTGCTTCGGGATTTTTAACAGGCGGAATTGGCGCCATTGGGGTAATCATCGCTGCGGTAACGGATAATATCTTTCTGCTCTTTGCGGCGCTTTTGATATACGGTGCTGGAAGCGCGACAAATTTACAGGCACGGTATGCTGGCACGGATTTAGCCAGTGCGAAACAACGGGCAACGGCTGTTAGTATTGCCATGGTTTCAACGACATTTGGTGCAGTAGCTGGTCCTAACCTTGTTGAAGCAATGGGTGAATTTGCTCTGTCAATAGGGGTTCCAGCTTTATCTGGCCCATTCATTCTCGCGGCCGCAGCTTATATCGTTGCTGGATTAGTGTTATTGATTTTCCTCCGTCCAGATCCATTTGTCGTCGCCAGAGCCATTGCAGTGGCAGAACGGAATGCTAAAGTCAGTTCCCCTGATTATGTAGAGGAAGAACTCGTTACGGATAAGCGAGGTATCGGAGTTGCAGCCCTTATTATGGTCCTCACTCAAATGGTGATGGTTGCGATCATGACGATGACTCCGGTGCATATGGGCAGTCATGGACATGACTTAAGCGCAGTAGGCATGGTAATTGGATTCCATATCGGCGCCATGTATCTCCCGTCTTTGTTGACGGGTGTGCTTGTTGATAAAATCGGGCGTGCGACGATGGCGGTCGCTTCTGGGGTTACACTGCTGGCTTCCGGAGTTATGGCTGCTGTTGGGCCGGGTGAATCAATGCTTTGGATCACTCTTGCACTTATTCTACTTGGTCTCGGCTGGAACTTTGGCCTGATCAGTGGAACAGCCCTGCTTGTAGATGCAACAAATCCGAATAACCGAGCAAAAATGCAGGGTACAGTTGATGTTATGGTTGCTTTATCGGGAGCCTCTGGCGGTATGCTTTCCGGCATGGTTGTTGCTAATTCAAGCTTTGCCTTCCTTTCGATGGCTGGAGGAGTACTATCCTTAGTGTTAATACCATTTGTGATATGGTCAAATAAAAAGTAACTTTTTTGAGTCTGGATATCCCAGGCTCTTTTTTCTATTTGCAGGTTTTTAGCTTTCCTTTGTAGAACTTAATTTGATAAAACTTTTGCAGAAAGAGATGGATTAGATGGGTAAATTAGTGTTGCTGAGTGATTTAAAGATTAATCATCCCGCTTTAACTACCAAAATCAAGGAATTAATATCTCCGAAACCTTTTAAACTTGCTTATATCCCGTCGCGAACAGATAAAGAAAGATGGTATTTTGAAAAAGCCAAGCCAGAGTTTACGGCTATAGGTGTTACTGACTTCTTTTATTTTGACATCGATGAGGAGTTCGAGTCCTCACAGCTGGAGGAGTTTAACAGCTGTGATGGCATTTTTCTTTCAGGGGGAAATACATATCAATTTTTGAAAAACCTGAAGGAAAGGAACATCGTCAGCTTAATAAAAGAAATGGTTCAAGAAGGAAAACCGTTAATCGGTGTTAGTGCAGGAAGCATCATCATGTCCAAATCAATCAAGATTGCCGGATTCCATGATCAAAACGAAGTTCAGTTAACTGACTTAAATGGATTAGAACTGGTAGATTTTGAGTTCATGCCACATTGGAACAGAGAAAAAGATCAGCTGGATGCGCTTTTAGAATATTCTCTACTCCAGGAAGAATGCATTTTTACATGTCATGACGGCGATGGAATTGTCATTGATGGAGAAAAGATCGAGTTTTATGGAGGTATAAAAGAAATCCGAAAAGGTGAATTGTTATAAATTTAAAATAGGGTATGCTATCAATGCTCTAACGGACAAACCGAAGACGGAAACCGGAAAAAGTGTCCGATAGAAAGGCTCTAACGGACAAACCGAAGGCAGAAACCGGAAAAAGTGTCCGATAGAAGGGCTCTAACCGACAAACCGAAGACGGAAACTGGAAAAAGTGTCCGATAGAAAGGCTCTATCGGACAAACAGAGGCGGAGATTGAAATAAATGTACCATAGGATTCTATACTATATAAGCCTTTTTATTTTTGAAACTACGTCCTTCGGGCTGAAAGGCTTCAAAATGTAATCGCTGGCCCCTAATTCTTCTCCTCGTTTAAGGTCATGAGCTTCCCCCTTAGCAGAAAGCATGATCACAGGTGTGGCTTTGGTTTTCCTGATTTCCTCCAGGACTGAAAAACCATCTCTTTCAGGCATTAAAATGTCTAGGATGATGACGTCAAAGGAATCCTGCAGCGCTTTCTCCAAAGCTTCTTCGCCATTGTCTGCAACTTCAACATCTAAGGCTTCCCTTTCTAAGTACATCTTTAATAAATGGCTAATTCTTTTTTCATCCTCAGCAACTAGCACTCGTTTTCTCATGTTTCCCCCCTGAAAAATCTTTTGTTTAAAGCAAGTATACACTATTGCTGCGTTGTTTTCTTCTATGCCTAGAGAATTTAACCACGATAAAATAAATTGATTTCGAAAATTGATTGTGCTAATATGTGACCTATAATATTTTAATTCATACTATACATATAGGAATTATAATAATTAAAAGTGGGTGAAGAAAAATGGGCAGAGAATTTATCCCCTTGTTTGATGAATGGGCAGAGTTTTACGACGAAACGGTAGCCGGGGATGACGCTGAATATAAAGAAGTTTTTGAAAAATATGATGATATTTTAGATATAGTAGCAAAAAAGTCAAAGGGTACCGTCCTTGAATTTGGGGTTGGTACAGGAAACCTCACCGAAAAGCTAATCGGCCTGGGCAGAGAGGTATATGCTGTTGAGCCTTCAAAACTGATGAGGGAAAAAACGAAAGCTCGGTTCATGAATCTAAACTTATATGATGGAGATTTTATTCAATTCCCCAATCCTCCTGGAAAAGTAGATTCAATTGTCAGCACCTATGCATTTCACCATTTAACTGATGATGAAAAGGATTCAGCGATAAAGCTGTACAGTGACATGTTAGAAGAAGGCGGAAAGATTGTTTTTGCTGATACGGCTTTTTTAGATGAAAAAGACCGTCAGGAACGGCATAGGATAGTAAAGGGACAAGGGTATGAGAATCTTCTTCAAGACCTGCAGAGTGAGTACTATACGACTCTTGATGTATTGAAGGTGATTTTTGAGAGACATGGTTTCCAGGTTAAGTTTGAAAAGTTAAACACCTATGTTTGGCTGATGGAAGCTGTGAAAGAAAAGAAAAATTAAGATAGCATGGGAGAGTGGCACTATGAGAGTTGGTATTATCGGTGCAATGGATGAAGAAGTCGATTTGCTTCGCAACAAACTGCAAGACAGGGAAAATACGTATCTTGCAGGAAGCGAATTTTATCAAGGGAAGATTGGTAGCTTGCAAGTAGTGCTGCTGAAGTCAGGAATCGGCAAAGTAAATGCCGCAATGGGGACAGCGATCCTGATAGATAAATTCCAGCCGGATATCATCATCAATACAGGTTCTGCAGGCGGATTCCATAGAGAACTTAATGTAGGTGACGTCGTTATTTCCACTGAAGTAAGACATCATGATGTTGATGTGACGATTTTTGGCTACGAATATGGCCAGGTGCCAAGAATGCCGGCATATTTTGCCCCTGATGACAATCTTGTAAGCATCGCGGTAAAGAGTGCTGAAAAGATTAATGACATCCAAGTCGTTAAAGGCTTAATCGCATCTGGTGATTCCTTTATGAATGACCCGAAGAGGGTAGAATTCATCAGAACCAAGCTTCCTAATTTGTATGCTGCGGAAATGGAAGCAGCAGCAATCGCACAGGTTGCCTGCCAATTTGGCATACCGTTTGTCATTATCAGGTCGCTCTCCGATATTGCTGGAAAGGACTCGAATATCTCATTCGACCAATTCCTTGCGACAGCCGCAAAAAACTCTGCAGAATTGATATTACTAATGTTAGAGGAGCTGAAAAAGTAATGGTTAAGAAAATGAATGTTGAAAGCTTTAATTTGGACCACACAAAAGTTGCTGCACCATATGTAAGGCTAGCTGGTACAACACAAGGAGCTAATGGGGATGTCATCCATAAATATGATATCCGTTTTTGCCAGCCGAACAAGGAGCATATGGAGATGCCTGGCCTTCATTCACTTGAACATCTCATGGCTGAAAATATCCGCAATCACCATGCTAGTGTTGTAGATATCAGTCCGATGGGATGCCAAACTGGATTTTATCTCTCTGTGATCAATCATGATGATTACGACAACATCCTGGAAGTACTGGAAAAAACATTGACTGATGTGCTTGAAGCAGATGAAGTACCAGCGTGCAACGAAATCCAGTGTGGATGGGCTGCAAGCCATAGTCTTGAGGGAGCAAAAGAAATTGCGGCAAAAATGTTGGAAAAGAAAGGCGAATGGCGCCAAGTTTTTGCTGAATAAGGAGAGTTAATGCAATGACGGTTTACCGCAGTATCCATGAACTTATTGGACATACACCAATGATTGAACTTACACAATTCCAATTGCCTAACGATGTCCGTCTGTTCGCAAAATTGGAATATCTCAATCCAGGCGGCAGTATTAAGGACCGGCTAGGGGTTGAGTTAATCGACAAGGCATTCCGCACAGGGAAATTAGCAGCAGGAGGAACAGTGATTGAACCAACTGCCGGAAATACTGGGATTGGGCTGGCACTTGCAGCAATCAACAAAGGAATTGATGTTATCTTTGTTGTTCCGGAAAAATTCAGCATTGAAAAGCAGTCGATCATGAAGGCGCTCGGAGCAACAATCATTCATACTCCTACTTCCGAGGGGATGGAAGGAGCAATTCGTAAAACAGGACAATTGCTTACTGAAATTCCAAATTCCTATTCGCCGTCGCAATTCTCCAATTCCGCCAACCCAGAAACCTACTATAAAACATTGGGACCTGAGATTTGGGGAGACCTGGATGGTGAGATTGATATTTTCATAGCCGGTGCTGGTACAGGCGGAACATTCATGGGTACGGCAAGGTTTTTAAAAGAGAAAAATCCAAAGATTAAAACCGTCATTGTTGAACCAGAAGGATCAATCCTTAACGGAGGCAAGTCTGGTCCTCATAAAACGGAGGGAATCGGAATGGAATTTCTTCCCGTTTATATGGACGCAGCCTATTTTGACACGATCCATACGATTTCAGATATAGATGCATTTGACCGTGTGAAGGAACTCGCGGCTAGAGAGGGTATACTTGCTGCAAGCTCATCTGGCGCAGCTCTTCACGCAGCCTTACTAGAAGCTCGAAAAGCCCCTCCTGGCGCAAAAATCGTGACAGTATTTCCAGATGGCAGCGAGCGTTATTTAAGCAAAAAAATCTACGAGGGGGGAATTTAAATGAAACGCAAAACGAAATTAATCCACGGTGGTATTCCCGGCGATAAAACGACGGGCGCTGTTTCGTTTCCTATTTATCAGGTAAGTACTTACAAGCAAGAGGATGTTGGCGTCCATAAAGGTTATGAATATTCACGAACAGGAAACCCGACGAGGTTTGCTCTGGAAGAGTTAATTAAAGACCTGGAAGAGGGAAAACGAGGTTTTGCCTTTGGTTCAGGGATGGCGGCGATCACTGCTGTCATGATGTTATTCAGCACCGGAGACCACATCATCCTGACAGATGACGTATATGGTGGTACCTACCGGGTTATGAACAAGGTACTTAACCGGATCGGAATTGAATCTACATTTGTAGACACAACAGATCTTGAAGCGGTAAAAGCGGCAATTCAGCCAAATACAAAAGCTTTGTATATCGAGACACCAACAAATCCGCTTTTAAAGGTAACGGACATTAAGGCATGTGCAGAGCTGGCGAAAGAAAATGACTTGCTCACAATTGTGGACAATACCTTCAGCACACCATACTGGCAGACACCGTTGACTCAGGGTGCCGATATGGTCCTTCATTCTGCAACGAAATACCTAGGTGGCCACAGCGATGTAGTGGCGGGATTGGTCGTCGTCAATGATGAACAGCTTGCAGATGATCTTCATTTTGTCCAGAACTCCACCGGAGGGATTTTAGGGCCACAGGATTCCTGGTTATTAGTGAGGGGAATTAAAACTTTGGGTCTTAGGATGGAAGCCCACGAGGCGAACACCCAAAAGATCGTCGAGTTTCTCAAGGATCAAAAGAGTGTGGAGAAAATTTATTATCCAGGTCTCGAATCTCACCCTCAGCATGCAATTGCAAAGGAACAGGCTGGCGGATTCGGAGGCATGGTGAGCTTTGATGTGGGCAGTGCTGATAAAGCGGCTGAGGTGTTGAATAAGGTTAAATATTTCACGCTCGCTGAAAGTCTTGGAGCAGTCGAGAGCTTAATCTCTCTTCCAGCAAAAATGACTCATGCATCCATACCGGCTGAGCGCCGAGCTGAGCTTGGAATTACGGACGGGTTAATCAGGATCTCGGTCGGAATTGAAGATGTGGAGGATTTGATTGAGGATCTGAAGCAGGCATTGCAATAGAAGGCTTGAACAAATTGGCGCCCGAAAATCCGTGATTTATGAAAAACAGGTCACCAATAGAATGTAAATAGGCACCGGAATTCAACCGGTGCCTTAATTTTTTGCCCAAAAATGTTATCAAAACTCTTAAGAAGCCTTCTGCTCAGTAAAAGAAGCATGCTGGGCTGCTTTGTTATTTTTAAAAACATTGAATACCAGATTCAATAAGATGGCAGTTAAGCTGCCGGCAACAATTCCGTTGTCTGTCAGGATTCGGATGCTTGTAGGCATTTGTGCGAATAATTCCGGTACGGCTGTCACACCGAGTCCCATTCCGACAGAGCATGCAATGATCAAAAGATTTTCCTGCGATGAGAACTCTACCGCGCTGAGCATCTTGATTCCATATGCGACAACCATGCCGAACATGGCAACCATTGCTCCTCCTAAGACAGGAGTCGGGATAATCGTAGTCAGGGCACCAATTTTCGGTACAAGCCCAAGCAATACAAGGAATGCACCTGCCGTGTATATGACATTCTTTGTTTTGACTCCGGATAACTGAAGTAGTCCAACGTTTTGCGAATAAGTGGTATAAGGAAAAGCATTAAACAATGCTCCGAGGATAATCGCAAGTCCTTCCGCGCGGTATCCATTTTCCAGATCCTTCTCTTCAATCTTTTCTTCACAAATATTTCCAAGCGCAAAGTAAACTCCTGTAGATTCTACCAGACTGACCATCGCTACGAGAATCATCGTCAGGATGGCTGATACTTCAAAAGTTGGAAGGCCGAAATAGAATGGAGCTGGCATATGAAGCCAGGAAGCCTCCCCAACAGCCTCGAAATTAACCATTCCCATAAAATAAGCCACGATGGTTCCCCCAGCCAATCCCAACAGAATCGCAATGGCACGGACGAATCCTTTAAAGAAACGGAATAACACAATAATGAACAGCAATGTGCCAAATGCAAGTCCGATATTTGTAAGAGAACCAAAGTCAGGGCTGCCCAGTCCGCCAGCCATGTTATTCATTGCAACCGGGATTAAAGTGATACCGATTATTGTTACAACAGACCCAGTCACAACCGGAGGGAAAAACCTGACAAGCTTTCCAAAGAATTTTGAAATAGCGACGACGAATATACCCGAAACAAGGATTGAGCCATAGATGGCGGAGATGCCATATTGTCCGCCGATCGCGATCATCGGTCCTACGGCAGTGAACGTACAACCTAGAACCACAGGAAGGCCGATTCCAAAGAATTTATTTCGCCATACTTGAAGAAGAGTTGCGATACCACACATGAAAATATCAATCGAAACTAAATAGGTTAACTGTTCTCCTGTTAAACCGAGTGCTGCTCCGACAATTAACGGAACAATTACCGCTCCTGCGTACATCGCCAGTACATGCTGGATTCCTAATGAAGCAATTTTTAAAGGGTTCTGTTTCATCGCGTCAATTCCACCTTTGTCTCAGTTGTTTGTTGTTCAAAGCTGACTATGCCATCTTCAAGGGAGCTTATAGTAGCCAATGATTCGACCGTGTAGCCCTTATCTCTAAGAAGAGAGCCGCCATCCTGAAATCCTTTTTCGATCACAATTCCGATTCCTGCAATTGATGCTTTCGCCTTGCTGGCTATTTCTGCAAGACCAAGTGCGGCTTGTCCGTTGGCAAGGAAGTCATCAATAATCAACACCTTATCGTTTTCTGTCAGGTATTGATTTGAAACGGAAATCTCACTTGTTTCCTCCTTGGTAAAAGAGTAGACAGAGGCTGTAATCAGATTATTTACGAGAGTAAGAGATTTTCTTTTCCTTGCAAAAACAACTGGTACATTCAGCTGAAGACCTGCCATAACAGCAGGAGCAATTCCGGACGATTCAATCGTCAGTATTTTGGTGATTCCGCTATCGGCAAACCGCTGAGCAAATTCCTTCCCGATTTCAAGCATAAGCTGCGGATCAATCTGGTGATTTAGGAATGAGTCAACCTTAAGTACAGATGATGACAGGACGCTTCCTTCTTTTTTAATTTTTTCAATAAGCAGTTCCATTGTATTCCTCCTCTGATAGTGAGGGCTGTAAAATATAAAAAAGCCCAAAGCCATGCATTCACATCATAAAATGAGTGAAGCAATGGCCTTGGGCTAATACACAAGCTGCGGGCAAATAGAGGTTAGATCGACCCCTGCATTGCTCACTCATAGTCGGATCATTTACGGTAATCCGGTAGAAACTTGCGGGCCATATCCCCGCGATTATATGAGTGAATGATTAATTTATAGATTATTATATCATTATTTTACTTTCATTCAACTAATAATACGAAAAAACCGAACGAAATAATTTGTATAGGTCTAAATATTCGTATTTGTAGGGTTTTTAATAAAAATAAATGATATTACTAATAGAAAAAATCTTCCCCATTTTACAAATATTTGATAAACTATTTAAGCATTTGAGGGGTTTGGGGGATATACATATGAGCGTGTTCAAGGATTTATTATGGTATTTCAAGTCGGAGAAAAAGGCTTATTTGACCGGGATTTTCCTGCTTTTATTTGTGGCGATGCTCCAGCTTGTCCCACCGCGAGTCATTGGGATTATAGTAGATGAAATTACCAATGGGACGCTTACGGCGGGAAAACTTTGGAAATGGGTTTTTGTATTAGCAGCTACAGGACTGGCGATGTATTCACTTCGTTATTATTGGAGAATCATGATTTTTGGTTCTGCGGTAAAACTGTCGCGATTATTAAGGAATCGGCTTTATGCCCATTTTACTAGTATGTCGCAGTCTTTTTACCAGAAAAGAAGGACAGGGGATTTGATGGCCCATGCCACTAATGACCTTTCTGCGATCCAGCAGACAGCAGGTGCCGGTGTCCTGACGTTTGTTGACTCTGTCTCAACCGGAGGCTTCGTTATCATCGCGATGGCAGCGACAATTAGCTGGAAGCTGACTTTGATCGCTTTGATTCCAATGCCGTTCATGGCTTTGCTGACAAGTTGGTACGGGACGATGCTTCATAAAAGGTTCCATAAGGCTCAGGAAGCTTTTTCGGATTTGAATGACAAGACACAGGAAAGCATCACTGGTATCAAAGTCATTAAAACATTTGGCCAGGAAAAAGAAGATATTGAGGATTTTCGCAAACAGTCTGAGGATGTTGTGAAAAAGAACATTTCTGTCGCGAAGGTCGACGCATTATTCGACCCGACGATTTCCATCATTGTTGGCATATCGTTTTTCTTATCGATTGCTTATGGGGCAAGGTATGTGTTGAACGGGGAACTGACAATTGGACAGCTGGTATCTTTCACATCATATCTTGGCTTGCTGGTTTGGCCAATGCTTGCGTTCGGCTGGTTTTTCAATATTGTTGAACGTGGTAGGGCTTCATATGACCGCGTTTCAGCATTACTTGAGGAAAAAATCGATATTCAGGACAAACCAGATGCCCTGGACATTGTCCCAAATGGCGATATTCAGTATGATATTAAATCGTTTACCTATCCAAGTGACCATGAACCGATATTAAAGGATATTAAATTTGGGCTTGGGAAGGGGAAGACGCTTGGAATCGTCGGAAAAACAGGAGCCGGTAAAACGACTCTATTGAAGCTGTTGATCCGTGAATTTGACCTTTCTGATGGAAGCATCAGCATTGGCAGCAGGAACATTCAGGACTACAAGATGGATCGTTTAAGACAGGCAATTGGATACGTTCCACAGGATCATTTTCTTTTCTCGGCGACTGTTCAGGAGAACATAGCTTTCGCGAATCCTTCTGCCGATAAGGAGGTCATCTATAGTTCAGCTAAAGTGGCGAACATCCATGATGACATTCTTGAATTTACAGATGGCTATCAAACCGTTGTCGGGGAGCGCGGGGTTTCACTCTCAGGCGGACAGAAGCAGCGTATTTCGATTGCCCGCGCATTGGTGATGAATCCAGAAATCCTTATCCTGGACGATTCCCTTTCGGCGGTCGATGCGAAGACCGAGGAACAGATCTTATCAGCATTGAAAGATAATCGAAAAGACAAGACAACAATTATTACTGCTCATCGGTTAAGCGCCATTCACCACGCTGATCTGATCGTTGTTCTTGAAGATGGACGGATTGCTGAACGAGGTACCCACGACCAACTGATGGAGCATGACGGCTGGTACAAGGATATGTATTTAAGGCAGCAGCTTGAAGAGCTTGTTGAGCAGGGAGGATGACCAATGGAAAAAACGCCTGTACTAAACGCTAAAGAGCAGCGTTCCGTTCTGTTCCGGCTACTTGCGTATGCAAAGCCTCATTTAAAAATGATTTTTGTAGCATTTGGATTCCTGCTGCTCGCCACTGTTGGGGATGTGATCGGACCGATCTTGGTGAAAATTTTTATTGATGATTATTTGAGGGAAGGCTACTTGCCTTTTGAGCCGCTTTTGATGCTCGGGGCTGCTTATATCGGAATCCAGATACTCAATGTGCTCGTGTCCTATTTTCAGCTTCTGAAGTTCCAGGAAATTGCGCTGAAAATCATCCAGCAAATGAGGATTGATGTCTTTACAAAGGTGCAGCAGCTTGGATTGAAATATTTTGATAAAACGCCTGCCGGCTCACTTGTATCGAGAGTGACAAATGATACCGAGGCAATCAAAGATATGTTCGTCAGCGTGATTGCGACTTTTATCCAAAGCGGCTTCTTGCTGTTCGGAATCTTTGTCGCAATGTTCATCCTGAATGTGAAACTGGCTTTATTCACGATGCTTATTTTACCGTTCATTGTGTTCATCATGAGCTTGTACCGAAAGCTAAGCTCAAGGTTTTACCAGGATATGCGTGAACGCCTGAGCCAACTGAATGCGAAGCTCAGTGAATCACTCCAGGGTATGTCGATTATCCAGATGTTCCGACAGGAAGAAAGGCTGAAGAGGGAATTCGGCGAAATCAACGACAAGCACTTTGAGGCAGGCATGAAAAACATCAAGGCAGATGGGCTCCTGTTACGACCGGCCGTTGATCTGGTCTATATTTTAGCGTTAATCATCGTCCTCAGCTTTTTTGGGATTAGTTCTTTTGATAGTCCAATTGAGATTGGTGTGCTATATGCATTCATCAATTACCTGGATCGTTTTTTCGAGCCTGTGAACAATATGATGATGCGACTTTCCATGTACCAGCAGGCGATTGTCGCTGCATCACGTGTTTTCAAACTGCTTGATGAAGCTGAGCTTGCTCCGGCACAGACTGGAACAGAGGCTGATAGAATCAATGAAGGAAAAATAGAATTCAAGGATGTTAGTTTCTCCTATGATGGCAAAAGAGATGTATTGAAAAATATCAGTTTCACAGTGAAACCCGGAGAAACTCTTGCTTTTGTCGGCCACACCGGAAGCGGAAAGAGTTCTATCATCAACCTTTTGATGCGCTTTTATGAGTTCAAGCGCGGCGACATTTTGATAGATGATCATTCGATAAAAAATTACCCGGTAAAAGAGCTGCGTGATAAAATGGGGCTGGTACTTCAGGATCCATTTTTGTTCTACGGAACAGTCGGCGATAATATCAAGCTGCACAATAGCGCCTTGACGGAAAAAGATATTAAGAGGGCAGCTGAATTTGTCCAGGCAGATTCCTTCATTGAAAAGCTTGAAGATGGATATTCTCAAAAAGTAACAGAGCGAGGCTCCACTTTTTCAAGCGGACAGAGGCAGCTGATTGCATTTGCGAGGACGATTGCAGCAAATCCGAAAATCCTTGTGCTGGATGAAGCGACTGCAAATATTGATACGGAAACCGAAGAGGCTATCCAGACTGCACTCGCCAGGATGCGCAAAGGCAGGACAACGATTGCCATTGCCCATAGGCTGTCGACCATCCAAGATGCAGACCAGATCATCGTTCTCCATCATGGAGAAATAGTTGAACGCGGAACACATCAGGAACTGCTTTCACAACAGGGACTTTACCATAAGATGTATCTCCTGCAGAATGGTTCAGTAGAACGATTGGAAGATGTTGTTGGATAAAAAGAAAAGCGGAAGCGCCTTGGTAAGGCCCGACAAGCGCTGCCCGACAAGAACGCCACGTCCTTTGGCTGTCGGGTCTATCACGTCCTGTGCCTCGGAGGACCTGACAGTGAAGTCGTTCTTTGACTTCATTGACAGGACCGAAACCGAAAAGTTTAGCCGACTGTCCAGAAACGTAGAAACTGGAGACTCCGACAAAGAAGCGCTTTTTGCTTCTGCCGGCGGAGTTGAAGTTTCGGAGTTTCTAGGAGGCGACACTAGACAAGCGACTCGAGGGATTAGGCGCTGGAGCTGGACAATTCACGAAGTGAAAATTTATACTTTCTAGTCCATTAAAAAACAGCTATAACGCTTATGGCGTTTAGCTGTTTTTAATGGGCTGCTATCTTTTTTATGTAGACGCGGTTATATTCATTTAATAGTTCATCAAGTTCCTGGCTATAGTGGATGGCAATTGTAGAATTCAGGCCGTTCTTGGAAGCGATTTGTATCAGCTCTTCTCGTTTCTTTTCAATGAGGGTAATCAGTTGCTCTTTAGACAATGTGAAAATCCTTTCTTGTTTTATCTCTCGGCAGTATATCAATATATTTATGTAAAATCGTTATAAATATAGAAATTATTACAAGTGCTATATTAGTATATAGCATTTACTGCCAAATTTCAAAAGAAACATTTGTAAAATATTTTCCTGTAAAAATTATACACCATAGTTAATTACCCAGTTTTTAAAAAGTTAAACACCTTTTTTATAGAAATTAATAAATTGTTCACAGTTAAACTATAATAATAGTAAATGGTTTTGTTAGAATGGGAATATCGTATATGGACTGGAGATGGAATTATGACAGATATAAATATATTCATTGCTATGGGAGCGGGATTCCTTAGCTTTATTTCTCCGTGCTGCTTGCCGCTTTATCCGGCATTTTTATCTTATATTACAGGGATGTCTGTCGGAGAACTAAAAAGCGAAAATGCAATGCTCCAAAAGCGCAGTCTGCTCCATACACTGTTTTTCTTGCTGGGCTTTTCGGTGATTTTCATTGCAATTGGTTTTGGGACCTCTTTCGTAGGCCAATTTTTCATGCAGTACCAGGATCTCATCCGTCAGCTGGGTGCAATCTTTATTGTGGCCTTCGGGTTGATGGTGATTGGCTTCTTTAAGCCTGAGTTTTTGATGAAAGACAGGAAAATAGAATTCAAGAACCGTCCATCAGGTTATTTTGGATCGTCGTTGATTGGCATGGCCTTTGCGGCTGGCTGGACACCATGTACTGGTCCAATCCTCGCATCGGTCATCCTGCTTGCGAGCTCAAACCCTGGTTCAGGAATGCTTTATATGATCGCATATACACTTGGTTTTGCGATTCCGTTTTTCATTCTTTCATTCTTTATCGGAAAAATGCAGTGGATCCGCAAGCATAATGTGAAAATTGTTAAAATCGGCGGCTATATCATGATACTAGTCGGAATCATGTTGTTCTTCGACTGGATGACGAAGCTGATTTCGATTCTATCAATGTTTTTTGGCGATTTTACAGGATTTTAACAAAGGCACAACTGAATGCAAGTAAGCTGAGCTTTTAAAAGGGTTTTAGGTCTCTTTTCTTTGAAGGATGTCTTTGAGAACTAGCAGCGAAATTTATGAAAAGAGGCTTTAAAACGATATAAACTTCGAATTCTTTAGGGGCTTTATGACCATATATAGCATTATTTTCATAAGGTATTTTTTCCAGGTGAGAATTTTGTCGGTGTCTTTACATTGAAAATAATGGTTAAATATAGTTATATAGTAATTAAGGGTAAATTTAACAGATTAATATATTGTTGTGATTGTCGGGGAGGATACAGCGATGGCCAGAATTTTGATAGTTGACGACGCAAAATTTATGAGAATCACCTTAACCAATATTCTGAAGAAAGCGAATCACGAAATAGTAGGGGAAGCTGAAAATGGACGTGAAGCAGTCGCGCTGTATCGCGAACTGAAGCCCGATCTTGTGACAATGGATATCACGATGCCAGAAATGAGCGGATTGGATGCCGTAAAAGAAATCAAAAAGGATTTCAAGGATGCAAAAATCATCATGTGCTCAGCAATGGGCCAGCAGAAAATGGTGGTTGATGCAATCGAGGCCGGAGCGAAGGATTTTATCGTAAAGCCATTCGATGATTCACAGGTAGTCGATTCTGTATCAAGAGTATTAAGATAAAAAACAGCCATTTAAGCCTATCTTAAATGGCTTATTTTCATTATAATAATGTGGAAAACTATAAATAAGGGATGAAATATAGAATGAATTATGTTCTGGCGTCAACAGTTGGGGCAATTGGAATGGCCATCTTTGTAACATTCATGAGGATGAAGGCTGCCAAAAAACCAGCTTCTGCCAAGAAAATTATCTTACCGCCAATTTTCATGAGCACCGGTGCGCTCATGTTCATCTTTCCAATGTTCCGGGTGCACTTTTTACAAATCATAGAGGCACTCACAGTAGGAATGCTATTCTCAATCCTGCTCATAAAGACCTCGGAATTCGAAGTCAGAGATCAAGAAATCTTTCTCAAGAGGTCCAAGGCGTTTGTGTTCATTTTAATCGGTCTGTTGATCGTACGTGTAATAGCAAAACTGGTGCTGAGCAGCTCAATCGATGTCGGAGAGCTAAGCGGCATGTTCTGGATTCTTGCATTTGGAATGATTGTTCCATGGCGAGTGGCAATGTATTTGCAGTTTAAAAAGCTTCATAATGAGTTGAATATTGGCTCTGAAAAAACGAATATAGATTAATCTGAATCCCCTTGCTATTTGGCGAGGGGATTTTTCTAGTTAATTCGTACTATATTGAAAATTATGGATATAAATGTATTTTATGGAATGATATGATGGGAATAGTAGATCATCAAAATAGAATGCAGGTGCCAGATGACAACAATCACGTTAAAAAAGGCCCCGGTAAAGTTACTTTTAAGGGGAGAGTTAATAAAAAAAGTCAAATTAACAAAATCCCAATTGACAGTATATTTGAATGAAGGAATGCCTCATTATTTGATTGGCAACGAATACAGATTCTTAGAAGGTGAAGTGAAAGAATGGCTAAGAACATACACACCTTCTCAGGACCGTTTAGAAAGGGAGTTTCGTGACAAAAGAGGCCGATCGCTGAAAGAGTATGTAACTGAGGATATCATTCTATCAACCTTAAGAATTCAAAAGGACCGATTGACGAACTTGAAGAAAAATGGGCTCCCATTTCAACGGGTAGGTGAGAAGCATTTTTACCATGTCCAGGATATTCTCGAGTTTTCCCGTAAAGGAGAAAAGCAGGTCGTAGAGCCGGTTTTGAAAAACATGCTAATGCCGTTAGTCGAGAAAGTTCCCGCTGATGTACCAATCATGATTGTCGATGGCTCCTATAATTTCAATAATGCCACGGCAGGTACCGGAGTCGTGCTCGTCACGAACAGAGAAGCAGCGGCCGGTTATTCAACAGTGAGGAAATTTGATACTCGAAAAACAATTGTGTGTGAATTGCTAGCGATCCTCGATGCTTTAAAGCTGATGAAAAAGAAGAAATTTAAGAAAGCGATAATTATAACTGATCAAAAAGTCTGGACTTCAAGTTTTTCTATTGATTTGAAAACGTACCAAGGACCCGTTAAGCAGTACATAAATGATTTGAATCAAAAATGGAACCATTATAAAGGAAAAGTTGAAATTAGGTTTGTCGGAGAATTGAATGATGGAAAGAATAATCCGCTATACAAAAAAGCTCATGATCTTAGCCAGGAGCATAAGAATAGCGTTGTGGAAGGCCTGAAATTTTAATAGCTTGAGCAAAATCCAGTTGGAGAGAGGGGGAAGTTAAAGTGTTAAATATCCAGGCTGTTTTTATCGACAGGGATGGGACTCTCGGTGGAAGTGATAAAGTTATTTATCCGGGGGATTTTGAGTTATACCCTGGTGTCCAGGAATCAATCAAGCTATTAAAGGACAACAATATATTAGTCTATTCGTTTACAAACCAGCCAGGGATTGCGAATGGAGAAGCTGCCGTTGGCCAGTTTGAGACTGAGTTGAAATCATTTGGTTTCGATAAGGCATACATTTGTCCTCATCGCCATGATGGAGGCTGCTCGTGCAGGAAACCCTCTGCAGGCTTGTTGGAAAAGGCTGCGGAAGAAAATGAACTTGATTTGAGACAGTGTGTTGTAATTGGAGATCGGTGGACGGATATGCTGGCTGGTAATGAAGTTGGCTGCTTGAAGATTTTGGTAAAAACGGGCAGCGGCCAGGAAGCTTATGATAAATACATAAATAAGCAGTATTTTGGCCGATGGGGAGAAATACAGCTGGATTTTTTTGCAAGTGATTTAAACGAGGCAATTAGCTGGCTGATGAGGAGGGAGTAATGAAGTGACGATTATAATAACCATCGTTTTATTGACATTCATGTTTGATTACACAAAGTTCAGGCAGCAAAATGAGAAAATGATTGAACAAAACGAAAAAATGATTTCTTTGCTTGAGGAGCTGACGAAAAGAGAGAAGAATGAGTAGACCGAGTGTAAGACTGTGGGTAACGATTTTCATCATCATACTAATCATATTTTTAATCAGTATTTTCGGCCTCATCAAGGCGTTCCAAAAGGAATTGAATACAAGGACAGGAGAGAATGCCACCTTTCTTACGACAGCCAAATCTGTTTTCACTTTTAATTATGACAGTGAGTTAGAGAAGAAACTTAAAGCTGAAAGTATGAAACACGGGTATGAACATGTATCAATTTACTTTCAGGAAGAGAATGAAAAGTTGATTCCATTGACAGTTGAGACGCTGGAATGGGGAGAGGAAGTCTCAAGTAAAATTCTTGGTCGATATGAACAGAAACCTTTTGATTTGATTTTTATGGATAGAGATAACTTGGACAAGCTTTCTAATATAGATGGTGTATCAGGCTTCTATTCTCATTTTGATAAAGTGGCAGGAGTCCATGTCCTTCCTGAAGATGTAGAAAGTATTTTAGAAGAGCTTGAAACACCGCTTTATTTTTTTCAAAGAATGATTTTGCATGAATACGCACATTACGCTACCTTTAGAAAAAAAGATGAGGCGGAAATATATGGTGATTCGTTTCCATCATGGTTCATTGAAGGGATTGCAGAATATGTTGCGTATGATCAGACAGAGGTCCTTTTTGATATAAATCAATACGAGATCCTGCCTCTAGAGAGCATCAGTTGGGGAGATGATTGGAAGAAAGCTCGCAGGATTGAAACTGCAGATCCATATATGCAAAGTTACTTTACGGTGAATTACTTGATTCAGGTATATGGTGAAAATATTGTCGTGGAATTGATGGATAAGATGCAGGAAACTGAAGGGTTTTATACAGCTTTGGAACAACTTACGGGAAAGACCATCTCGGAATTCGAACAAGAAGTACTTGAATATTATCAATGAATGAACTTTATGAAAGGTGGCGTTTGTTATGGAACAGGCTGGAAAGGTCATAAGAAAAATAATAGAGAACATCGTGGTCTAGATTAAGATGGAGTGCTCGATGTTCTTGAATAATTGGAGGAGCATTCATGTTGAATAAACAAGGGTTTAATTTGTGGGCAGATGGCTATGACGAAACAGTATAGGTTAGTGAAGAAAATGGAGTATATCCATTTGCTGGCTATAGGGCAATCTTGAATAGTATTTTTAATGAAGTGATGCAAAGAGAAAATTCAAGAGTTTTGGATATTGGTTTTGGTACAGGAGTTCTGTCCGCCAGGCTGTACGAAAATGGGCATAATATTGATGGAATTGATTTTTCACAGAGAATGATTCAATTGGCTCAGCATAAAATGCCAAATGCCAATTTAATAGAATGGGATATTGCCAATGGCATGCCCAAAGAATTAAAGATGAAAAAGTATGATTACATTGTAAGCACCTACACATTACACCATCTTAACGACGAAGATAAAGTATTTTTTATAAAGGGATTACTGCCACTGCTTACAGAGGGCGGCAAGATCCTTATTGGGGACATCGCCTTTCAAACCAGGCAGGAGCTCGAAACTTGTAAAAATGAAAGCAAAGAATTTTGGGATGATGATGAATTTTATTTTGTTTTTGATGAGATACGTTCTGTGTTGGAGGGGTACTGTAAACTGGAATTTCTGCCTATTTCCCATTGTGGCGGAGTGATAGAAATGACAAAGAAAAAATGAAATTAGCACTGCTTTTTTAAGGCAGTGCTAATTTAATCTTTGTAATGGAGGAAAATTACCTGTAAGAGGCATAATTCACACTTGCAGGATTTGAATATTGATGTTGAGAAACACATAAAGGGGCAATAATAGTGTCTTATCAATCGATTAAAAGAGCTTTGAAGGCTTACGGGGTTGGACAGAAATCAATTACAATAAAACAAGAACTTTCTAGCTGGAGTACGGATTTGCATTATAAAATCGAGGCAGATGGTAAAACATATTCGGCGAGATTCTTGAAAGAAAACAGGTCTCCGAACAATGTCTTTGGAGAAATAACGGATGAAATTTTAACTGAACAAACAAAGTTTTGCCGTTTCCTGCTCGATCATGATGTTCCCTTCATGAGAAATGTACCGGCTTTAAATGGCGAGCCATACACCATTGTCAGCCGGGAAGGGGAACACTACCGCTTTATCATGTTTGAATGGATAGAAGGTCAGCATCTTACTCATAGTGATAAGGATATGGCCTGGAAATTCGGATATATGGCCAGGAGGTTTCATGACATTTCCGCTACATATAAGAGTGCTGTTTTTCCAAAAAAATCACACTTAATTGGATATCAACAATTTTCTGACCAGATTGGGGCGAAAATCCATTCTACTGAAATGCAGGATAAGAGTGAACTACAGGATTACCTGGAACTAGCAAACAATCATATTGCAACTGCAAAGACAAATAGAATGGACTATATTGTACAATCAGACTTAAATCCTATGAATGTATTATGGGATGAAAACAGAAACATTGTGGGGATTGTAGACTTTGAATCAATCGGATATGGAGATCGTATAGAGGGCTTGGCCTGGCTTATAAAATGGTATACCCGGACAGAGGGGATTAACTCTATGGAGATGTCATCAGAAGTCGCAAAATCTTTATTGGATGGATATGGTGCTTTTGATTTTCTTGGAATTGACGCCCATGAACGTCTGGCGTCACTACTATGGCTTTCGGGATGTTTGAACTGGAATTTTGTCAAAACTACATTAACCATTCTGGACACCCACAACGTTGAATCGCTCAATGCTCATTTGCATGCATACAAAATCAGAGGAGAAAAGTTAATATCTCTTTTACCGAAAGCGTTTCTAAATGTATAAAAGAAACGCTTTTTTCTTTCAGGTAAAAGAAGGAAGTAGACTGGATTTGTCGAATTCTGTTTATCTAGAAAATATTTACTTTTTCGGAGGGAATATGGGGTACATAGAGGATTTGCGGAAGGATATTGGTCACCAGCCTCTAATCTTGGTAGGAGTTGCGGTGGCAGTGATCAATGAAGCGGGGGAGTTTTTACTTCAGAAACGGCGTGATGGCCAGTGGGGTGTTCCGGGTGGGTTTATTGAGTTAGGAGAATCTACTGAGGAAGCTGGCAGAAGGGAAGTATTCGAGGAAACTGGGCTGGAAATTGGAAAGCTAGATTTGATTGGCGTTTTTTCAGGTAAACAGCATCATGTCAAACTGCCAAATGGGGATGAATTTTATCCAGTTACTGTTGCCTATGTATCAAAAGAAATCCTTGGTGGAGTACTCAGAGCAGATGGCACGGAAACAACAGAGGCTCGGTTTTTTAGCGTGAGTGAATTGCCCGACCAGCTTAACCCATTAATAAAAAATCTTTTGAAGCAATATAAAGTATCGGTATAAGGACTCCTATATATTCAATAGAATAAAGAGAAGTTAGCTAGTTTATGAGGAGGGCGAACAATGGATGCGACGTTTTACATAGAAAAAACGGTGTTTAATTATCGCGTAGCGGCGGTTATGATCGTGGACAACCATGTCCTTATACACAAACAGACAAAGGACGAGCACTGGGCAATGCCAGGAGGACGGGTCGAGCTCCTGGAGGATTCATTATCAAGTGTTGTCAGAGAAGTAAAAGAAGAGTTAGGAATAGATGTAAAGGTGGACAGACTGCTCTGGTTTACAGAGAACTTCTTTGACTACAACAATAAAAATTATCATGAAATCGGTCTGTACTATCAAGTATCTCCTCTAAATGGCAGTTTCAATTTCCACAATGAAGAGTTCTTTGGAGAAGAGGGTGAGCGGTTGGTCTATCAGTGGGTGCCAATCAACAATCTTGAAAAAATCAAGCTCTATCCCGAGTTCATCAGAACATCCTTAAATCAATTACCTGATGCTCCGCAGCATCTAATAGTTCATAAATATAGTAATTGAGGACAAGGTAATGCCTTTTGAAGTATGTTACAGAGTGCATTCCCTAATGTCAGGTTTTAAGAAGCCTTGGTATATAGCAGGTGGATGGGCAATCGACCTTTATATGTCGTGATCCCTATAGCTATTTTCTGGCATTATACTTCTGCACTATATCTATCAAACCATCAATTCCTCGTTGTTTTACCTCATGATTATGAGGTTTGTCCAAAAGGTTAGCAGGCAATCTTCAGATGTTGTCTATCTGAAGATTAGTATCGCACATTCACCAGTTAAATCTCCTGTTATTTCTTGTTCCGTTGTTATAGAGGAGATCAGATGTTAAAAAAACACCTACAGGCGGAATAGCTCCTGTGTTGATTGGCGGACCGGTCAACTCTGTATTAGTAGTAGCGATCCAGTTTCCTGCTTCGCCCGCTTGTAACGATGGAGGCTTCATCAGGAACTTGCCGTTTAACACCAAATGCCGGACTTTGATCCCTGCGTCATCATAAATCGCCAATTGTCCTGCAAATGAAGCATAGGGTGTATCGAAGCGGATAGATTTTGCATTCTCATCCCAGGTTCCCTGGATAGGAATGGGATTCCCCCGAAAATTAGCGGTTCCAGTCAAGGTATTCCCTGAGATGGAATTGATAGTGATTGTCCCTCTGACAATCGGTCTCCCGGCAATTTCCGCGTCAATTCCCCAGAGTGAAGGAACCGGCAAACTTTGCGTCGCATTCTGTTTAGTGTGCAACATAATCTCTCCTTATTTTATAAATAAAGGGTTTCAACCTATTAAAGAGTATATGCAGAAATCATCTAAATGGGGAATGAAGGTGATTGGTTAGGAGGATGATGACTTGAAAATTGATTTTCAACATTATTGCTGCATTCCTGAAAAGGATATTTTAGAAGGATTTTTAAAAGTGCACCGAAATATTTTCGGCACGGCTGATGATTTAACAGAAAAAATACACAATAAACTAAATCTGCTGTTCACCGGTGCATGTGCAGAATTCAAAGTGATTGGTTACAAAATAGGATATGAACTCACTAATGAAAAGTTTTACAGCTGGCTTGGGGGAGTACATCCTGAATATCGCAATTTAGGTATAGCCTCCACGTTAATGGATATTCAACATCGCTATTTGAAAAAAGAAGGATACGAAGCGGTGCAAACAAAGACACTGAATAAATGGCGCAGTATGTTAATTTTAAACATCAAAAGCGGCTTTGACATTATAGAAACATACATTGACTCGCATGGGAAGTTGAAGATAGTTTTAGAAAAGGAATTAAGTAATGAGGAGAAAAGATGAAGAATCACATCAACTATAAACTTTGGACTGTGTGCATGATTCAAGATGAAGACAATGTCTTACTTATCGACCGGCAGCATGATCATTTCAAAGGGTATATTCCTCCAGGCGGTAAAGTCGACTTCCCGGAAAGTATCGTGGAAAGTGCGATTAGAGAGGTAAAAGAGGAAACAGGTCTGGAAGTCTGGAATTTAAAGTATAAAGGTCTATATGAATATGTAAATCCTGTCACCATGGACCGTTATATGATTTTTAACTATATTACCAGTGATTTTAAAGGTGAACTACTGAAAAATGGGCCAGAAGGAAGAGCGGTTTGGGTTAACATGGAAGAGGCCTATCACCTTCCTATGCAGGAATCAATCAGAAGAAGGTTTCCATTGTTTTTTCAGGAGGGAACGTTCGAGATCCAGGTTACATGGGATCATGAAGAGAATAAAGAGAGAAATGTTGCGATTAAAAATACATAAATTACTGGTGTTCATTTTAGGAGAGTTCATTATGTCAATTGTTGAAAAAGAAATCGTGTCTCTGGTATTTTACAAGCCGGAATATAAAGTGATGCTGTCGAATTACAGTTTGTCTGTGGAGCAGCAAAGGTATACAGCATTCCCAGTAGATGCCCTACACAAATGCGAGTCAGAGCCAGACAGGCATCCAATTGTCATTTTATATGGTAAACAGCCTGCAGGTTTTTTTGTACTCCATGGCTGGGAAGGCGTTAAAGACCTTAGTAATAATAAAGATGCAATATTATTACGTGCTTACTCAATTAATGCTGAGTACCAGGGAAAAGGTATTGCTTCACAATCTATAAGGCTATTGAGCTCATTTGTGAAAGAGCATTTTGCAGTTGTAAATGAAATCATTTTGGCTGTGAATCATGCAAATATAATTGCCCAAACCGTCTATAAGAAAGGCGGCTTCGTGGATAAGGGCATCCGTGCAATGGGAAGAGAGGGAGAAATGTATATTTATCATTTGGATGTTTAGTTTAGAGAGGCACCGACAGTTTAATGTTTGTGAAGAAGGAAAGGGGATTCAATTATGCCTGAAGTAAAGCAGTTACCGGAAATGAAGTTGGTGGGGATCCGGGTGTTGTGTCCTGGTGACCAGTATATCATCGAGATCCCGAAAGCTTCGAAGCGGTTAAGCGAACGAATAGATGAAATTGCGAATGTGGTGAATCCAGCTTTGCAGTATGGAGCTTTTGTTGTCGAACATAGCTCTAACGAGGAAGATGGATATTGGGTATGTGTTGAAGTAACAGAATTTGGAGGAATCCCTGATGACATGGTTGCCCTAACCATACCTGCTCAAATGTACGCAGTTTCCAGACATATAGGAGCCAATGATAAAATCAGACAGGCATATAACGAGCTGCATCAATGGATTGAAGCTAACGGATATCAGAGATTAACGGCTAAATGGCATTTGGAGGCCTTTCATGAATGGTCTGATCCTGCCAATATAGATGTGGAACTTTTGGATACAGTAGCTTTTGAAGTGTGAAAATGGAAGAATTTGAAACTTTGTATCATCCTCATTCGTAAAGATAAATACAAATAGATATATACAGGGGGAGGATGCATGATGGTAGAAACACAGGGTGATTTTCTGTTTTCTATTGGCCCTATTTTTATAGGAGCGGTATTTATTTTGGTTTTTGGAGTAATTATATTTACTATTATTCAAGGCATTGGGACCTGGAGTAAGAATAACCAGTCACCTCGCGTGAATACAAATGCAAAGGTCGTCACGAAAAGAACAAGTGTGCGCGGAGGTGGAGAAACTAGAGCGCGAAGCATTTATTTTGTGACATTTGAATTGGACAGCGGCGACAGACTCGAACTTCAAGTTGATGGCCAGGAATATGGGCAGCTGGTTGAAGGAGATCATGGCGACCTCAACTTTCAAGGAACGCGCTATTTGGGATTTACAAGACGTGCCAATTAGAGCTAGCAGACCAAATCATTTTTGATTTGGTCTTTTTGCTTTTATTGACTGTTTATTTCCTCGTCCAGAGAATTTAGAAATCATTAAAATGCAACAATATGATTCCTTTATATATCCTGACATGAATGTTCCTCCTCAATGTAAGCTTCTTGAATGAAATTTAATCAAATATGGAGGTAAGGGGGATAATACATATATAAGATAAAAAAGAAGGTGAGATCTTGCCTCGTAAGTCAGCAGCAAATCCAGAAGATAATGAAATAAAAGAAATAGAATCAATTCAAGATAATAAAAATGATGAAATAGAAAATTTAAATCGCTTGCTAGCCGCTGTTCTTAACTACCTTTCTGATGATGAAGTGGAAGTCATTGATATTGAGTATTTGTTGGAGAATACCGAAGGATTGCGCGAATGGTGGAATCAATATCGGGAGAGGAATAGAAAAAAGATCGAAGAGGAAATAACCAAGGCACTTGGAGATCTTTCAATCGAGGAATTGGAGAACCTGAGAGAGAAAATCAAAGGAAATGAAAAAGAATGAAGGGTTTTGCTTATGATCGGACTTCTATTATCAGTTTTGGTTTTTAACCTGATTGCCTTCAAGATTAATAAAAGACTGCTCCCAAGTCAGATTGTGCAGATTTGGACATTCACGATTGCATTCCAGATGCTCTTTGATTTCATCGTGGAATTCAAGTACCAGAGTTATTGGTATTTTTCACAGGGATTTGAATGGGTGGGCCTGATTCCCAGGACTGTATTGATTCCCCCAGTAAATATAATTTTTTTGAATTTATATCCTTTTGAAAAGAGAGTATTAAAGAAAATTTCATTCTTATTTTTCTTTGTTATTTTAATTTTAATATATGAGCTCTTAGCCATGCTGCCAGCGCCATGGGGTTATTTTCACTATGGATGGTGGGAAATTTGGTATTCTGCCATCGTCGACCCTATCATCTTAATATGTTTATTAGGTTTTTATAAATGGATTGATTGGCTTGATCGTAAACCAGCTATTATCAAAGACTAAGGGAAGGTGGTAAACAGAATGTTTTGGGTGCCATATCTCGCTCTGCTCATTAACCTTCTAATTATTTGGTTTATGCCGAAGCGTCTCACAAATAGAGAAATATACACTTCCTGGGCTGTAATTGCATTAATCAACTTAAGTACTGATATCCTTTTAGATCTATACTTTAATCTTTACGAATTGGGTGGTCCCGGAGTCCAGATTCGAGTGCATTTCATAGAGATAACACTTGGAGCGTCTTTTGGCATCATATTTCTTAATTTCATGCCAAGAAAGATTTCTGCATTTGTTTTTTATATGGCAGGCTGGTTAGTTATTTCAATCCTTTTCGAGCTGCTGATGGTTAAAGTGGGATTTATTCACTATACTGGCTGGAAAATATGGTATTCTGTTCCTTATTACATAGCAGCCTTCTCTTTTGTCAGGTGGCATTTGTATTTCATAAGGAAAGACTTTTAAGAGGCTATTTTAAAACCGTATGGATTTATTCTTGCGGTTTTTTCTATTTTTAATATGGAAGGATAGCAATAACTTATCCAGATCGCATCTGTTTTTGGAAAAAATAGTTATCTAGGAAGGTGTAAAGAGAGAAATAGAGAATTTTTAATAGAGAGGTGAAGGTTGTGAACAATCAATTAATCCGAGTGGGTACGATTTACATTCCTGTAAAGGATCCAGCGAGTTCATCAGAATGGTATAAGGGAAAATTAGGTGCCAAGTTAAATTACCTGGATGATGAAAAAGCTATTTTAAATTTGGCGGACATTAGTCTATTTTTGGTTAAGGCAGTGGGTCAGACTTCTAACTTCTTTGATGTAAATGGTGCGGAACGGTTCATACTTACATACGAGGTGGATGGTTTGGAGGCACTTGCTTCCATTCATGCCGATTTTAGAGAACGAGGAATTAAAGTCGGTGAGATTGAAAACAGGGGTCATGCTGGCAGGAATTTTGTATTTAGCGATCCAGATGGCAATAAATTCGATGTCTGGAGTGAGTTGAGCGATGAATTTAAGCGTAGCTAAGGCTGACTTACAAATAAAGGCTCATTTTAATTTGTGATTGAAAGGAGATTGGCAAATTTGATTTTTATTAATCAATTAGAACAGGCAATAGCCAGCAAAGAAAAAGAGTTAATGAGTTTAAAGCAGGAGCTCGCGGCGTTAAGAAAACAGCTTCCTTCATTTGTAGTTGAAGATTATCAATTAACGAATACAAAAGGTAAAAATGTTTTATTGAGTGAGCTTTTTGGAGGAAAAAATGAATTGATTGTTATACATAATATGGGGAAATCCTGTTCTTATTGTACTCTGTGGGCTGATGGATTCAGCGGGTTTACCGAACATCTTGAGAACAAGGCAGCATTTGTCTTAACCAGTCCGGACGATTTCCAAACACTATCTGACTTTTCAAATGAACGCGGCTGGACGTTCAAAAGCGTTTCAACGAAAGGGACAACTTTTAAAGAAGATCTTGGATTTAAAAGTAAAGAAGGTTTTCGGCCTGGAGTTTCTATTTTGTTAAAAGAAGAGGATGGAACCATTAAACATTACACAAAAGCTGCCTTCGGACCAGGGGACGATTATTGCAGCATCTGGGCCCTGTTTGAATTGTTGCCGGAAGGAAGCGGAGATTGGGGACCGAAACATAGATATGAGGAATAGTCAGGCTTTCTTTAAGGATGTTCTTGGCGAGATCAATAAGATTGAAAAAATTCCTGAGCAAGGCTGCACTTCGGAAGTTAGCATGATTGTCACCGAAGACAACACTTACATCCTGAAAAGTGCTTTTAAGGAAAGATATCGAGAGTGGCTAAAGATGGAGGCAGAGGTCCTTGAGAGTTTGTCTTTTCAAAGTTCAATATCAGTTCCCAGGTTTTATGGATTCACTGAAGATGAGCATGCAAGCCATTTGCTGATGTCTTTTGAGGAAGGGATTACTTTGACTGCTGCATTAAGAAATGCGGTGACAAATCAGGAGAAACGGAGATTAATCCGAAGTTTTGGCCAGTTTATTATGCAGCTCCATGAGCAAGAGCATGTCTTCAAAGCAGATTCTGACTGGTTAGAAACCCAGCTGAAAAGAGCTCGCATATACGCTGAATCAGGTCAAGCAGATGGCAGCTTAGAATTATTGGAACAGTTGATAGCGAATAAACCCAAGCGTGTAAAACAAACGATGATCCATGGTGATTGCACAACAGATAATGTGCTGGTGATTGATGGGGAAGTCCGTATGTTCATTGATGTAGCTGGAATGACATTTGGCGATCCCCGTTATGATGAGGCTTTGGCCATACGAAAGTTCAGACACAATCCAGAATGGCTGGCTTCGTTTTATGAAGGTTATTCTCGACACAGGGTTACGGATGAAGAATTCAGTTATTTTGAAGAAGGTTTATATGAGTTTTTTTAGGAGGCTTAAAAATGTGCCAGGTTGTGAGAAGAGAATTCAAAGTGATTGCTGAGAAACATAGAGGGCTTTACCAAGATTTTGCCAAGCTAGTTCCCAAGGCAGCGCATCAATTTTTACAGAGGGCGTCAAATCTTGAAGGGACTGAAGTTACAGTATATGAGCCTAAAGCGAGTGAGAGCCATACCGAGGGGACTTTTTATGTAGGATTTTTGGTCAATGATGAGTTGGATACCTTACCTGAAGGGGCGGAATTTCTCGATATTCAGCATGCATACGGAATGATCAGAGGAAAAGGGACCGAGATGGGTAACTTATATTCAACGCTGGATCAATGGATTGATGAAGAGGGCTATGCAAGGGATACTTTGAAGAATTTTATTTTAGAAACCTACCATCCAGTGGAAAATGACGTGGAGGAAGTAGAAATATTTATTCCTATTAAAGCTTAGTGCAACGTTTTTTCGTTGTCTTTTGTATTGATTATGGTAATATATTAAAGATTTGTCTTTCTTTAGAAAGTGGAGGGGATAGGATGGAGTTCAGAGGTGCTTCTGTTTATGACGAAGGAGAATTTTACAACAATTATACGAAGCGGAGAAACCGCCCGGAAAGTCCAAACAATCTCATTGAAAAGCCGATTTTGCTAGAGATGGTTGGGAATGTGGCTGGAAAGAGGATTCTGGATCTAGGATGCGGTGATGCCGAAATTGGGGCTGAGCTTTTAAAACAAGGCGGAGCTTCTTATCTTGGAGTGGAAGGCTCGAAAAATATGACTCTAGCTGCAGCCGAAAATCTGGAAAGAACTACTGGCAAAGTTTTGCACTCTTCGATGGAAGAATGGCAGCCACAGCCAGAACAATACGATCTTGTCCTTTCTCGTTTTGCCCTCCATTATTTAGCAGACTTAAGGAGTGTTTTCACAAAGGTTCATGACTCACTGGTGCCTGGCGGGAAGTTTATATTCAGCGTTCAGCACCCCGTTCTCACTTCCTCCACGAAAAGTGCAGAAGGTTCGGGCAATAGAACAGATTGGGTGGTGGATGATTATTTTAACCAGGGTGAACGGTCAGAGCCGTGGATCGGAAAAAAAGTAATTAAACATCACAGGACAATCGAAGAATACTTCCAACTCTTGTTGCAAGCCGGTTTCGCGGTGGATGACCTTAGAGAAGGCACGCCAAGAGCGGAAAACTTCTTCAGCCAGGAAGAATATGAGCGTCGGATGAGAATTCCGCTGGTATTGATGATTTCTGGTACGAAGCGAGGGGAATGACAAACTAGATGGAAATTCGATTAGCAAAGGCAGAGGATATAAAGGATATAGTGTCTATATTGCAACGCTGAATCTGGTAGACACTATCTTAGCTACATATTAATAGAAAATACGGTAAAAAGTTTACAGAAAAGCCGTATTTCTTTTAATACAGCTTTATAATACTGTGTTAAAGTATAGATGTAAGGGAACTCACAATATAAGGAGTGTTGGCGATGGTTAAAAAAGTCATCATAAATTTCTTATTGGTATGTGCCCACTTCTATCTGCTATAACAAAAGTTAAAAAAGTCTTAACAAAATGAGGCAATGAACTTTATTTTACTCTTTTAAAATATATACTAGGCAGGATAGCAAGTGTGGCTATCATAGCAACCGGCGAAGGTGGGGCCGGTTGCTTATTTTTTTGAGGTTTTATGATTATTGAAGGTTTTTCTTAGACATTTTAGAGAGGAGACAATCTCAAAATGTCTAAGAAAGTGGTTTTAATAGACATTTCAGAGAGAACCCATGTTCAAAATGTCTAAGAAAGTGATTTTAATAGACATTTCAGAGAGAATTCATCTTCAAAATGTCTAAGAAAGTGGTTTTAATAGACATTTCAGAGAGAATTCATCTTCAAAATGTCTAAGAAAGTGGTTTTAATAGACATTTCAGAGAGAACTCATCTTCAAAATGTCTAAGAAAGTGGTTTTAATAGACATTTCAGAGAGAACTCATCTTCAAAATGTCTAAGAAAATTGATTATTATACATTTTAGAGAGTAATCTTCATCCTTATGTCCAAAAAAATAGCTTAATATAAGCATTTCTAAGTATAGGTGCCCCTAAATGTATGGCAAGAACGATTGTTTTTTATCTTGTATAGGTTCGCCCTTTTTTTGTTTCCGAAAAAGTGAAATGTTTTGCTAGTATTCTACTAATTCTTTTGCCATCAGTGATTATACTGCACCATTCTTGGATAGCAGGTGTAGTTATTGGCCGATCTGGAAAAAGTAATTGAATTTCATTAATACTCCTAAGGACAGCAAGTTCTACTTTTTCACTATGTCCACATTCTTTACATAATAATTTTTGTCCTACCGCCTCTACCGAAAACGACTCACACTCATTACACGTAATACCTTTCTTAAGTTCGTCGTATTGAATGGAAGGTAGTTTATTGTAGGATGTCTCAATCTGATGGAGGGAGGCGAGTTTGGTTGCGAGTTTGTAATGGCTGCTGGATACTTTTCCCGGCTGGTTATTGAGGTTATCGAGGAGTCGTTTTAACTGGGTGGGGAAAATGAATGGGAGGTCTGGGTGTGCGTTATACAGGGTGAATTCGGGATTAATAAAAACGACTGAACCTTGTATTTTAAAGTTGTAGCCTATTTGATTCAATAGTTTCTTAAAAAGCAGCTTAGTGCGGTTAATTTGATCGAGGGGATTCTTGATTGATACTCCGGTTGATATTGAGGTTAGAGCTTCTTGTTTGTATAGGTAATCTCCCTGGTTAGTCTTTATTTCAAATAGATATAATGTGCCGGCAAATATAATAAGAGTATCGATTTGAAAGGTTGTTTTTTCTACTTCGAGCAGTAAATCGTTCAGGATTAAACAGCTGCTTGTCAGTTTTTCTGTCATGGCATCAAATTGTAATTCCCCCTTATATCCCTTTTCGAGGTGTGAAAGATACCTTTTTTCCTCCTCTGTTAACTCAAGTCTTTTATTTAAGATTCTTAGCTTTGATAAGATAGTAGGTTCAGTCCGCTCCTTAAAAGCCACAGGCATCTTCCTTCCAACAGTAGTCTACTTAATCATACTATTTTACCGAAATAAAATTTTAGAATTTTTTGTGAATTGTGGCAAGCTTGCTTGAATACAATGATAAAACCACTTGATTCAGTTAGGAGGAGTCGAGATGTCATTGAAGGTTTATGCCATTATACTGAAAACTGCGGGTCTTGCCGTTTTCCTTGTGCCAATGTTCATGAAGGGGATGGGATATATTGCGACCATTTCGCCAACGGTCATGTTTAGTTTAATCGCCATTGGAGTGGTTTTATTGATTGTCGGAAATGTGTTTGAGGCAAAGGCTATGCGGTCCGGCGCTTATGTTAGACGGAGAGGGTTTAGAAAATGAGGAACGAGTTTCAGATGCTGAAACTCGTTATTTTTTTAACGAAAGGATGAACCAAACAAGTAAGTAGAGATACCCAGCAATTGTGAAAATAGCCCATAGTGCTCCTTGCTTGAATTCCCTCGCTAAAAATTCAAATTCATTCATCTCCAAAGGCCTGCCGATACTATTCATGAGACTGACCATAGGCACCGAAATAATGATGAGGATCGCAATCATGGCCAGAGGAATCTGTTTTTTCTTTATAACGCTATAAATAGCCCTCACAAAGATAGTCATTAACAACAAATAATAGATGATCCAAAAAAAGACTTCATTCATAAAAGTAACCTCCCTAAGAAATTCTATCATTTTTTTATCTCGAATGCCTGTTAGAATGTGGTAAAATTGCTTGAGGGGTGAGTATTTTGGTAGTAATTAATATTTGGTTAACTGTCATTCTGGCGGTTGCCTTCTTAGCGGCGGTAGGGGCTTGGCTGAACACAAGAATCATTTTAAAAGAATTGGATAAAATCAAAGCCCATCTAGGGATTAAGGAAGAGCGGGCTCCATCAGTATTTGACAATGACCTTGATAAAGAATAAAGAACAGGGTGGAAAACAGTGACGAAAATACATATAATTGGCGGGCCTGGAAGCGGAAAATCATACATTGCTGCGAAACTCTCAAAAATGCTGGGACTGCCTAAGCATGAATTGGACAACTTCTTTTGGGATCAAGAGTCCGAGTATTTCGGTTCGCAAACCCCTCCTGTAAAGAGGGCGGAAAATCTGACAAGGGTGCTAAGGCAGGAAAAATGGATCATCGAGGGAGTATATCATAGCTGGCTTGAGGAAAGTTTCCGGCAGGCAGATTATATATTCGTGCTTAAAACGAATGTCTATGTGCGTGACTGGAGAATCGTGAAAAGGTTTGTGCTCAGAAAAGTCAAGCTGGCTTCTTCTCCGCGAAAAGAAAATCTAAAGATGCTGATCGACTTGCTAAAATGGAACCATCAATATGATGGTGACAATCTGGTAAAGGCAATCAAGCTGATGAAGCCGTTCAAAGATAAGGTCATCATTCTGACTACAAATGACGATGTATTCAAGCTTTTTAAAAAGCGGAAAAAGTCAGTGGGCAAGTAATGAAAAAAACTGCCTTAACAAAAGGCAGTTTTAGAACAAACTCTCATATGGTGCGGTGCTGATTTGCTTTTCAGCAAGCCGCTTTCGTAAAAATTTATGGTCACGTTTCGGTGTGGCAAGAATATAGCCCCGAATGACAAGCTCCTGAGTGATCTTGTCTGCCTTTTCGTTCAGCGCAATCTCACCAATCTTACCTGCGATCTTGTGTCTCGCCACATCTCTGAACAATTCAGGAACTGGACTCACCAAATCCTCAAGCAATGCCTTTTGGTCATCCGGCCACAAATGCCGAGTTTGATTCACATAATACTCTTCCCAGTCCATATCTGATTTGCCATCGTCCTTCGGCAGCTTTTTCAAAAACTTGCGGAACATAAAATATCCGCCGATTGCAAATAAACCTACCAACACAACGACCCAAAACAAAATAAATAACAAAAACCAACCTTCAAGCTGATACATAACCCTTCACCCACGCATTTCTAATATCTTTTCTTATTATAGTACCAGCCATCAACGGAAGACAAGTCTTGTGACAATTTGAGTAACTCTCTTGTAAAATAACCAGCTTCTAAGTATAATAGACCTTGTTCTCAAAAATGGGGCTGAATGGGGTACTGGTGTCCCCCACGGTCTTCAAAACCGCTTGTGACCTGCGTGCCAGGTCAGGTGGGTTCGATTCCCACGCAGTCCCGCCAAAAACGTTGATGTATTAAGCTCTTTAGCGATTTGGTTATAAATTGGAAATTGTATAATTCCCCCCATAGACAGTGTGGGGTAGAAAAAATAGACCGTGTGACCTCCTTTGCTTATGTTTGGGTAATCCCTACATATTAAAGGAGGTTTTTTGTATGGCTGAACAGAGGAAAAGGAAAAAACGCAGTAACACGGAGTACATTCATCGAAAAGGATCTTAAAAAATTCATCTTACGGAATGAATCTTATGGTCATGTTAGAATTCCTAATGCGCGCAAAAGACTGGAATGGCTGCGCGAGCGTCGGTAAAAGATCAGAGAACCAACGTTCAAATACTTTTGATTGTTTTTAAAAGATCGATACCCGGATATCCAATATGCTGAAGAAATTATAATGAGTTTTATGAAGATAGGTATATTTATTAATATTAATCAATTAAAAGAGCATATGAATCTCTAGATATATTAATATCCTCACTTTCCTTTTGGTCAATGACAATATTTTATTAATTGTTTAATTTTTAGAAAAATGAGAATGTTTTATTGAGTTTTTGTAAAAAAAATGATTTAATTAAACTAATTGGTTGGTTCACTGGGCCAGTATTGTTTAATGATAAAGGGGGAGTAAAAAATGAAGGTACTTATAACTGAAGTTATATGGGATCAAGGTATTACAACATTACAGGAAGAAGGTATTGAGGTTTATTATGATAAAGACCTGTGGGCAAAGAGGGAAACCTTATTAGAAATTGTAAAAGACTTTGATGCTATAATTGTTAGGAATCAGACAAAAGTTGATCAAGAGTTATTGATTGAATGCACTAAACTTAAAGTTATAGGACGTTTAGGGGTTGGATTGGATAATATAGATGTAGTTAAAGCAAAAGAAAAAGGAATCCATGTCGTTATGGCTCGGC
Source organism: Mesobacillus boroniphilus (assembly GCF_018424685.1). Lineage (NCBI taxonomy): Bacteria > Bacillati > Bacillota > Bacilli > Caryophanales > Bacillaceae > Mesobacillus > Mesobacillus boroniphilus. The sequence continues at coordinate 891,429 of NZ_QTKX01000001.1, forward strand.
ATGCAAACGCCACGTCTGTAGCAGAATATGTTATGGCTGCTATCTTGAGTGCAAAGAGACCTATTCATGAAGCAAATGAAGATGTGAAAAACGGGTACTGGGATAGAAGAAAACATACAGGAGAGGAATTGTATCAAAAAACGATTGGATTAATTGGTTTAGGTGAGATTGCCCATCGAGTTGCAAAAAGAGCGACAGCTTTTGGAATGGAGGTAATTGGATACGACCCATTTATTACCGAATATGATCATATTGTGGCTGAAACGGGCGTTCGTATAAAAAGTTCCTTAGATGAGATATTAGTTAATTCCGATTTTATTTCTATTCATGTTCCTCTAACCCCCTCAACAAAAGATTTGATATCTACTCAACAACTGAAATCCATGAAGCCTTCTGCTTTTTTAATTAACACTTCTAGAGGAGGAATTATAGATGAAAAGGCTCTTTGTGATTCACTAATGAATCATGAAATTGCCGGTGTGTTCCTTGATGTATTAGAGTCAGAACCTGTTGATCCATCGAATAAACTTTTGGATTTTAAAAATGCAATATTTTCACCACATATTGCAGGTCTTACAACTGAATCACAAATACGTATTTCGCTACTTGTTGCCAAAGAAGTCGGGAAATTGCTAAAAGGACAAAAATCACTTTGTGTGGTTTAGTTTGAGGAGGAATCGAATTGGAAGATTTTCAGTTAGACAGAAAAGGGATTACAGAAAAAGTAAGTGACCATATTAAACTTATGATTCAGGACGGAAGATTCAAAGTAAATGAGAAACTCCCAAGTGAGAGGGAGATGGCCGTCAAATTGAAAGTTAGTCGAAATACTGTTAGAGAAGCCTATAAAATTTTGGAGGCGTATGGTTATCTAACCATTAAACATGGAACTGGGATTTTTGTTGCTTCTGAAGAGCAGCAGATCAAAAAGATGACGTCTTTCTTTTTTGTAAAGACTGATCAAATCAAAGACCTATTTGCAATACGTAGAATACTTGAGGTAAATGCTGTTGCTTGGGCTATAGAAAATGCTTCTTTAGAACAAATGGAAAAACTAACGGCGATTGTTGAAAAAGCAAAGGTAGCAGCAAAAATAGACAATAATTCTGAAGAACTTGCTCGCCTTGATCATGAGTTTCATGTAACACTTGCAAACATGTCTCAAAATACAGTTTTAATTCATATTATGCAGAATTTAATTGACTTACTAGAGGAATCTCGTATGCAGGTAATTCAAATTCCTGATAGACCTATTAAATCAGTTAGTGAGCATCTAGATATTGTAAATGCAATTAAGAAAAAAGACGTTTCTTTAGCACAGGATTGTATGTCGAAACACTTAGATAGTGTTGAAAACTCAGTATTACAAAATCTGAAAATAAAGGAAAATAAACAATGAATCTAATTGATGCAGATGAACTAAAAGTATTCGCTGGAAAGGTTTTAGAAAAGGCAGGCGTTAATAGTGAAAACGCACAGAATGTGGCAGATGCTCTAATTAGGGCCAATCTAGAAGGTGTTGACAGTCATGGTATAAGCAGATTAGCTATTTATACGGAACGTCTTATTGAAAAACGTATTAATCCAAAGCCCAATATTTTATTTGAAGAAAGAGGCACTTCCATTTTAACTGTAGACGGCGATAATGGATTAGGGCATGCTGTAAGTTCTCAAGCGATTAAAAAAGGCATAAATATGGCGAAACAAAGTGGGATGGTAGGAATTAGTATCAAAAATAGTAATCATTTTGGTACAGCTTCTTATTATTGTCAAATGGCATGTGACCATAACCTGGCAGCCATGGCATTCACTAATTCTCCTCCGGGAATTGCTCCGTGGGGAGGTAGAAAAGCCTTTTATGGGACCAATCCAATTGCTTTTGGATTTCCTACAGGGAACAGCATTCCTGTTATTATTGACCTATCGACAAGTATAGCTGCAAGAGGGAAAATAATTTTAGCTGATAAACAGGGAGAATCTATTCCAGACGGATGGGCGATGGATGAAAACGGAGAAATGACAAATGACCCTAGTGAGGCGTTAAAAGGAGCTGTTCTTCCGTTTGGTGGAGCTAAAGGGTCCGCTCTAGCATTAGCAGTCGAGGTTTTAGCTGGTGTCCTTACTGGTGCAGCATTTGGACCACATGTAAATAGTATCTATCAAGATACTAATAAAAGCCCTGCGAATGTTGGTCATTTTTTTATTCTTATTGATATTGAAAAATTTATGCCTTTTGAACAATTCACTTACTCCATGAATGAACTATTAAAAGAAATGAAACAGATTCCAAAAGCACAAGGTATTGAAGAAATACGTTACCCAGGTGAGAGAAGGAATCAGGAATTTGAAAAAAGGATAACGGAAGGTATACCTATTTCAGCCAATGTTCAGGAAGAGTTAATAAGGCTTGGAGATAAGTTTGATATTTCATTTCCAAAACCTCAATATTCTACCACTATTTAAATAGAAATGGATACAAAAAAAGCTCAGGATCACTGGAAACAGATAGCCTGAGTTTTTTCGTTTTAAATAAGGCAATAGATCATCTAAGGTTAATTTAGACAAAAAAGGACACCTCTCCGATAAGATCTATATACATGCAGTATACAAAGATCAGAAGAAAGAGAGGTGACCTTGATTCATAATAAAAATTCAGTTTCTAATTGCTATAATTATTAATATAAAAATCAGGCACTTCTATATAGTTTAGTAATTACAAATTCACGATGTCCTAGAGCTTCTGCGCATGTTAAGCGGCCATTTACTGTACGATACAGGCATTCCATGAGAGAGTCTCCAGCTTCTGGTAACGAGATTTCTCTAGAAAGCAACCCTTTGACATCAACATCGATATGCTCACTCATTGTTTCTGCTGTAATTGGATTTGCTGTAATTTTAATAACAGGTTCAATCGGATTGCCAATAATGTTTCCTTGGCCGGTAGGGAAGAAATGAACTACTGCCCCGGCTGCAGCCATTAAGGTTATACATTCCGCAGCTGCCGATGAAGTATCCATAAAGTATAAACCATTCCCATCTTCAGGAGCTTCTGCTGGATCCAAAACCCCAATTACTTCCTTCGTGCCAGTTTTTGCAATATTTCCTAAAGCCTTTTCTTCAATTGTAGAAAGACCGCCGGCGATATTTCCTTGTGTTGGCTGTGAGCCTAATAAGTCAACGCCTTTAGATTTAATTTCACCAACATAATCATTATAAATATTCATAAATTTAGTTTTTAATGCTGGAGTAGCCATACGTTCAGCAATGAGATGCTCTCCTCCAGTCAGTTCGGAGGTTTCACCAAAGAATACTGTGGCACCAGCATCAATTAATCGGTCAACTGCTTGGGAAACAGTTGGACAAGATCCCATTCCTGTAGTCGTATCTGATTCTCCACATTTAATGCTTACTGTGAGTTCATGTAATCCAATAGGCTCACGTTGAAGTTCTGAAGCCCATTGTATATATTCTTTTGCTTTCCATGAAGCGTTACGGACTGTTTCGATATCTCCATTACGCTCAATGTAGAAGTATGAAACAGGTTTACCGGTTTTTGCAATTCCATCCGCAATTTTCTTTGTCCAATTTTCCTCAATGCCTATTACAACGACTGCTGCCACATTTGGATTTGAACCAATACCAATCATAGTCCTAAAAAAGAGGTCTAGATCTGGCCCGTATTGAAGTCTTCCATAAGCATGAGGTAAGGCTAGAGTTCCTTTTACATTATTTGCTACAGCTTCACAAGCTGCATTTGAAATGTCGTCTACAGGTAAGATGACTACATGATTTCGAACTCCGACGTTTCCATTTTCTCTACGATAACCAAATAATTGATTTTCCATTGTTACCACCTCGCCGTTTTAATATTGTGAGTATGAACATAATCTCCAACTTGCCATTCAGTTGTTGTTACACCTATTGGAACTCCATACTTTAAAACAGGTTCATTAACCCCCATTTGAACCAGAGCAACTTTGTGGCCTAATGGGATATCTCCTTTTGCTACTACTTCCGTTTCAGAGTTATCATCCATATAAACCCCGATAATTGTTTCGCCTTTTTGGATATCGCTAGTAGCAACACCCACATGATCACCCTTGTGATGGATTAAAAACTTATGCACTGCTACTCTTTGTTCTTTTTCGCTTGTTGCTACAGGTTGATTAACGTTCCCCATTTTCTTCAACTCCTTCTTTAAAATGTGTAATAGGTTAGGTGACCCAACCAATTTATAACTTATTTTATCACCACTTTTCAAAAAATCAACCTATAATTCTGAAAATTTTAATAAATAAAAAAATAAATACTCTAAATATATTGAATTTTAGATAAATAGGTGTTTTAATAAAAATATCACTGGTTGGGTCACTATGCCATTAACCAAAATAGTTACAAAATTTTCTTGTATATTTTTTTAAAAAAAGAATGATTAAATTTATGCTGGTAAGTAACGAGTTAACTAATTGGATGAAAATGGAGGGTAATCGGGTATGAACAATGTTGAAGTTACTGTGATGCGTTTTGATCCACAAAACGATGAACATCCTAGATATGAAACCTTTCAAATTGAAGCGAAAAAAAATATGACGGTATTGGATAGCTTATTCTTAATTGTGGAAGACCAGGATTCTTCTCTTTCGTTTCGCTGTGCATGTAGATTGGGAATGTGCGGATCTTGCGGAATGGTAATTAACGGTCGCGGTCGTCTCGCATGTAGAACTAAAATTGAACATTTAGGTGAGAGAATACTAGTTCAACCTATGAGGAACATGGAAGTAATTAAGGATGTTGCTGTCAATATGGATAAATTCTTTAAAAATTGGGAGAAGGTGAAACCCTATTTTGTACCAAAAGAGGAAACGGAGGAATTTGCAATTATTCCTCCATCATCAGGTCGGCGTGAACTTATCGATGAAAATCAGGATTGTATCACTTGCGGTTTGTGCTTCCAATCTTGTGATTCAGTCTCTATGAGGGAAGATGAATTTATTGGTCCAGCAGCATTAAATCGTGCCTATAATTTAATCGCCGATGAAAGAGACGGTGCAAGAGCTGAGAGAATGGATATGGTTACTGAAACAGATGGGGCATTTGGTTGTCGTACGTTTGGTGCTTGTGTTGAAGTTTGTCCCAAAGGAATTAAGCCAATGGTTACAATACAAAAAATAAAGATGAAAAAATTGAAAAGAGCTATAGGTTTAAAGTGGTAATTTAATAAGAAAATAAAAAAGAGGTGGTAAGAGCATGGCGGTTAGTAGTTTACAAACGAATAACAATGTACGGGAAGTAAAAATTAAACAACGTCCGTTCGTCGGATACATTGCATGGTTAGTTCAAAGGATTACAGCATTGATCTTACTATTTTGTTTACCTTTAAAAATCTATAGTGGCTATGCGATGATAGGCAAGCTTCCAGGTATCGGTATTTTTTCTACATTGCACTTAAACGCTGTATTGGATGCATTCTTAATTTTTGCTTTAATTTTCCATGCTTTATATGGATTAAGGGTGATATTAATCGACATTGGGATTGTTAAAGACAACAGAAGTGTATTTACAACCTTTACCGTTCTTGGTGCCGTTTTATGTGCATTTATGTTTTATTTCATTGTTTCTTAACATTATAAAAGTTTAATAAACTTCAATCAAAAGAAGGTGAACTAGATGGAACATGTGGAAGTAGATTTGCTTATCTTAGGGAGTGGCGGTGCGGGTTTATTTGCAGCCCATCATGCAGCAAATCAAAATCCGAATTTGAAAATTATCGTATCAGCTAAAGGGTTAGTTGGGAAAAGTGGATGTACTCGTATGGTTCAAGGCGGATATAATGTCGTTCTCCATCCCGACGATTCATTTGAAAAACACTTTAAGGACACGATTAAAGGTGGGGGTGGAATCAATAATCAAGAGATGGCCTGGACTCTAGTAAAAGATGCACCTAAAAGGATAAGAGAGTTAGAAACGAAAATGGGCGTGTTTTTTGATAGAAACGAAGATGGAACTGTTCACCAGAAACCTTTTGCCGGGCAAACGTTTGACCGAACGGTTCATAAAGGAGATTTGACAGGAATTGAAATTATTTCGCGAATGCGTGATCAGCTTTATGCCAAACCGAATGTAATTACTTGGGATGAAGTAAGGGCAATTGATTTGCTACTTGATGAAGAAAAACGTAGGGTTGCAGGGTGTTTAATGTTAAATATGAGGACCGGCGAATTTATAGTTGTTCATTGTAAAGCAATCATTGTAGGTACTGGTGGAGCTGCAACAATGTACAAGATCGCTACACCTAGCCTTGAAAAATCAGGAGATGGAATGGCCATGTGTTACCGGGCAGGTGCGGAGTTTCTTGACATGGAAATGATGCAGTTCCATCCTACAGGCCTTCTTGCTGAGAATTCAAGATTAAATGGAGGTGTTTTGGAAGAAGGCTTACGCGGAGCGGGAGGATATTTAATCAATTCGCTTGGAGAAAGATTCATGAAAAATTATGACCCAGAACGTATGGAGCGATCGACACGCGATCGGGTTTCGCGGGCCGCCTATATGGAAATAATGGCAGGACGCGGTACACCGCTCGGAGGTGTTTTTATTGATGTCTCTCATCTTGGAAAGGAAAATGTTCTAAAAATGTTCCCAGGCATGGTTGAACGTTGTAGAGATGTTGGCCGAGATTTAAGTGTCGAACCAGTAGAAATCTCTCCAGCAGCTCACTTTCATATGGGCGGAGTTAAGGTTACAACAGATTGTGAATCGAATATTGACGGGTTATTTGTAGCAGGTGAAGACGCTGGTGGCGTCCATGGAGCAAACAGATTAGGCGGAAATGGCGTTTGTGACTCAACTGTTTTTGGTGCAAGAGCGGGAGATGCAGCAGTTGCCTATATTAATAATACAAGTTCTATTTTGAAAGTATCTGATATACAGGTTCTTTCAGTTATAGAAGAACTTATAGAACCATTTAGAAGAGACGATGGGGAAAACCCTTTCTACATTAGAAATGACTTGAAAAATATAATGTGGGAAAAAGTGGGTTTGGTCCGAAATGGGAAAGACTTGGAGACGGCCATGAGTGAACTTAGGTTATTGGAAAAACGAATCAATCAAGTTTCTGTTAAAGGATCACGAAAATATAATCTTACATGGCAGGAATTCTTAAATGTGCGAAATTTAGTAACAATCGCCAAAATGGTCACAGCCAGTGCATTGATACGAACGGAAAGCAGAGGTTCCCATTATAGAGAAGACTATCCCGAAAGCAATGATAAACAATGGTTGAGCAATATATACGTTATAAAAAAGGATGAAGGCGAACCTCAATATAGAGTGGAAGAAACTAAACAAACTCGTATAAATATAGAGGAAATTGAAGGGTATAAGGTTGTAGCTTCAAAATAAATATTGGGAGTGGATTCTATGACAGTTGTTGATTACGCTGCAGATTATAAGAGTGTTTGGGAAGTCGATAACAAATTTTATAAAAGTGTAGAGGAAAGCTGTAAAACACTTTATATTGAATCTCTTAAGGATTTACCGCCAGACGTTAGAACGGCCTTGGAAAGAGCCCATTCAAAAGAAGAACTAGCAAGCGGAAAAGAGATTCTAGCAACACTTATAAAGACCGTTTCCACGGCCGATAATCAAAAGCTGTTAATTTGCCAAGATACTGGTATTCCTGTGTATTTTGTAAAAGTAGGAAATCAAGTCCGCTTTGATGGTGTAAGGTTAGAAAAAGCCATTAGAAGAGGAACCGAACGGGCAACCCTAGAGCATCCCCTAAGGAGTAGTATTGTTAATACATTAACAAGAAAAAATCATGGTACCTCTACCGGAAATCAGGTCCCTATTATCCACTATGAATTTATTGAAGGGGATAAAATAGAAATTCTGATTGTTCCTAAAGGATCTGGTTCTGAAAATATGAGTTATCTTAAAATGTTAACACCTGCAGCAGGTATTGAAGGAATAAAAAAATATATATTAGAATGTGTATTTGAATCTGGTGCAAACCCTTGTCCTCCTACTATTGTGGGTATTGGGCTCGGAGGAACGGCAGATAAATGTGCAGCGCTGGCAAAAAAAGCGGCAGCACGAGAAGTAGGTTCCCCTAATCCGGATCCTGATGTTAGGAAATTAGAAGAAGAGCTGTACATCTTAATCAATAAATTGGGTCTAGGCGCTCAGGGTCTAGGGGGAAGCACGACTGCATTGGCAGTTCACATTGAAGTAGCTGACACTCATATGACATGTAACCCTGTTGCTGTAAATATGATGTGCTGGCCAGCGAGAAGAATGAGAGCAACCTTTAAACAACAGGAAGAACCTGAAATTTCTTACTAGATATAAAAATAAACTTAAATCCACCTAATAAAGGTATGGTGAGTTGAAGCAAATTCGAAGTCTGAGGGTAGTAAGCTTATATTGTCGGAGGTTTTATAAATGAGTAATGAGGTTCAAATAAATCATGCCACAGTCTTCCAAAACAAAGTTCTATACTTGGCTAGGTCAAAGAACCTCCCAGGTATTAGTCTGACGATTATTGTTGGACTAATTGCCCATTCATTGGGGAAGGATTACCCCCTTATAGGGGGAGCTGTAATAGCGATAGTTCTGGGTATCCTGATTAGGCAGTTCCTGGGTGTTCCAGAGGTATTTTCTGCTGGGATTTCCTATACCTTAAAAAATTTGTTAAAATTTGCTATTATTCTTCTTGGCTTTAGCTTTAGTTTTTTAGATATTTTTCGACTTGGATTAAATACTATTTTTATTGTTTTAGTCGCAGTATTTTTAGGTATTTTCTTAACCTATTTAATAGCGAGGTTATTTAAGCTAAAAGGGAATATCCCCTTGTTGATAAGTTTAGGAACAGGAATTTGTGGTGCCACAGCTATTGCAACAACGGGACCTATCATTAAAGCAAAAGATGAAGATATCGTCTATGCGGTAAATACAATCTTTGCCTTTAATATTTTAGCAGTACTTGTATATCCTGTAGTGGGTCATTTACTTTCCATGCCGGATAATCAATTTGGTGCGTGGGCAGGCACAGCTATTCACGATACTTCATCTGTGGTTGCGGCTGGATATAGTTACAGCAATCAAGCAGGGGATGCATCAGTTGTTGTAAAATTAATTAGAACATTGATGCTTGTACCAATTGCTGTCCTACTATCAATATATATAACTCTTAAAAACACTACATCCTATCAAGGCGAGAAAAGAGTAAAAATTAGTAAGATATTTCCATTCTTTATTCTGTTTTTTGCTAGTGCAGCTGCGTTAAATACAATATTCCCCTTATCAGCAAGTTTTATAGAACCCACTACTTTTGTTGCTAAGTTTATAATTCTAATGGTCATGGCAAGTGTTGGTCTTGGAACCGATATGAGAAAGATTAAATCAGTTGGTTTTCAACCTTTAATTGTTGGGCTAATATCATCCATAATAATGGGATCAATAAGCTTATTGCTAATTTTAATCCTGTTTTAATCACAATTTCTGATTGAGTTTTAAATACACCAATAAAAACCAGAATACCATCCTTCAAGGTTTAATTTAGGGGATATTATCTAAGTTGGAGAATCTTTTATAAGTCTATTAATAATGCAGGAGGGGAATTATGGCTCATTATCGTTTAAAAGCTCCATTGACTGATGAAGATATCAACCAATTATATGCAGGGGATACTGTTACATTAGATGGCACAATTTTTGGTATACGAGATGCTAATTTAATTCGTCTTTTTGATAAAAAGGTTGATTTGCCAATAGATCTTGTACCACAGTTAAATGGGTCAATCGGTATTCATACAGCCCCTGGAGTTAGAAAGTTAGAGGATGGGACATATGAAAAGGTCAGTATTGGTACCACCACAAGCTATCGTATGGACCGTTTCACTAGAGGACTAATGAAAGAGTATGGTATGAAGGTAATTATAGGTAAAGGAGGATTACTTGAGGACGGTAGTAAAGCTTGTGTAGATCTTAAAGGTTGCTATTTTACAATCCTTGGAGGTTCCGCAGCTTTAGAGACTACACAAGTAGAAGAAATCGAAGATGTTTGGTGGGAGGACCTTATGCCTGAAGCGATATGGAAATTCAGGGTGAAGGATTTTGGACCTTTGATTGTTTCTATAGACTCACATGGGAATAATAAATATACAGATATAAAAAAAGTTGCGAGGGCAAATCTGGATAATATCTTAAGCCAAATCTAATATTCCAGCCCAAAAGAAGGTTATAGATTTAACTGTAAAGGCAAGAGACCCTTTAAATAGGAGCTTGCCTTTTATTATATTCCTTAATATGAAAAACATTAATCGAGGGAGGTGTAGTATGGAGAATTGGATTCTTCTTTTTATGATTGTTCTTATGTCTTCATTATTACAAACAAGCACTGGCTATGGCTTTTCCCTAGTGAGTACACCTTTTTTATTTTTAATATATCCAGTACATACAGCCATTCAAATAAATATTATTCTTTCCCTATGTCTTTCGATATTTATGATTATTAAAATTAGGAAAGAGATAGAAAAACCATTGTTAATTAGATTAATTAAAGGAAGTAGTGTAGGAGTTGTCTTAGGAATACCTTTATACCTTTATATAAATGTTGAGTTCTTAAAGATTGTTGTTGGTGTACTTATCCTTATTTTCACGGTATTGCTGATCTTAAAATTCACAATAATTCAAACGAAGAAGCGTGATCTATTGATTGGCGGATTATCGGGGTTTCTGACGACCAGCTTAGGAATACCTGGCCCTCCTTTATTAATTTATTTTTCCGGAGAGATAATGGAAAAAACAAGCTTTCGGAATACGCCATTATCATATAATCTTTTTGTATATTCCATTAGTTTAATCCTGCAATTATTATTTGGTGGTACAAGTAAAGAGGTTTGGACCTCTTCGCTATTTTCCATTCCTGCTCTTTTTATGGGTATACTTCTCGGACAATTTTTATTTGCACGAATCAGCCAAAGGACTTTTCGAGTAACAACATATCTAATCCTGCTATTCACCGGTGGGTATTTAATAATATCATTTTTAGTTATCTAAGAGGTTAATCTTATACTTGATTAAAAAAACAGAAACACGCAAATACCTGTTATAGGTTTGCGTGTTTTGGTGTGTAAGTGTATCTTGGATAAGTTACAATATCAAATTGAATATATCATAAAATAGTTTAACACTTATGATAAGTATGGAATATGCAGCAATCCTTTTCAACGTTAATGAGTTTAACCCTTTTGTTATCCGTCCTCCTAATTGTGCTCCTAAGGTACCTCCTATAATGAGGGTGAAGCCATAACCAAGAGGTATAGTACTAATACTCAGTTTGCTGATTAGACTTCCAGCTGCCAATAGAAAGCAAATAATAAGACTAGAACCGATCGCTTTCTTTATAGGCAGCTTATAAATGAAAATTAATAAAGGCACAATCAGGAAACCTGCAGCAATGCCTACTAATCCACCAGAAATGCCTATCGCTAAACCCGCAATGATTGTTAGTGTAGATGATAGAGATGTGAATTTAAATGGTGTAGCGTCTTCAATCATAGTGGATTTATATGGTATCTGCATAATGATCGCAGCTAAAACAGCAAGGGAAGCGAAAACAATACGTAATGTAAAGTCCGAAGAAAAGGATGCCAAAAATACTCCAATCATTCCACCTAAAAAGGCAGAAAGGCCCATAAATAAAGCTATATTCCATACGACAAGTTTTGATTGGATATAATATAATCCGCCCGAGAGTGTGGAAAAAAAGGTTTGCATGATAGCTAAACTAGCAATCATGCTCATCGGAAGAGTTCTACCTGTAAAAAGCGGAAGTATTAGCATCAAAGTAAAGACTAAGATAATTCCTCCGCCAATTGATAATAAACCCGTAATAAGACCGGATAGGATTCCTATTAACAACATAGTTATATACATTTTACGCTAACCTTAAATAAGAATACCAGCTGGTACTGGTACCCTTAAAAAGACGTTGAAGGTGCCATAAAGTATTACCATCACAAGACACGAAAGAAGCAGGGGCTTCAAATATCCAAATAACCCTTGTTTTTCGTCTCTTAAATAGACGCTTATGAGTGTTAGAAAAATAGCACTAGTCACGTAAAAACCTATTATAGGTATGAGAATGGTGTAGAGAATCAAAGCAGTAATGCTGATCCATCTTCTTTTGGGATTACTAATTGCTTCTGCATTCTCACTTTTGTCTATATCCTCATAATTTTTATAAAAAATTACTTTTAACAGTAGTATTACTCCTAATAATGAAAAAATGAAAATAACAACTTTTGGGAAAATATCTGCAGGAGATGTAAGTGTTTTTGTATTTACATAAAATAAAGCACTAATAGCCAAAACAATGATTGAAACAATTAAATCTTTCTTTCTTTCACTTTGCATACAACCACCTTCCCTTCATTTCTTGATATCGATGTTTTTATTTTGTTTGAACGTCCTTTTTTCAAGTTGGGATAAAAGTATAGGAGTTACTATGGATAACCCTGTCAAAATTATTAATGTAATAGTGATTGGGCTAGTGAAAAAAATTGTAGCTAGACTAGTACCCGTTTGTGCAACAAGATTTGCTTGGACAAATCCATTCTCAGCAATAACACCTAAGATTAGCCCTAACACAATAGGAGCGGGTAACACATCAAACTTCATTGAAAAATATCCCAAAATGCCACAGGCTAACATTACAAAAACATCTAAGATGCTGTTTCGAATTGAGTATGATCCGATAACCGCTAAAACTGCAATAATGGGAGCTAAATAATGAAGGGGTACTGCTATTGTCTTTACAAAAAACCTTGTTCCAATAAGGCCTAAAATTAGGAGTAAAACATTTGCTACAATCAATCCCATCATGAAGGTGTACGCAATTTCACTGGATTCTGTAAATAATTTTGAACCAGGGGTTAAACCATGAATTAATAATCCCCCTAAAAGAACGGCTGCCACAGGGCTGCCTGGTATTCCTAATGTTAATAAAGGGATAAGAGAGGAACTAACTGTTGAACTATTAGCAGACTCGCTTGTAACGACACCATCAAAATGGCCTTTTCCAAATTCCTTCGGTGTTTTTGAAAAGCGCTTTGATTCATTGTAAGCAACAAATCCGGCAACATTGCCTCCTGCGCCTGGTAATATACCTATAATGGTTCCAATTAATGAACTTCTTAATAAAACGACAGGTCTTTTGAGTGTTTCTATTATCGTTTTTTTGTAGATTCCTTTCCGTTCTGTATAGGAGGCAATGTATTTATCGTTTTTTTCCATCATATTAAGGACCTGAGGGATTGAAAAGAAGCCTATCATTGCTGGGAGAAGGTTAATCCCTTCAATTAATTTATCAAAACCAAAAGTAAATCTAGGGTATCCAGAAACAGGATCCAATCCTATTAAAGCTAGCAAAAGACCAAACGCTCCGCCGATAAGTCCCTTAGTAATGGATTTTCCTGCTAAACTCCCGATTATAGTTAAACCGAAAACAGCGAGCCAAAAGTTCTCTGCAGGTCCAAAGCCTAATGCAAAGTTTGCAAGAGGAGAGGCCAAAAAGATTAAAAATAGTGTACCAATAATACCACCTATAACAGAGGCTACGAGTGCGGCAATTAAGGCTCTATCTGCTTCTCCTTTTAAAGTTAAGGGATACCCATCAAAAGTGGTTGCAACTGCAGCAGGTGTCCCTGGTGTATTAATAAGTATTGCTGAATTCGCTCCACCAAACATGGATCCCACATATAATGACCCTAATGCTAATAATCCGGTGGCTGGATGCATCCCAAATGTTATTGGAACAAGCAAGGCAACTCCCATAGTTGCTGACAGACCAGGAAGCGTCCCGACAATAATTCCAGCTATAACACACAGCGCCATGATCGTTAAGTTTTGATAACCCAGGCTTTGTGTTAATCCATTAAGAATTTCTGAAGCCATTGAAACCCCCCCTTTTAAGAATATAAAATTTCATACTTCAAGGAAAAAATTAACGGATCCCTTTTATCTTGAGGTACCATATCTCTAGTTAAAGGCTCTGTTAGATAAAATTGATCCGTTATATTAAATTGTTAAGGTCATGTCCCGATATTATTTATTTAAAAGCTCAAATTCCTCAAGAAGTTTTTCAGCCTCTACTTTTTCTTGACTAATAATTTCTGCCCATTCTTCACCTGATAAAAATCCATCTACTAAACCAGCCTTTTTCATCTTTTCCTGATATTCAGGTAGCTTAGTAATTTGCTCTAAAGCTTTAAATATTTTTTCTTGGTATTCTTTTGGGGTTCCCTTAGGGAGTGCTAAACCTCGGTCAATAGCAGCTACTATATCGATGCCTTGCTCCTTAAAAGTAGGAACATCTGGTAGCCATTCATGCCTTTCTTCTGTTCCGATTGCTAAAATTTTGAACTGACTCCGATCTTTGGTAACATCCCCGACATTCCCAACAATTGCATCAATATGGCCTCCTAGTAATTGTGATACTTGATCGGCAGATCCGGGAAGTGGAACAGTAGTCACTTTTACTCCGGCAGCACTCATAAACTTTAGTGCTGTTAAATGATCACCTGTTAGATGTCCTGTCAATCCAACAGAAAGACTCCCAGGCTTATCCTTTAACTTTTGTATAAACTGATCAAGTGTTTTAATCTCACTGTCTGCTTTTACTGCTATAACTTGAGGGTCATGTACAAGACGAGCCAAAATCTCAAATTGATCTGTTTGATATTGTGTTGGTTTTCCCAAGGGTTGTAAAATAATATGAGGTGTGTTGATAGAACCCATCGTATAACCATTAGGTTTTGCCTTTGCTAACTCCGCAAAACCTACCTCTCCACCTGCACCAGGCTTATACTCAATCACCATACTCTTTGGAAAATAATCTTTCCAAAACTTTTCAATAATTCTTTGATTTGTATCGGTTGTGCCTCCTGGACTAAAAGGAACAATATTTCGAATGTCTTGTTTTGGATATCCTTCATCAGCACTAACCTTAGGGGGCTCAGTTGCAGAGTTTTTTACAGATGAAGAACAACCTGTAATTAGAAGTGCTGAAAAAATCAGGGTAAAGATGAAAGTTATTTTCCTCATATTATCCTCCTCTAATTTTACATTAATATGGAACTTTTCAATTGATGGTAATTCTTTTGGAAACTGTCCGATCCCCCCCTTAATGTAAACGTTATCATTCTTTTGAGTAAAAAAATCACTTAAAACAACTTAAAACAAGGGTGAATAGTGAAAAAGTAGTTATTGACTCAGTGACCCAACCAGTTGTAATTATTAAATCATGATTTTTGTAAATATTCAATATATTTAGAATAATTTTTTTTGCTTTTTTTTGCAATATGATTAATGTCCCAGGTTTATACTCTTTTTATTTAGATCTTTATTGAATGAAGGGTAGTATAGTTTAATAAGCATTTATGTTGTAATGTTATAATCATATGTATTAAATTAAGCGAAAAGTTTCATATATCTGAAGTAGAGAGTGGATTGTCTTGTGTATATGTCTGTCCTGAATGTGGAGATTCTCTTATTGCTGGAAATGGAGTACAAAAGAAGAACCATTAATATTTCAGTACTTCAAAGTGGATCAGGTACCAGAAAAACAGGTGTCGGCAAGCTTCAAAACCGCTTGTAACCTGCGTTTCAGGTCAGGTGGGTTCGATTCCCACATAATCCCGCCAATATACATAAATTAGTAGCCGCTCAGAATACTGGCGGTTTTTTTGTGTGAAGAAACCAGTGTAACTTGGAAATATGAAGTGCCTTTTTCATTTTAGGAGCATAAGATACGTCCCTGTGCTTCTGCTGACAAAACTTTTATGCAATTTTTTCTCCTCACGCCTCTATAAACAATTAGCCATAATAGTAAAAATCGTGCGTTTTTAGAAAGTAATCATGGAGAACAAAGTGGGGTTTGAAGAGTTAGTCTATTTAGTTATGGCAACTCAATGTGATAGTAAGCAATACCTTCGGAATCTAATGCATCTAGACTGCCTTTATGATGGCTGAAATTTAAAATGAAAATATATAGTAATTCGGTGCCGAGTTAGGTGCCCATTTTAAAAATTTAATGATATTGCATAACACTCTAGATAACAGAAACCTTATTCTATAGTACTTTTAAGGCTTCTTTTTTTACTAGAAATTACATACTGTATAGAACTTCAAAACCGCTTGTGACCTGCGTGCCAGGTCAGGTGGGTTCGATTCCCACGCAGTCCCGCCATAATACATTAATTAGTAACCGCTCAGCATTCTGGGCGGTTTTTTTGTATTTGAAATTGATAGTGGAAGGTCCTTATCAAAATAGAAGATTAAAGCCCTCTCATAGCGATAATTAAGGCAGCGTTTAATAGTTAATGTAAAGTAAACTCACCCAAACTTATGTGTTGTCACCACGCGTATTGTGAAGCTGTTGCGAAGATTGTACTTGTATAGATTTTGAACCATTAACCTGTGGTGGATAAGACTTTTTATCATATGGATTTACTCTATTATAGGTTATTTCGACTCTGGAATGAGACGCAAGAACCGTCCCCAGGTCTCAAACAATTGACTTCATGACAATTTCTCCTTTTGGTTTAATACTAATTCAATTATCTTACAAATTTCACCACAGGACAAACAAACATTCCCTGAAATATATTCGTTTAGACTTCAAAATGAGGTAAAATAAGGAAAAGAGTAATTCAAAGGGTTGGTGCTAATGCCAAAGAGATTCCTGTGTCTAATACATAAAGAAATAATTAGGGAAGGACTTGACGACTCGGGGACTAAGATCGTTCCATATTGTACTCACTGTGATTGTCAAAGGGAAATTGATCAGATCACAATTATGAAAGAACATGAATATCAGAGTGAATTTCAAAAGTATAAAAGTCAATTGCAAAGACCAAGTTTGCGAAAGGACTTACTAGGTTATTTGGTTGGCTTATTTTTTGTTGGTTTAGGGATAACAAATACAGTTAATTCGGAAAGTATATTCCTTACTTTAATTGGAGTTTTTGTAATACTGATAGGTTTTCTTTTCTTTTTTATCACATATACCTATAAGCCAGAAGAACCAAAGAAACCTAATAAACCTTCGATTGACGATTTATATTATAGCAAAAAGGAACATTTTGACCCATTGCAATCCGAAGTTAATCAATACAAAGCAAAATTGAAAATTCATTATAATAATCAAACAATCATAGTACATGAAATGGTTGAAATAGACAATATGGACGGCTTTGAATTTGAGAAATACATTGCCGAACTACTAAAAAATTTAGAATTTGGCAGAGCAATTGTAACTAAAAAAAGTGGGGACTTTGGAGCTGACATTATTGTATTTGACAAGAATCATGAAAAAGTTGCAGTTCAATGTAAACGATATGGAATAAAAAATCTTGTTGGAGTTGACGCTCTACAACAAATACATTCAGCTATGGGATACTTTGATTGTCAAAAAGCAATGGTTATAACTAACTCGAATTTCTCTAAACCAGCTTATCAAATGGCTCAGAAACTCGAAGTTGAATTATGGAACAGAAAAACACTAAAAGAAAAAATAGCAAGTCTCAAAAAGGAAAATTGGAATGACTATCTCGATATGTTTTATCTCGCTCCAATTCGTAATGTTCCTCTTGAAGATGGCAAGATCATGTATGTATAAAAAGACAATGTGTATATATGTAAAAAAAGGGAAGCTGAAAGCAGCTATTCCTTTTATTACTGTTGATATTCATTTTTAATATTGTTTCGGAGTTGATTGAGACAATTTCTCTATAATTGATTGAATGAATTGGGGGTTGTTTGTAATTGCCTCAATAATATTCTGTTGTTGGACTGGAGCTTGCTGTACAGGTGCATTAGAAAGCTCAACACCAAAGTATTTATTAACAAGAGTTTGTTTGACTTCTTTTTGTTTCTCTGGTTCTAAGTCCTTTAGATAAGGGTCTAATGAAGCAAGCTCTAATTCTATTTTTCTATTACGTCTTTCTTCATTTCTATGGTTTGTTGCTTGTTTTGCACAATAGGTGAAAAGTGTCAAACCGATACCAGTTAAGACGATTCTGCTAATAAGAGTTGTCCAATCAAATGCTCCTTCATGCAATAAAAGGAATTTGACTCCTAAAATAATTACTCCAATCATAGAAACAATCGAAGCAAAATTCCACCAGAAAGCTTTTTTACCTTCGTTATTGGCAATTTTTTGATAACCATGAGCAAGACCATTCATACTAATAATTCCAATGATTTTTTCTGCTTCTTTGTTCATTGCGTTTATTTGGTCAAGTTCAGCTTGAGCTTTTGTTCTGAAGTCGTCAGTTATTGCTTTGAATTGATCTGCTTGATCGATTATTTGTTGTTTGAACTTATGTTCATAAGTTTCAAGAGTATCATTGAAGTCAACTTCACTTTCCTTTATAAATGTATGGAATAGTTCATTTCGTGAAGTTTGAGTTTGTAAAAATTGACCTTGAAAATCGTTTACTATGGTATCAATTCTGTTTTTTTGACTTTCAATTGAAGTGGTCAGGTCATTCAACTTTTCAGTGTTTTTATTCAATGCTGTCGAGACTTCTGTTGCTTCTTTTTCTAGGTTTGATAAATGTTGACCAACTGACTGTCGAAACTTTATAACTGAACTTCTTACTCCTTCAATTTCTTCTGGAGTTTTTGTAACCGATACTTGAGGGAAGTAAAGTAACAAGGTTTCAAGGTAACTCAATACATTAGTTAAATGACCTTCGTTTCTATAATTCTTATAATTAGTGATTTCACTTAAGACTTGAGATATAGGACTGTTAATATTATCCATTGTACTAGTTGGGACTAACCACGGGTCTGCTTTATCTAGAGCTTCCTTCAGAAAGTCAAATGTTGAACTAATACGTCCTAACATTTGCAACGTTCTGCTGGATAAATCAGAGGTGTCAATTTCATTTAAAGTTTGAATAACTCTTTCCATATTTGTATATGCAGCATGACCAGTCGTTCGTTCTTCTAACGCTATTTGCATAATAGGTATTCCTCCCTTGCATATCAACAATATTATAGAAATTATACAACAAGGTTCGATAAGAATGGGCAAATTTTTACAATTAATTATCGTTCAATGAAATTGGAGAGTGAGCTTATAAATAATTGACGTTGATATCCAAATATCGTAATATGATTCCGTAAGGTTCTGAACGAGTCCGTGTGGTTCTTGATAATAAAACCGAGTGACCATACAGCTCAAACACTTGATATGAATGAGTTCTTCTGGGTTGATTTAGGGAAGACAGTCTTCAAAACCGCTTGTGACCTGCGTGCCAGGTTAGCTGGGTTCGATTCCCAGGCGGTCCCGCCAAAATACATAAATTAGTAAGCGCTCAGCATGCTGGGCGGTTTTTTTGTGTGAAGGATCCTTGATTTAAGGATACTTGGAAAGGTAAAGTACCTCTTCTACTTGGAAGCAAAAGGTACGTCCCTCTGTTTCTTTATAGTATAATAGAAGGAATTCATAAAATATTGCTAATGTTTTATTTTATTCTTAGAAAGGGGTACAATAATGCAATTTTTCTTTGACCACCTTGTTTGGTTCTTTAAGAAACCAGAGAAAGGAATTTCACCCTTAAAAGAAAGAGGACTTCATGTTGTTAAGGGTGGCCGTCATGAGTCTTGGGGAACATATAATACCCTATCTTATTTTGGCTTAAGTTATATTGAATTTTTAGGAATTGATAATCTATCAATAGCTGAACAGCATGATGAAAATCGATTGATTACGCACATCGTTAAACAGTTAGCAAAAGAAAATCGGGAAGGTCCTGCGAAAGTAGCGATCCGAACAAATCAAATAGAAGAACTAGCAATAAAACTCAAGGCAGAAGGACTTACAGTATATGGGCCGCTAAATGGGGAGAGAGTTCGTGCTGATGGTCAAGTAATCAGGTGGTCATTGTTATTCCCTGAATACGCGGGAAAAAAGATTTCTTTACCGTTTTTTATTCAATGGGAAAAATCAGATGAAGAAAGGTATTCGGAATTAGAAGAACAAGGAGTCATAGGGTCACACATAGTTGGTCAACCAAAATTAGAAAGTATTGGATTTGTGGTAGATGATTTGGATAAAACACTAGATATTTGGAGTAAATTGTTTGGCCTTACACAAGGAGAAGAGTATATCGATACGGAACTCAATGCCCGTTGCAGAAGTTTAAAATTGAACAGAACTAATTTATTGTTTTTTACACCAATTGGAGATGGACCGGCTGCTAAAGTGCTAAAAGAAAAAGGGGAGACTCCTTTTTTAGTGAATCTGATTGACACTAATCAAAGTCACTTTTTTGAAATGCTGGATGGTTATTGGAGGTTCCGGTAATTTATTAAAATAACTATTTACAGGTTAAGATTGAATAGAATCCTTACTCAGTAACCGCTCAGTAAGCTGGGCGTTTTTTTTGTGTCTAGATAATATCTTTACTGGGTGGGTACAGGTCTCAATTAGTAAAGGAACAATCTAATTAGAAAAAAATTAAGATTAAGATTTTCTAATTATAGATGATAAGTATAGAATGGTAAGACTCCTTTGGAACCGCAATAAAATTTATATTTCGAATAACGAAGTTTTTTCTGAAGTTAAAAGGAGATTGTCCCACTATGTCGAAATAGTTTCTTTACACGAAATTTTTCACTACATAAGGAGGATTCTTTCATGCAGTTTAACGATTATCCATATACAAGACCAAATATTGAAGAGGTGGAGGGGAACTTTAATCAATTGCTAGAGAGGTTCCAATCTGCTGAGTCCTTTGAGGTTCAGGACGGAGTAATGAAAGAGATCAATGAGTTGCGCTCTGAGTTTGAAAGCATGAGGCAAATTGTCCAAATCCGTCAGACGATTGATACAACGGATGAGTTCTATAAGAAAGAAAAGGATTTTTTCAATGAAGTGGGACCAGCCTATAAGGGTCTGATCACAAAATATTACGAGGCACTTACAGGTTCTAAATTCCGCTCTCAGTTAGAAGAAAAGTGGGGCAAACAGCTATTCTTATTAGCTGACAGTCAATTAAAGACGTTCTCTCCTGATGTGTTGAAAGATATGCAGGAAGAAAACAAACTAGTTAGTGAGTATGTTGATTTACTTGCTTCAGCTAAAATCCCGTTTGATGGAGATGTGAAAAATCTTGCTCAGTTAGTTCCTTATCAACAATCCCCTGACCGTACCATTAGGAAGGAATCCAATGAAGCGAAGTACAACTTTTTCGTTGAGCATGCGGATCAATTAGATGATTTATACGATAAGCTAGTAAAAATACGTACTAGTATTGCTAAGAAGCTAGGATTCTCTTCTTTTACAGAGTTAGCATATGCTCGGCTTTCTCGCACTGATTATGATGCTGAAATGGTAGCAAAGTTCCGTGACCAGGTGAAGGAGTACATCGTTCCTTTAGCTACGAAGCTAAAACAAAGGCAGCAGGAACGTATTGGTGTTGAAACGTTTAAATATTACGATGACAGCTTCAGCTTTAAGACAGGAAATCCTGATCCTAAAGGAGATGCGGAGTGGATTGTCGATCAAGCGAAGAAAATGTACGAGGAAATGTCTCCTGAAACGAATGAGTTTTACACTTATATGGTAGAAAACAACCTAATGGACCTATTAAGTAAAGCAGGTAAGGCTGGTGGCGGATACTGCACCTATATTAGTAAACATAAGTCACCATACATTTTCGCAAACTTTAATGGAACAAAAGGCGATGTTCGTGTATTAAAGCATGAAGTAGGACATGCGTTCCAAGTATTTGAAAGTCGTGTGTTTGAAGTACCTGAGTACGGGTTCCCTACACTAGAAGCGTGCGAAATCCACTCGATGAGTATGGAATTCTTTGCTTGGCCTTGGATGGATCTTTTCTTCGAGGAAGATACGGATAAGTACAAGTTCTCTCATTTAAGTGAAGCGGTCTTGTTCATTCCTTATGGTGTAGCAGTCGATGAATTCCAGCATTTTGTGTATGCCAACCCAGAAGCAACTCCAGCTGAGCGCAAGCAAGCTTGGAGAGAAATCGAGAAGAAATACCTGCCACATCGCAATTATGAAGGAAATGACTTCCTGGAAAACGGTGGTTTCTGGCAACAGCAGGGACATATTTACAAAGTTCCTTTCTACTATATCGATTACACACTAGCTCAAATTTGTGCGTTGCAATTCTGGAAACGTACGCAGGAAAATACAGAGGATGCGTGGAAAGATTACCTGCACCTATGTAAGCAGGGTGGAAGCCAATCATTCACAGAGCTTGTCAAAGAAGCGAACTTAATTTCTCCATTTGAAGATGGATGTGTGAAATCTGTGATTGATGAGATTGAAGCTTATTTGAATACAGTTGATGATAAGGCTCTTTAATGCAGGTGCCAGCAAAATTCAAAACAGCTTGTGATCTGCGTGCCAGGTCAGGTGGGTCGATTCCCACGCAGTTCCGCCAAAAAGGTAATGTAGCTAGCTATTCTTTATTGAACCTATAAGGTATATATAATAGACCATATGACCTCCTATGCTTATGCTTGGGTTTTCCCCGCATATCATAGGAGGTTTTTAGTATGGCTAAATAAAGATAGAAAGGAATTTAATTGTAACACAGCGAACATTCATAGAAGAGGAAAAGCAAGCAGGATTCAACTTCTAAAAAGATTTAGTGAAGTTGTTTACACCTCATTATGTAAAAAGACCTTAAAGCTTACGCAAGAGTACATTGTTTAAATACTAAGGAGGCTGATGGATTGAAAATCAGAGAAATGAAATACGGAGAAATAGAGACTGTTAGGAATCTAAGATTGGAAAGTTATCAAGAGTATAGACAATTTGTTTCAAAAGAGCATTGGGAAGTATTGAAAAATACACTTATTTCCGATAATGATTTAAAAAATAATGCAAAAATATATACGGCTGAACTGGACGGTCAAATTGTAGGCAGTGTCGTTTTGTTTCCACCATCCATTCAAGCTTATGATTGGAACAAAAACGTTCAAGAGTATCCAGAAATACGTATGCT
This sequence comes from Mesobacillus boroniphilus, assembly GCF_018424685.1. Taxonomy (NCBI): domain Bacteria; kingdom Bacillati; phylum Bacillota; class Bacilli; order Caryophanales; family Bacillaceae; genus Mesobacillus; species Mesobacillus boroniphilus. Next base: position 914,482 of record NZ_QTKX01000001.1, read on the forward strand.
TGCGGTTAAACCTGGGACACGTGGCAAAGGAATTGGGGGAGCATTAGTCGAACATTGTGTTAAAGTTTCTAAAGATGAAAATAACTCACATATTGGACTACACACAGCTTCTTTCATGAAAAAGGCATTAGCTCTTTATGTAAGTATGGGTTTTGAACGAGTACCTGAACTTGATTTAGAACCTATGAATGATGGAATTATTGTAAAAGCCTTCATTATGGATTTGAACAAGAACACTTAGTGAGGTTCATTTCTTATTTTAGATTCATGCCATATTATTAATTTCTTACTATCTGATCCTACAACTCAGGGATATATTGTAACTGGGTGGAACAAATTGGTGCCATGCTTTGTGCCAAATTGATGTTATAAATCACATGCAAACACAATTAACCATGAAAGTTTGCTTTGACAATTATTTAGAATTATCAAGTCACTGGAAAAACAGTTGTCGGCAAATAAAAAAGGTTTCGACCTACGTGCAAGGTCAGGTGGGTTCGATTCCCACCGAATCCCGCCAAATACATAAATTAGTAACCGCTCAGAATGCTGGGCGGTTTTTATTAAGCTAATGACAGTTGGCTATGCGAAGTGCCTTTCGTCTTTTAAGAAGCGAAAGGTAGCTGTGCTTCATTAAATGGCTACAGAGCATTTTGGACAGAACTTACCAAGAGAGCACATATACTTGAGATGTTTCTTGATTAGTTAATTTCATGTATTTTACCTGAAGCTTCTCATAAGGTGAGCAACCTAAAGGGAAGCTTCTTTTTTTATTGTTGCCATGCCGAGGAAAAAACGAATTAAAATAAAAAGACGAACAATACAAATCTTGTTCGTCTAAAGTGTAATCTTCAACCTTGAATTTTAGAATTTTGATTTCTGCCTGTCTTTGCAACTCTCATCGTTTCTTTAATATATTCCGCTGATTGATGCAGCCATTCAAGTTCTTGGGGGTCGAGAGCAATTTCTAATTGTTTTTCTACTCCATTTCTCCCGATGATACATGGCATACTTAATGCAACATCTCTATCATATCCATATTGTCCGTGTAATGTTGTGGATACCGGATAAACACTGCGTTCATCCAGCATAACCGCCTTTGCTAGTGTAATAGCAGCTTGTGCAACACCCGCATTTGTCCACCCTTTTCCATTTAAAACATCAAAGGCTGCCTTTACAACTTGTTTTTTCAAACCGTCCCGACTTAATGGTTCTTTTCCTTGAAAAACTTTGTCCAATTCTCTTTCACCAAATCCTTGCAAACTTAAGCGGCTTAATACTGGGAAAGCTGTATGCCCGTGTTCGCCCATCATATAACCTGTTACACTTTTTGGATCAATGTCATAATTAGTAGCAATTATTTTACGAAGTCTTGCAGAATCAAGCATAGTTCCGGTGCCGAATATGCGCCCCTTCGGATAGTCAAATTCATTTTCTGCTATGTACAACATGGTATCTAACGGATTTGTTATTAGAATAATGATTGCATCTTTCGTATATTTAGTAATTCCTGTCATAACTTCACGAATTACCTCAGAATTGACAACAGCTAATTGTGCCCTGTCCGGCATCGCATCTTCATCACTTTTTATCATGCTGGGACCAGCAGCACAGATAATCACATCTGCATCCATACATTCGGAATAATCTCCAGCATGGACTGTTGTATTTGACATATATGTTAGAGCGGTTGCATGTTCTTGATCAAGAGCTTCGCCGTAAGCAACATCCTTATCTATATCAATGACAGCTATTTCCGCAAAAAGTCCTAATTTCATGGCATCTGCCAGAACATAAGAACCAACATGGCCTACTCCTACAACAACTAACTTATTTTTTTTCATGGTTTCCCCCCTGATCAATTGATATCTATATTTTAACATAATTAAGAAAATACTGAATATTTTAATCAGGTTTTTGCGCCGTTCTTAAAATCTGTATAAAGATTCTTGTTAGGGTACATGGAGTTTATCGGTTTTGTTTGAATATGTCATTCTTTTCAGTAGGACATTGGATTACGAATCTACATTATTGTAAACCAATATTGTGACGTTTTCTCCGTACATTCGTCTATTTATAAAAGGATGCGATTTTTATCCAAAATAGGTGAAATTATTGAATGGATGTGAGGGACAAATGAAAAGAATGTCAAAATTCCTTTTTTATTTTATTTTAATCCTTTTGCTAGCTTCCTGTAATACGGAAGTTAACGAAAATGGTAGCCCTAATGCCAATGGAGAATCTCAATCAACAAGTAAAGAAAACCCTCAACCTAATGTAAAAGGTGTGGAGGATGTTGATGTCTTGAATACTCATGGAAGCATTGATGGGATTGAAAGGATGCAACGTTTCTATGAAGATATGAAGAGTGGGCTGCCATCTGATTTACGTATCGTTTTCTACACGATTGAAGGGGATCCAATTGTAAAGGATTTGAAATTCAATGGGGAATCTCTTGAGGTGAAGAATGATACCACTCGTGATGCATATGGTAGTGGGGGAATTCAAACGATTACCTGTGGCCAACTGATTGAAGAAGTGAATCCTACCAATACCTCCTACATAGCAACTGAATGTAAAGAGATTCCATACGGGATGGAAGAGATTTTACAAATTCAATACAACATGAGTCAACAGGATCTGTTTGAAATCGACCTAAAGTATGGTGAGAACCTAGAGAACGAAATAAATACGAAAACTGTCGAGATCAAAAAAGAAGACGGTACGACTGAACCGCTTCATATGGCTGAAAATGTTAAGCAAGAGCTGTATAAAATGCTAGTCTTCGCAAATTACTTGGATGAAAAAGACTTCGTTACATCATGTGATCGCCCTAACGCCATAAAATACAATTTAATGGTGTATATAAATGGAGGGAAGCGGGAAATTAGCTGGAAGGATTGTGACGAGAGCCTGGATGGGCTGAAGTTTACAAAGATTGCAAATTACATCATCACGGAATCTGAGCAGCCACAAAAGGAAAAGCCAGAAGTAATCGTTCAAGGCTATGTGCTTGAACGGAAAAATAACACTCTGTTAATAGGGGAAGAATTAAACAAGCTTGACTATGAGTGGATGAAAGACGAAATAAAGCAGATGGACATGAATTCATTTATATTTGATTTTACCGAACTAGAAGGAGTTCCTCTTGAAGAGTTCCAACTTGGTGATAAAATCCGAGCAACGATAGACGGCAGCATCAGCGGATCGAAGCCAGGAAGAGCCAAAGTGAAAGACATTAAGAAAATTGAGTAATGGTGATGTAGGATTACGGGTTCTTTTTGGTTTTGGAGTAGATAAAGCTAATTAGCAACTAATAATAGCAATAGTTTTGAAACTAAATTAGCGATAAACAAAGCGATGGTCTTAATCTTTAGTAGTTCAGTTAATAATTTTAAAAAAATATCTTAACCATTTCCAAAAGCAATACAAAGATCAATTTATTAATAAATGCCTTGCTACCATTACAGAGCAAGGCATTATTCTTAGCTGGATGGTAATAACCTGAACTGCTTTTAATCTTTATCTAAAAAAGCCTTAAGGTCGTCCTTGCTTTGATCAAAATCCACTTCCAACACTTCGCCAATTTCTTCTTGCCGCATATTTACATAGCTGCCATCCTGCGGTATCCGTATTGTTTGCATTTCTCCGGCCTTATTAGTCAATACGTCTTTTCCAATGGCTAAAAGGGTGGTTGAGTCGATACTTGTATCAACGTAAGTATGTAATAGATCCAACAGTTCAGGAAGCTTGGTCACGCTATTAAGACTTACCGACTCTTCCTTTAATTTTGAAACTACTTCTTGCTGTCTTTGAACTCGTCCGAAGTCGCTTAAACGGTCCTGGCGGAAACGGACATATCCTAAGAGCTCTTCGCCATGAAGCTGTTGGGTTCCTTTTTCCAATGTCATTCCAATCCCATCTGACATTTCATATGGTATGTCTACCTTTATGCCGTTTGGCACTAAGAGGTCGACTGCTTTTACGAAGCCTTTAAAATCAACGATTGCATAATGATGTATGTCTAACCCGAAATTCATTTTTATTGTTTGTCTCAATAATTCGGTTCCACCCAGGGAATACGCTGCATTTAATTTTTGCTTCCCATGGCCAGGTATGGAGACATACATATCCCTCATTAGTGAAATAAGTTTTACATTGTTAGATTGAGGATTGTAATGTGCAACCATGATTGTATCCGTTCGGGCTTGTTTTTCACCGCGTGAGTCACTTCCTAGTAAAAGAACGTTCACTTCCTCTTTAGTATCCTTCTCTCCTTGAAACGGCTCTGCTTCAGCTTTTTTAAATGGTTGATTTATTGCTTTATAAGTTCCTTCTATGTACTGAAAAATCGTAAACATACCAACCATAAAGATCCCAAGTATAAGCAGCGCACCAAAAACTCTGACCCATCTCACTTTTCTCTTTTTTACTGCCATTTTAACAACACCTATTCCATCCTTATAATGAAGTAGTCATTATCCCATAGTTAGATTTCAATCTTGGTGATATTTGATTACAATTGTTTAAAAATCTGCTGACAAACAGTTTAGTTGCTGTAATACATATAAAAATCCGGTTCCCAGGCGGATTTGTAATCACTCAAGTGTAACTTTTCTCCACAAAACAGGGCTTTGTCTATAAGCGTCAACCAAGCCTTTTTCTTTGATGAATTTTTTTCCAACAGCTTTAAAAGGCAGTGTGACTTGGAGGTTATTCTTGAAGGGTGTATACGATAGGGATACGGTATGTTGATCAAGCCATTCTGCATGGATGGATTGGTTATCAGCAAATGAAAATTTCTGCGGAAAGCCATTTCGGTAAAAATAATGCTCCTGTGCTTTTGGTGTTCCTGGATCGTTGAGGCAAATATACAATGATAGGTTGTCGCAGAATTTTAATAGATTTAAGTGGAAGGACAACAACTCGTTTTTTTTGATTCCTAATTCCTTGAGCAACTCCTGCTGTCTTTGTTTTTCTTCGTTCCAAAAATTCTTCCCGATCGTGCTTGTGGCGTCCTTCAGGAATGATGCGTAGTGTAGGCTGCACAGGAGGCCGGCGTATGGATCCATTTGAGCGATCTCGTCAATTCCTTTTGTGTAAAAGGCAAGTTTCGGGCTTCCTGGGTAATCCATAAAGGAGTATGGCTGCTGGGTCTGTTCATTCCATAAGGGATCTTTGTCTGGCTCAATCCAGCACCGGTCGTGTTCCCGCACGGCGAGGACCACCGAATTTTTCCTCTCTTTTCCGAGAAAATAATCATCTCTCCAATTTTGTGCTGCATCATGCGAAACCTTGGCATGGTCGTGCTGGGCCACCATAACGAATTCGTGTTCCCTTTCATGGATGATCATTTCTTTACACTCCTTTGTTAGTTAGCATATTTTAATAGGTAGGTATATGCTAGAATTTAGTATTTTTAGTCATTCATAAAAAATGTTATAATTTCCTGGTTAGGAAGTAGGTGTTCAGTATGCAAAATACGGCTATCAGTCGTTTTCGTTTGATGGGTTTGCTTGAAGGTGGATCGTTGTTGGTGCTTGTGTTCATTGCGATGCCGCTTAAGTATTTGGCTGGTTTTCCCGAGGCTGTTAGGTTCGTAGGTTCTTTGCACGGTTTTTTATTTGTTTTATATGTGCTTATGCTTATATATACGACATTTAAGGTCCGATGGTCGTTTTTATGGGCAGTTAGTGCGTTTACAGTTGCGTTCATTCCTTTTGGCAATATGGTTTTGGACCGCTTTTTACGGCGGACTTTTTCAGTAAAGGAAGTTTCATAAATGAATGTAATCCAAAAGCTTTTTTCAAAAAAAAAGAAAGCGAAGGTTGAATTCTGTCAGCGTAATTTGGAGCAGTTTTTACAGGAAGAGAATTATGCTGCCTATAATGAGTTCTTAAGCCGCAAAAATATTGTGCATAAGGAATTCGAATGTCAGAGCAGGTGCAAGGAATGCAGAATGTCCCCGTATGCAATGGTAAATGGCGATTTTGTAACCGCTGAGAATTCTGAAGAGTTACTTAAAAAAATGGCTGAATATATAGATTAAAAAAAAGCATCAATCACGATGCTTTTTTATATGCCAAAAAATTATTGGTTGTTAGGTGGGCCTTCTCCGCCGGGAAAAATAAAAGACTTGTCGTGCATGGCCTGGTCTTGTTCAATTCGGTGATTTTCCGAATCAAGCTTCGGGTGACCAGTTCCTTTCTTTCGATCCATATAAATAGCAAGGGGAACCAAAATAATTAACGGGGAAAACAATGCTAACCACATCATGTTCATTTCTCCTTTCGTCTATAACCAGTCAATGTAAAGGTTCAGGATAAAATGATAATTACAACTAGAGAAATAATATTGATCAATAAAGGGGAGCGCTCTTTTTCACTTTTCTTACTGACTTTCTCCTGATACTTCTTTTGGTTTTCTTATTGTTTGAAAATTGCCCTTTATAAAGAATCCCCCTTTAAGTTGATTTTAACATAAATATCCATATGAAATGGGGTAGTTTTAAAAATCCTTCTTGAAACATATTTGTTTAATAGAAGGAGTTGATTCAAATGAATTTTGAAATGCAAAAAGCCAACCTGCTGGCAGAGAATATAAAAGGTTTTGCGGAGTTTGTCCAGAAATGTTATGACAACAAATCTAGTTTAATTCTAGATCATGATAAACTGTACCAGGTTAAGCTTTGGGTGGAGGAATATAAATTTCACTCGCTCGCTGAAGAGATTTCGAGAATCAACATGTTTGAGTGGGATGAAAAATACACCTTTTTGTTGGTGGAGCGATTTTGGAAAGGTCTGAGGATCATTGATGATTATGTTGAATATTATCATTCAGACTTGTTTATCCTGACAGCGAGAATCCATACACTTAAAAATTTGAGTGCACTTTTTTCGCTGACTATTTGATTTTTGCTGTGAAAAAGGAGACACCATTCAAAAACTGATATGTTAAATTTGTAACAAAGGTTACGATAAAAGCTTATCACGTAATAATAAATACAGTTTTTTCCCTTGTTGGTATAAGTTAAAGTTTCAACCAATGATTCACTAGTGTGATATGATTGTAAGCCTGTTAGCCTATTATAGGGCCTGTTTAGTCTAATAAACCAACAGGAGGTTTACAATGAAAAAAATTATTATGTTAGTTGCCATACTTACTTTAGTGATTGGTTCATATACTGTTTATGCTGAAACGACTAAGAGCAATCAGGATGCTGAAACATTAAAAACTAAAAAAGTAGATGTTGATACGAAGGAATCTTCTGTCACAGATAAACGCTTCATTAAGGAAGAAGAAGTTAGGCTTCTTGCCCGCCTGGTCCATGCGGAAGCAAAAGGTGAGCCTTATGAAGGAAAAGTTGCCGTTGCCGAAGTCGTACTGAACCGAGTGGAGCACGAACAATTTCCTGATACGGTTAAAGAAGTCATTTATCAAAGAAACGCATTCCAACCGGTCCAAAACGGTGCAATTAATAAACCGGCAAGTGAAGAAGCAATCAAAGCAGTTGAAGATGCTCTTGAAAATGAGAATAACATAGACTGTTTATACTTCTATAACCCGGAGACTGCAACAAGCCAGTGGATCTTCACTCGTGATGTTGTGAAAACCATTGGGAAACATGCATTTGCTATCTAAAAGCGCGAACAGCATAAAAGCTGCGCGCTTTTTTGCGTTTAAAGGGGAAGTTACGAAATTTTAGCGGAAAATAAACGATTGCTCAGCACATCCGCCACATTATTATCATTGTTAATCCTGAAGAAATTATTATAAAATAGAACTTACCAATTAGTGGAACATGAGGTGGTCAAGTGAAGAAGTATTCGGTTAAGCTAACACTGATTTTTTCAGTGCTCTCATTAATATTAATGCTGTTTGGTCTTGTATGGACGATTCAGAATCAATTTCTTAGCAATGGAGCGTCGGGAGCTATCGAGCAGGCAAATCCAGTTGAAGATAACACGGAAAAAGACGGCAAGGTGGTAGTTGCTCTTGGAGATTCATTGACCCGTGGTACAGGGGATGATACAGGAAAAGGCTATATTGGCTACCTGGTTGATGAGCTAGAGGATAAATCAAAAGAGAAAATCACGATACATAACTTCGGGGTTAAAGGTTACCGTTCGAATCAGCTATTAGACCAGCTGAAACAAGCCGAGATCCAGAGGAAGATTCAGAGCGCTGACTACATCCTGATTACAATTGGCGGGAATGATTTGTTCCAGAGTGGACAAGCGTTCTTGCAAATGGATGAGAAGCAAATAGCTCAGGCGAAGGAAAGTTACTTGAAAAACCTTGAATCCATTCTAAAAGAGTTAAGGACTATGAATGACTTAGCTGTCATTTTTCATATTGGACTATATAATCCGTTCATTGATTTGAATGATTCTGAGCTGACAACGAAAATCGTCCGTGATTGGAATTACGATACGAATAAATTGCTGGACCAGAATGAGAAGGCCGTTTATGTGCCGACTTTTGACTTATTCCAGCTTAGTGTGAACGATTATTTGTACACAGATAAATTCCACCCGAATGCTGAAGGCTACAGGCTGATCGCAGAGCGGGTCGCTTCTTTGATTACATGGTAAGGGGGGGAGAACGATGAGTGAGATCACGCTCTCTGTTAAAGGGCTGAGAAAGACAATTGGCAAAAAAGAAATCATCAAAGGGATCGACTTTGAATTGAAAAGAGGAGAAGTTTTTGGCTTTCTTGGTCCGAACGGTGCTGGTAAAACTACGACCATCAGGATGCTGGTCGGTTTAATTAAACCTAGTTCGGGAACAATCGAAATCGGCGGCTACAATGTCAGGAAGAATTTTACAAAAGCAATGGCGCAAATGGGCTGTATTGTTGAAAATCCTGAGTTGTATTCCTATCTGACAGGCTGGGAAAATCTCGAGCACTTTGCGAGGATGCTTCCTGAAGTTGACGGGACGTATATGAATTATGTGGTGGACCTTGTGCGATTGGAGGAACGTATTCATGATCCTGTCAGGACGTATTCTCTTGGAATGCGGCAGCGTCTTGGGATTGCCCAGGCTTTGCTGGGAAAACCAAAGGTCCTGATTTTGGACGAGCCGACGAATGGGCTGGATCCGATGGGAATAAGGGAGATGCGGAATTTCATCCGTTATCTCGCCGAAGAGGAAGGATTGACTGTTCTAGTATCAAGCCATTTGCTGAGCGAAATTCAGCTAATGTGTGATAGGGTCGCGATCATTTCGAAAGGTTCAGTTATAAAAGTGGATTATGTTGAAAATCTTTTGGCACTCCAGGAGAAAGTCATCTGGCATGCCGAACCGCATGATACTGCGAAAGAGATTTTAGGTGGAGTGACCACGGTCCTGGAAGAGGCAGATGGAGCTTTGATTACTCCTTATATAGAAAACGAAGCAGCTACGTGGAACCGGATGCTGGTGGAAAAGGGAGTCAAGGTGAATGGAATGAACAGAAAATTGCCTGCACTTGAAGACCTTTTCCTTGAACTGACTGGGGGTGAGTCAATTGATTAACCTGGTTAGGAATGAAATGCTAAAGATTGTCCGCAAAAAAAGGATCCTGATCGTGGCTGGGATCATCGCTGTGCTTGTCGCACTTTTTACATATTCACAATACAGGGAAATTGAAAGAAGGCTTGAGCGGTTTGGGGATGTTGATTGGCGAACGACCCTGCAGCAGCAAATCATCGATACCCAAAACAGGATCACGAGCAGCGGGATTTCAGATGAGTGGAAAAGTGAGCTGCAGCTTCGCATCCAGCAGCAACAATACTACCTTGATAACAATGTGAATCCGATGGAGCCTGGTGCGCCAAGCTTTGCGAGGGTATTTGCGGAGCACTCGATTAATTTGTTTTTGCCATTGATGATTATGGTGGTAGCTGCGGATATTGTATCATCAGAACGAAGTGCCGGAACGGTAAAATTATTGCTGACTAGGCCGGTGAAGCGCTGGAAGATCTTGATGAGTAAATACATCTCTCTGATTTTATCAGTATCGATCATTGTCGTGTTGTTTGGAGTGCTGTCCTATTTGATATCCGGCCTTATTTTTGGCTATCAAGGCTGGTCAGCCCCTGTCATAACTGGATTTAACGTCGAAGGGAATGAACTCAATACGAATGCAGTCCAGATGATTCCCCAATGGCAGTACTTATTAATGGAGTTCAGCCTGGTGTGGTTTGTAGCCCTGATTGTCGGAACGATCACATTCATGCTTTCGGTTCTGATACGGAATACGCCAGCCGGAATGGGCGTCATGCTCGCCGCGCTGATTTCAGGAGCCATCCTCAGCAATATGGTTTCATCCTGGGAATCGGCAAAATATCTGTTCATGATCAATTTGAATCTGACAGGCTACCTTTCTGGCCAGGCGCCGCCGATTGAAGGGATGACACTAGGGTTTTCGCTTGTGGTGTTGGCTCTATGGGGATTGGCTGCCTTGATTGTTTCGTTTGCTGTGTTTATCAGGCAGGATATATATTAAAATGATAAAACCCTGGACAATTTTGGTCAGGGTTTTGACGATTCTATAGGTTTTCAGGAGGTTGATTCGGCTGATAGAGAGATATATTAACGGTTGTGGCCTTTTATTTAACGATTGGAGAAGTTTTATTACCGGTTGAAAGGTTTTTGGATGTTAAGAAAAAATGAGTAATGGTTAAGTAAGTTAATTTTAAATGTCACGGATTTAATACTAGTTGGAAGAAATATAATACTAGTTGTCGCGGATATAATACCAGATGAAACAAGATACCAGTTGCAAAGGATAATACTTGTTTGGCACGAAAAAGGGTGATAGTGAAACCTTTATGCTAAAAAAACGTATTTAAAACCGAGGTGAAGGCCATGTTCAAAAACAGGCCACAGTGCTCGGTATGCAATAAAGAAATTCAAGCCAATGAAGAGATCTTTGTTAAAATGAGGTACCCGGAAGCGAAGGGCATGACTGAGATCAAAGCATTTATACAGTATCAGGGTAAAATAATTTGTGAAGAGTGCAATAAGTAGTAATCTTACGGGAGGAACCTGAAATGTTTGTAGAAAAACGGTCAGAAAAGAGAAGGAAAAAGAAACAGGAAGGCAGCTATACTTTTTGGGACTTCGTTTTTGATGTTTTATTCTGGATTCCGGAATTGATCATTCTTCCGTTCCGGCTGTTTTTCTATTTAATAAGGTTCCTAGCGAGATCTATATTTGATGGCATTTAAAAATCCTGCGAATTCTCAATCGCAGGATTTTTAATTATTATAGCTTCCTCACCCTAAAGTTATTGTGCAGCACTGGCCAGTTTTTCGGGAAGGATGGTCCGAGTACCCAGTAGCTTACGCCTCGCAAACCATACTCTTTTACAGTATCATACTTGGACTGAACGCTCCTTGCATCTTCGTACCAGACTTCATGCTGCTGGCCGTCTGCGTCGGTGTAGCGGAAAAATGGTGATTGGTACGTATCATGGAATTGGATATTTACTCCCTGTTGTGCAGCGAGCTCTACTGCTCCTTTTGGGCTGACAGTTCGAGCATAGGTTCCTTGCACCCATGGAATGCGCCAGTCTCTGCCATATAAAGGGACACCCATCAAGATTTTATCGCGCGGAATGGCTGTGACGGCATAGTCCAACACTTTCCTTACTTCATTTATCGGTGCGATTGCCCATGGCCTGCCGCCGGACCAGCCCCATTCATATGTCATAATCACTACAAAATCGACAATTTCCCCGTGTGCTTCGTAATCGTGTGCTTCATAAAGCAGTCCTTCCTGATCGGCTCTTTGTTTTGGAGCCAGTGCAGTCGAGACCGTATAGCCTTGGGGATGCATGAGGGCAACAGCTTTTCGTAAAAAGTTGTTATAGTTTTCGCGGTCTTCTGGATAGACATATTCAAAATCGATATTCAAGCCGGTATAGCCTCTTTCCTTCATTTTAGCGAGGATATTGTTCAACAATGTGTCCTGAACGGCTGGATTACGAAGGATGGCGGCTGCCCGATCCGAACTGAACGAGCCATCCGCTTCATTTGTGAGTGTAAACAATGGTGAGGTGTTGGTCATGGTCGCAGCTTGTAGAACATTCGAATCCTGTAGGTTCAGAAGTGACCCATCTTCACCCATCCTATATGAAAAAGGAGCAAGATACGTAAAATGGTGTCCCCGTGACAGAACATCACTTCTTCCTGATTCACTCATCCTTGTTATATAGGCATTTACTTCAATTACTGGCTTTGAAGGCGCTGGTATTCTTAAAACACGCCCTGGATAAATGAGTGAAGGATTCGATATCCCATTAGCTTCTGTGATTTGATTAATACTGACTCCGTAACGCTGCGCAATTGCCCATAAGGTTTCTCCTGATCGAACGGTGTGGCTCAAGTAAGGCATCTGAAGCATTTGACCAACAAAAATCAGCGAAGGGTCCGCGATATTGTTATAGCGTGCCAGCTCCTGTACGGTCACTCCGTAGCGAGAGGCAATTCCCCATAAACTATCACCCTGCTGTACGACATACTCCCGATTGATTTCCGGTATCACAAGTGACTGTCCAACCACTAGAACATTGGGATTATCCATTTCATTAGCTAAAATAATCTGGTTAATGGTAGTTTGGTAGCCTTGTGAAATGCCCCACAGTGTGTCACCCGATCTTACGACATGTATTTTCATTTAAAATCATCCTCCAAGTTATGGTCCCTTTTATCATGATATGCCGGCAAAAGATGTCCTATCTGCAAATGATTTCTTTCAGAATATTTAGAATAAGTGTATATATTTTAGAAAATACCGATATAATAGATAGAAAAACTATAAAGATAAAAGGGGAAAATGGTATGGTTACGTACGGCACTTTTTTACTTTTAGTAGAAGAGGCGGAGAAGTTGAACTGCAAGGTGATTTATGACTCTAAGAAAAAAATCAATTTTAATCCAAACATGTCCATAACGATTCCATTATCGACCACACTGGAAAATGTATATGCCTTTGCTCACGAGATTGGACATTGTATTGATTTTGTCAATGACGAACTCGACTATGAGAAATGGCTGAATGATTGGTCTTATCGAATAACGGCTGAAATGAGCGCATGGGTCCATGCCTATAAAATACTGAAGAGGTTGAATGTGCCATTAGACGGGTGGAAGGATCATGTAGATTCCAAGCTCTCGACTTATTTTAAATACCATGAAGTGATTGCATAGACTGGCTCAAAGAGCTGGTCTTTTTATGTGAAAATAAATTGTTTACGAACGCTTGTTCGGGATATAATAAATGAAAATACTCCCGAAAGGATGGTCAGCATGAGAATACGAGACCGAGGAAAACTGAAATTCATGCCTGCTCATTTTATGCCAGAGCATCGTGCATTATTGAGAGAGCTTGCAAGGGATGAGCTTCGGCAGCCGAAGCCGTTGCTCGATGAATACGAAATCCAGGAGATGGAGAATCGGATTTGCTACGCCATGGAATTTACATATCCAGTAAAAATCACTAAGTGGGATGATGGATTTACATATGAAGAAAAAGGACATGTCCATTACCTTGATCCAATCAGGAAGGAAGTACGGATGGTAGCTGAAGATGGGAGTGCAATGTCAATGAAGTTCGAGGATATTGTCGCTGTGGATGTGGAAAAGGTGAGATAGAAAAGTTTTAGGTACCAATAGTTTGAGTTTAAAAGGAGGTTGTCGCCACTTTTTGGGGTAGAATATCAGAGTTAGAAAGGTTCAAAGGATAGATAGGTCTCTCCGGTATGGGAAAGCATATTTTTTAGGAGTGAACATAATGAATGAAAAACAAATGGTTGGCGAGAAAGCTGTTGAGTACATAAAAGATGGAATGGTAGTTGGTCTGGGAACAGGATCGACCGCTTATTATACAATCACAAAATTAGGCGAGTTAGTGAGAAACGGGTTTAACATCAAAGGAATCCCGACATCGGAGCAAACTGCCGCGCTAGCTGTGGAGCAGGGAATTACACTGGTGGATTTTAAAGATGTGAATCAGATTGATGTCGCAATTGATGGAGCGGATGAGTTTGACGCTGATTTGAACTTGATAAAAGGTGGGGGAGGAGCGCTCTTAAGGGAAAAAATCATCGCTAATGCGGCCTCTATCTTCATTGTCATAGCAGATTCATCCAAAGGAGCGAAGAAATTGGGAGCATTCCCGCTGCCGGTTGAGATTGTAACGTTTGGAGCCGATATGACAACTAAGAAGATCGCCGAGCTTGGCTGTGAACCGAAATTAAGACTAACTGGAAACCAGCCATTCATCACAGACAACGGAAATTATATTCTCGACTGCGATTTTAAACACATAGAATCGCCTAAGGAGATGGAATTGCAGCTGAATAAGATTCCGGGAGTGGTTGAAAACGGATTATTTGTGAATATGGCTGATAGGCTGATCACAATTGAAAATGGTGAGCTGGTTGAAAAAACAAAATAAATTTTTAACGGTGCTTCTGGATGAAGTACCGTTTTTCTCTTTAGGTAAAGGGGAATTGTGCCAGGTTATCGAAATACAATGTAGACGATTGTTTGAAGGAGCTGTCTGAATTGAAGGATTACAAAATAAAAACTTATGAAGAAGCGATTCAGGTCATTGATGAAGTGGGCTTCCTCCCGCTTGCGCCTTTGGTACCTGATTTCCCGGCGTTGAATACCATTACTGCTCCTGAGTCCTGGCATACAGATACAGAATTTGATCCATGGATTTGGCGAACAAGGTTCTCTGTTGATGGTGTCGCTGGGTATGGGAAATTCATGAAGAAAAAGTCCATCCTGATTTCGCGTGATTTCCTGCCATATTTTAAGACGGTTCTAGGCAGTTATGAAACAGTTGAAGAACGATATCAAAAAGGCACTCTATCAAGAGAAGCATTGAGCCTTTACCGAATCATTAATGAAGAAGGGCTCATTGATACAAGAGAGTTGAGGACTCAGGCGGGGTTAAGGGATAAAGAGCATAAAAAGGTGTTCGACAATGCTTTATTGGAACTGCAGGGAACGATGGATATTGTCATTTCGGGAATCAAGGAAAAAATAAACTCGGAAGGCGATAAGAATGGTTGGAGCAGCACGGCCTTTGAAACATACGATTCTTGGGCAAGCCGTAATAAAATCGAAACCATCGCTATAGAAAAGAAAAAGGCAAGAGAATACCTTTTGAATCATTTTCAAGGTGTTGCTAGTGAAAACGCCGTAAAGAGGCTGGAGAAAATACTGGGGGATTAAGAATGGAGAACAAAGCATTAGTGATTATTGATGTTCAAAACGGGATGTTCCTTGAAGGAGAAGAAGTTTTCAATGGTAAAGGGCTGCTGCAAGGTATTAAGGCACTGATTAAACAGGCACGTTTAGCCAATATGCCAGTCGTATATATCCAACACAATGAATCAGGTGGATATCCTTTGGAAAACGGGACATATGGTTGGGAGATCCATTCAGAAATTAGCCCGGAAGCGGGAGATATAATTGTTCAAAAAACGTCACCTGACTCCTTTTTAAAAACAAGCCTAGACCAGGAGTTAAAAGAAAAGGGGATCGAACACCTCTATCTCGTCGGTATCCAAACTGAAATTTGTGTGGATACAACAATCAGAAGCGCATTCAGCAAGGGGTATCAGGTTACTTTGGTTTCCGATTTACATAGCACATGGCCTGGAAATGAAATAACAGCCCAGCAAATCATCAGCCATCACAACGGGGTGTTGCGCTGGTTTGCTGACGTGAAGTCTAGCGATGAGATTAGGTTAAGCGCGAAAGCCTAGGAATCTGTTTATGAATTAGCTGAACACACTGAAGCTTAGAGAATTATAATATCTCTAAGCTATTTATATAGAAAAATCATAAAGGGAATTGCGTCCCTTAAGCAGAATATATTTCTCTAAAAGGGAGGGGCCGTTGTGGAAAAATCAAATCTTCATCCATTTATGTTTATCGTGCTTGTCGTTGTTACTACATTTCTCATGGGCTCTTCTTTTACCGTCGGAAAGATTGGTTTGAATTATGTCTCTCCATTGTTATTGGTTGGTTTAAGATTCACGATAGCCGGTTTGCTTATGGCGATACTTGTTAGGAAAAGAATTAAGCCGGATAAGCTGGCTGATTGGGGAAGGATTTTCATCATTGGTTTGATGCAAACAGCAGGCGTCATGGGCTGTATCTTCCTCAGTTTACGGACGATCACGGCAGGTGAGTCCTCAATTTTAACCTTTACCAATCCATTAATGGTAGTGATGATGGGTACCGTATTCCTTGGGATTCGTTACAGGTTCCTTCAATGGGTTGGCGCGATAGTAGGGTTTATCGGTGTGTTCATCACACTAGGTTTTCACTTGCAGCTGACAGTTGGTACACTTTTCGGTCTGGGGGCTGCTGTGTTTTGGTCCATTGGGACAATCCTGATCAAACAATGGGGCAGCCGCTTTAATGTCTGGGTGCTGACAGCTTATCAAATGCTCTTTGGAGGCATTATCCTTTTATTGATGGGTCTTACGCTGGAATCCCCGAAGCTGATGATAACCCCGATTTCGGCATCGATTATTTTATGGCTTGCGGTCATGGCTTCAATCGTTCAGTTTGCGATTTGGTTTTATCTGATCAATCAAGGTGACCCAGGCAAAACAAGTGCCTTCCTGTTCCTGGCACCTTTTTTCGGCGTGCTTACCGGCTGGGTCCTGCTGGGTGAGGTAGTGGAATGGTATGTCTACGCGGGTGGGGCGCTGATTTTTACAGGGATTTTCCTGGTTAACTGGACTTTTAAGGAGAGAGCCCGATTGTCACTACGAGAGAGTGGATAACAAGACTTGAAACGAACCAAAGGGAAAGTGGGAAAACGGGAGAGGATTAGTAGCTAAACTTCGCTTGGGGGATGTTGCCCAAGCTTTTTTATTATATATTTCAAACTAGTCGCGCCGTGGTATAATTTGGGAAATAAGGTTAATTTAATCCTACTAAGCTGGCGAAGGAGCCTTTTCCATGAAGAGAACTGGTCTTTGTTTACTAACTTTATTTTCACTTGTGCTCATGGGTTTTGATGAAAGGAATATGGAAAATCGTGCTCCAGCTGAAGTGGAGAGGTTTGCCGAACAAAATTATAGAGATTTTATCCTTAATATTATTAATGACAGCAATGCTGATACGTTTAATTTCACAAAGGGTGACCAGGAAGTGACAATCGGAAGGGTCATTCCTGTAAATAGGTTGGTGATAGACAGGCAACTGAATATCACGGTTGAACCTCCTGGTGAATGGGTTGTACCTGTATATCAAAGTGGTGCAGTGAAAAATGTTGTTAATATTTGGGAACCTTTTGAAGGAAAATATGAGATTGCCGGTATTGGCTATCCATATTGGTTAACATATAGTATCGTACAAATGGAGCAAGATGAATATTATATTCACAATATGCAATATGATTTGGAGTTTGCTTATTCACCTTCAAAAAATAGAGTGCGACCATTGGGAGATAGCTCAATCAGGTCTTTTAACGACAATGGTCTTGATCCGAATGGAATTACGAAGACAGAATTTATAGCCTTCGTTAAGCAGCACCTGAAAAATACTTATCCTAATCAATTTAATGAGGGAAATAAGGAAAGCGAAAGTTGGTTTGCATATATATTTGGAGGGATTGTGGTACTCTTACTTATTTCAGGGTTCTTTTTCCTAAAAAGGCAAAAGCGCTCGATGAAAGGGTAGGATCAATAAACTTCAGCATATACTGAAATCATCGTAAGAAAAATCTTTTTATAAGGCCGTATCTTTCTTCTCCCCCAAACCGTTTAAGGGGCAGAGAGGTTCAAAGGAGTGAACAGGATGTCTATCGATAAACTCAGGAGTTTGAATAGAGCAGAGGATTCCGTGATCATGATGCACTATAAAAGTCTGCAGCAGTATTGCCGTTTTCTTACGAAGAGCAGTTGGGACGGCGACGACCTGGTTCAGGAAGTAACGGTAAAGGCGATTCGCCATTATGAACCGTCACAAATCAGCTCGGCTTTACTGAAAAAAATCGCTTATCACCAATGGGTGGATACTATCAGGAAGCAAAGCCGGGAGATAACAGGGATTCCAGAAAATCTTGCATCATTCACTCATGGGAGCGTAAGGGATACAGTCGAGATGGTACTGTCTAAATTGACGCCGAAGCAGGCAGTGATCTTTATCCTTAAGGAAGCGTTTCGCTTTCAATCACGCGAGATTGCCGAGCTGCTGGATTCAACTGAAATGGCCGTTAAAGCAGCGCTCTATCGTGCCAGGAAAAGGCTCGAGCGGGAAGGAAGCCTGCGTGAAGTGGATCAGGAACTGAACGAGGAAGAAGAAAAGCTATTGTCTGACTTGCTTTGCGAATCGCTTCAGACTGAGGATCCGACTGTGTTGCTTGAGAATATCCAGAAAATCCCGTCACTTGCTCCATGTTCACCGGAAATGTCTCTGCACTCCCGTTCACCTCTCTCTACTTTCAAAATGGCTGCGTAAGCAGGAAAGGGAGGACCAAAGTGAGTACAATTCCTTATGTAATCGAACAATCCAACCGGGGAGAGCGTTCATACGATATTTATTCCCGTCTTTTAAAAGACCGCATTATCATGCTTGGAGATGAAATCAATGACCAGGTGGCAAACAGCGTTATTGCTCAGCTTTTATTCCTTGAAGCTGATAATCCTGAAAAGGATATCTCCATCTATATTAATAGTCCTGGAGGTTCAACCACAGCGGGCTTTGCGATTTTTGATACGATGGAATACATCAAGCCCGATATCAGCACAATCTGTATCGGAATGGCCGCATCATTTGGAGCCATGCTGTTGCTTGCCGGTACCAAAGGGAAGAGATTCGCACTGCCAAACAGTGAAATCATGATACACCAGCCTCTGGGAGGTGCAAGGGGCCAGGCGACGGAGATTGAAATATCCGCTAAAAGAATCCTGAAGCTGCGTGATCATGTGAATCAGATTATATCCGAGAGAACTGGCCAACCGGTGGAAAAAATCGAAAAGGATACCGATCGGGATTATTTCATGAGTGCCCAGGAAGCTTTGGAGTACGGGATTATTGATAAGATTATTACACGGACATAGTGAAGGGCTGCCTTGGCAGCTCTTTTTATTTTGGGAAAATTACACAGAATTGGTTAAAAAGCTAGAGGGTTTTCACAATCCATAATCGAATTTAAATGAATAGGTCTATTAAAAAATTATGCCATGTACACTCTAATTTCAAATGGCATTGAATAAAGTATTAATAAGAACAACTTTTCTTTCGGTAACTAGAAGAGCATAAGAATGCTCCTCTTTTACAAATAATCAGAATAATCAAACGAAGGAGGAATTCATGTGCAGAACACCCCACAATTGAAGCCTGGCAAACAGCCGGAAATACCATCATCAACTGTAAGTAAGATGAAGTTCTTCATATTTAGTGCGATTGGCATCTTCATGTTTTTTGTTCCAATCACTGTTGGTGAAAAATCATCAATACCGCTCGACCACTTAGTTACTTGGATCAATACCACTTTTTCTGCAGCCGCTCCGTATTATGCATTTATTGTTATTTTATTGGGGGCCATTTATCCGTTTTACAGAAAAACGTGGAACAAGAATCCGGCGACTATCGTTTTTTCTTTGTTAAAAGTACTTGGCGTTGTCGTAGCGTTAATGCTGCTGACTAAAGTTGGGCCAGCATGGCTATTTAAACCAAACATGGGACCATTCCTGTATGAAAAGTTGGTTATACCGGTTGGTGTCCTCGTACCAATTGGCTCTGTATTTTTAGCAATGCTGGTAGGCTACGGTCTGCTAGAATTCCTTGGTGTATTGTTGCAGCCTATAATGCGACCTGTATGGAAGACACCAGGAAGGGCTGCGATTGATGCCGTAGCTTCCTTTGTAGGAAGCTATTCAATCGGCCTTCTGATTACCAATCGCGTGTTCAAGGAAGGTAAGTATACTATAAAAGAAGCCACCATTATCGCAACAGGTTTCTCGACTGTTTCTGTTACATTTATGATTGTTGTCGCAAAAACTTTAGGATTAATGGAAGTGTGGAACACGTATTTCTGGACAACGCTTTTAGTTACGTTTCTTGTAACCGCTATCACGGTGAGGTTGCGCCCTTTGCGAACGGTTAGTGATGAATATTATGAGGGCAAAGGAGTACCTGAAGAACCGGTGAAGGAACATCGCTTGAAAACGGCATGGGCTGGTGCTATGAGCGCATCGAACAAGGCGCCTGCACTTGGAAAAAACATTTTGGATAACTTGCGGGATGGACTCATTATGACGATGGGAATTTTGCCGTCGATTCTTTCTGTAGGATTGTTAGGGCTCGTATTAGCGGAATTCACCCCAGTGTTCGATATTATTGGCTATATTTTCTACCCATTTACATTAATCCTCCAGATTCCAGAGCCAATGCTGGCAGCTAAGGCATCCGCAATCGAAATTGCTGAAATGTTCCTGCCTGCCTTGCTTGTAACAGAAGCCCCCATGATCACAAAGTTTGTCATCGGTGTTGTTTCTGTGTCAGCTATTATCTTTTTCTCTGCGCTGATTCCAAGCATTATGTCGACAGAAATACCCATCAGCCTGCGAAAATTGGTAGTCATCTGGGTTCAGAGGACTATCCTAACTCTCATCATTGTAGCGCCAATCGCACATCTATTGTTTTGATATGGAAGTTACTTAATGAGCTGCTAAAGCAGCTCATTTTTTTATTTTTTACTAGAATTGAAAAAGGGACCCTGATATAATCGAATTTATATTTTAAAAGTTCTAACAATTTACAGCGTTAAAGAAATAAACAGTAAAGGGGAATTCCCATGAATCTCTACGGATCGGAAAAGATTAGAAAAATGACTTCAAGTATTTTTCAGGAAGTGGTAGACCGTAAGCAGACTGCCTTAATGAAAGGGAAAGATGTGATCGACCTGAGTATAGGGAGTCCGGATTTTTCGCCGCCTCCTTTTGTCATTGATGAGCTTGTAAAGTATTCACTGGATCCAGGGAAATATGGATACACGCTAAAGGGAATAAGTGAATTTAATGAGGCAGTTAAATATTTTTACCAGCAGCGTTATTCGGTTGAACTTGAAGCTGAAACCGAAGTCCTGCAGCTAATGGGCTCTCAGGATGGTCTTGCCCATCTTGCTACTGCAATCATTGATCCTGGTGATTATGTACTTGTTCCAGATCCAGGTTATCCAATCTATGAAGCTAGCGTAACAATTGCAGGCGGAACTATTTATCCAATGCCTTTGCTGGAGGGAAATAATTTCCTGCCGCAGCTTAATGATATTCCTCTTGAAATTTTACAAAAGACGAAGATGATAATCTTGAGCTATCCTGGAAATCCAGTCACCGCACTGGCAGATCGCAGCTTTTTTGAAGAGGTGGTTCAGTTCGCCAGAATACATAACATCTTGGTCGTACATGACTTCGCCTATTCTGAATTGATTTATGATAATAACCCGCAAATAAGCTTCTTATCTGTACCCGGTGCAAAGGAGGTCGGAGTAGAGTTCAACTCACTCTCCAAAACTTTCAATATGGCAGGCTGCCGCATTGGCTATGTTGCCGGGAATTCTCAAGTTATTAATCTTCTTGCCTCATTTAAATCACATATCGATTATGGAATTTTCTATCCAATTCAAAAAGCAGCAATTGCTGCATTGACTTCTGATTATTCTTTCCTGAAGGATCAGCTAAAACAGTATGAAGTTCGGCGAGATGCTTTAGTATCCGGGTTTCGGAATAGCGGATGGCAAGTGGCCAATTCTCCGGCAACGATGTTTGTGTGGGCTAAAATTCCGACCGGCTGGAAATCCCGTGATTTTGCCTTCAAGCTGATTGATGAGGAAGGGATTGTCGTGGTTCCTGGTGATGCTTTTGGCAAACAAGGAGAAGGGTATGTGAGAATTGCTATGGTTCAGCCTCCAGAAAGGCTGACGGAGGCCTCACAGAGGGTCAATAAATTTCTGTCGGGATTTCCACTAGGAATATAAAAAATGTTTCGATAAACGAATTGACTTTTGGATGAATTTAGAATATTATCACTTTAATAAATTAAAATTAATATATGATATCTTCTTATCAAGAGAGGTGGAGGGAAAGGCCCTGCGAAACCTCGGCAACAGGTTCTGAACGAATACTGTGCCAATTCCTGCGGACAATTTTGTCTGAAAGATGAGAAGAGAGTATTCTAAGGCTCTCTTCTTAAAGAAGGGAGCTTTTTATGTTAGGAGGCTTATTTATGAGCCTCTAATGTTTTTTTATAAAACCGACTTATCAGGTTGGTTAAGTTGTGATTAAATAAGAAGTGGAGAGATTGAGATGAAATATGGATTTTGGCTGCCGATTTTTGGCGGATGGCTTAGGAATGCAGAGGATGAAAACATGCCGCCTACCTTTGATTATGCAAAGCAGGTGATTCAATCAGCAGAAAAATGGGGCTATTCAACCACTTTGATAGCAGAGTTATATCTGAATGATATCAAAGGTCCTGAGCATGACTCCCTTGAAGCTTGGACTACAGCTGCTGCTCTGGCTTCTGTAACTGAAAAAATCGAGATCATGGCTGCTGTAAGGCCAGGTTTCCATAATCCTGCAGTAACAGCAAAGATGGCAGCAAACATAGATCAAATCAGCAACGGTCGTTTTACTCTTAATGTAGTTTCAGCATGGTGGGAGGAAGAGGCACGCCAGTACGGCGGGATTTTTACCGAACATGATGAAAGATATGAACGGACTACAGAGTTCATTGATTTACTCAAGGGACTATGGAGTGAAGATAGCTTCTCTTATGAAGGTAAGTTTTACGATTTGAAGGACACGAAGCTGTTTCCGAAACCAGTCCAGCGCCCGAATCCGATTTTATACGCCGGCGGAGAAAGCGAGAAAGGGAAGCAGACGATTATAGAAAAATGCGATGCCTATGTCATGCATGGCGGGACAGTAAAAGAAATACAGCGGAAAATAACGGATATGATTACACGCAGGGCATCAACTCCAAATCCAGAACTATCAGTGTTCGGAATGGCTGCTTATGTCATTTGCCGGGATACAGAGGAGGAAGCCATTGCTGAATTGGGGCGTATCACGGATGTTAAAGAATCCAGTGCATATGCAGGTTTTAAAGATTTTACGAGTAAGTCTCAGCTTGAACAGCAGATTCACCTCCAAGATTATTCTGTATCGAACCGTGGATTGCGGCCGAATTTAGTCGGTACACCAGAGCAAATCGCCGAGCGGATTTTACAGTATGAAGAAGCAGGTTTAGGCTTGCTATTACTGCAATTCTCCCCGCAGCTCGAGGAAATGGAACGCTTTGCTAGTCAGGTAATGCCGCTTGTTGAGGCAAAAAGGAAGCAAGTGAGTGTTTGATAAAATTTAGACTATGGAGATGAAGAAATAATGAGTAAAGTATACATTATCCATGAAAATAGCGAATGGACAGTCCATTTGACAAGGCGGCTGGAAGAGCTGGGAGTTCCATTTGAAGAATGGCATCTTGACGAGGGGCTCCTTGATTTATCAAAGGAACCACCTGAGGGGATTTTTTATAGCAGAATGAGTGCTTCTTCTCATACAAGAGGACATCGCTTCGCCCCTGAATATACGGCACAGGTTTTATCATGGCTGGAAACCCATGGAAGGAAGGTGTATAACGGATCCCGGGCGTTGGAACTGGAGGTAAGCAAGGTTAAGCAATATCTTGAGCTGAACAAGCATGGTGTAAGGACTCCGAGGACAATTGCGGCTGTCGGGAAAAAACAGCTATTAGATGCTGCGAAGGAATTTGACGGGAAAGCATTTATAACTAAGCATAATCGCGCTGGAAAAGGTCTTGGGGTTCAGCTGTTTCAATCGATTGAAGCACTGAAGTCATATGTTGATGGACCTTCTTTTGAAGAACCGGTTGATGGTGTGACGCTGATCCAGGAATATGTCCAGTCCCCGGAAAGCTATATTACAAGATGCGAATTTGTCGGCGGAGAGTTTATTTATGCGGTGAGAGTTGATACATCTGAAGGGTTTGAATTGTGCCCGGCTGATGCCTGCAAAATCGGAGACCTTTTCTGCCCTGTTGGGGAAGAAGTTGAAGAAAAGCCGAAATTCCTGGTTATCGATGGATTCGACGACCCAATCATTGAAAAATATAAGAGAGTACTAGAAGTAAATAATATAAATGTTGCTGGTATTGAATTCATCAGAAATGAATCAGGGGAAATTTTCACTTACGATATCAATACAAATACAAATTATAATTCAGATGCTGAAGCAAAAGCAGGGAAATTTGGCATGCTCGAGCTGGCAAAGTTTTTAGGAGAAGAGCTGGCTGTAGAGTATGGGACAGTGACAAGATGACATGAATGTTTTGGGAAATATTTGAAACTTATCAAGGGTTCTTCCGTATTAAAACATAAAGGGGGAGAACAGATGAAAAAGTTATCTTTTATTCCTATAGTCCTTGTATTATTGCTTTTCGGCTGCCAGCAAAAACAAAACGATGCGCTCGATACAAGCAAACTAGAGAGAGTTGAACAAACTGGGAATGCCACCGAGGAACAGTTGAAAAGTATTCCCATCCAATATAATGTACCATCTCTAAAATTGGGCTTAGAAGCATTGCCATTTGAATTAAACCCACCTAAGGATTTTCCTTTTGAGGCAATGCCGCTAAAGATGACCATTGAAGATTTTAAGCACGATGGGAAAGAGTTAGTAGTCAATTTTAACAGTTTTTCAAAAAATAAAGAGGATAACATCATTTTCATGATTACTGTCCATAATTTTGAAGTAGAGTATGGTGGACCATTAGGGGAGGAAGTTCAATTATCTGATGGGACGGTGGGGAATTATCATGAAGGCTCTCTTATTTTTACAAAAGAGGGAATTTATTATATGCTTGGATACAGTAATCCTGACATCACCTCTATTCAGTTGAAGAAAGATATAATAGCATTGGCCAATCAAATGTTATAAGAGTGAGAAGAACGCAACTGGGGTTGCGTTCTTTTTAGTGTTTGAAGTATTAAGCCAAGACTTGAGGTTTTAAGATGTGTTCAATCTCCTGTCGTGTTTGCAGACCGATGTTTAAAAACAGCAGTCGGAAATAAAGTGACTTTATGAATTGATTTAAATTAGTGTTCATCCTGAAGTAGTAGGGGGTATAGCCAGTTGTATTCTTTATCTCTGTTACGTTGTTTGATAGATTCACAATCCACTCTTTTAATAGATTTTCATCCATCCCTTTTTCTAACAGGGCTATGACAGCATAGATTAGCCGCTCATCTTCTTCATCAATATAGGCTGTGTCTTTTAAGATACAACTTCCGACCGTAGTAAGACATTCGCTTGCTAAAGCCAGATCAAATAACGGATGCTTGATTGCCTCGGCCAATAAATCTGCTCCATGTGCTACAGAGTGGGCCCAGCCTTTATCCTCGACATATCCTCGGGTATCTTCTTCTTTTTGTAAGTATAGAATGCTGCTCTCTATGGCTTTAAGGGCCATCTCTTCCGAAAGAAATCGTTCTTCACGATCCCTATCTAAAATAAGAGCTATCACCAGTGTTGAAAATGCCCTCGTGAATACCGAATCCTCATTCATCGAGCCAATCCCTATAAATAAATGATTTTGGTCAAGGCAGGTTTGGATTAAATATTCCATTTGTTGATGATTCAAATAACCATCTTTCGTTAAATGATAAAACGAACTATAAATCAGTTTGTCCCTTAATACTGGGTCAGTTGAGCCAATATGTTGAACCATCTGTATAATAAGTTGATCGAGATCCTTGCTTTTAATAGTTTCAGGTTTTTGAAAATCTAATTCTTTTAATTCATTCTTTAATTGCTCAGCAGCCATCAAAATTTCACACCCTTGGAGTTGGATTTATATTGATTTTAGCATATTTTTCCTTTTTAAAATATTGCATGCCAACCAATTGTTCAGAGTAAATTTTTCTAATTTGCCACAAACTATTCATGGTGATTTTGATGAAAAAAATACTCCATTTCATAATATGGTCCGGCTGCATCATTCTATTGTCTTTTGCATATGAAGATTACCTCTATTCTCAATTTAAGGTGAATTCTGCACAAGGAATTGTTGAGGATAAAGGGGTAGGTACAACAACCAGGAATATATACGGAAATTTTACAGAGGAACGAGAGTACTGGATTCAGCTTAATGGGGAAAAAATTGTGGTGACCAGATCAATTTTTGCGGATGCGCAACGGCACAGGCAAATCAAGCTTATGAGAACTCAGCATGGCATGGTGATGGAATAAAAAGATGGTCCGCATTGGAACCATCTTTTTTACCACGTATCGCCGCGCTCTTTTTTCAGTTCTTTCATTTTATCTGTCCATTCATCGACTCGTTGCCTGATTTCCTTGCTTTCGGTATCTGCTTTTTCGCGATTGGTTTTGGACATGGCATAATGCAGTTCCTTCATGGCTTCACTTCGTTCAAAGCCCCAATCTCTTAGTTCCGAATATTGTTCATCGGTGATCCAGCCATTCTCTGACATGATGGCGGCTGCGTCGATAAGACGGTGGGCCTCTTTTCTCCCGACGGTCCATAATTCAAGAGGGTACTTATCTGCGCTTTTATATTCCTCGACCATGTCCCATCCGTCTGGTGCCATCGTAAATGCAAACGCCAGGTCAAGTGTGGAAGGGAGCCACTCGTACTGGATTGTATTTTTCAATTCCTCAGGGTTGTTGGCTTTGAAGTATTCGCCGTTTCCGGCTTCAGCAACTGCTTTTAACTGATTCTCTGTTTTACTGTCTACATCAAACCCGATGATGTTTACTGAACTATCAGCGTTCTTTGCTATCAAATCCTTGCTGGCCTGGATAGGATCGCCATCACATGTTTCAGCGCCATCGCTGACAATGTAGATTGTTGTATTTCCATCATAGCCGCCGCTAATCTCTCCGGCCTTTTGGATCGCACTAGCAAGAGGAGTCCAGCCCTTGCTTTCAAAAGAATGGACCGCTCCATGGAAATCTTCTTTTTCGTATTTGCCCATTGGATAGACCTCTTCGATTCCTGTGCAGGATACTACTTTATCTGCATCTGAATCGGAGCCTTTGTGTCCGTAAACTACAAGTGAGACTTCACTTGACTGGCCGATCGTTTTCGCGAAGCTTTTTACGGCATCTTTTGCAATCTCCATTTTGACACTGCCGCCCGCCTGTTGAAGCATGCTTGAGCTTGCATCCAGAAGAATGATTGCTCTTTCAGAGGTTTTTGTTTCCTCTTCTCCTTCAGCTTTGGTCGGGTCTGGCAGGTAAGGCTCTTCAAAATGAGGTTCATAGGCGTTTGCATTTCCGATAATTTCTTTATAATGCGGACTGGCTAGCATGTAAACAAGGCCTTTTTTAATCGTTTCTAAATCATCAGTTTCTTTAGCAAGTTCATCGAGTTTTACCGGCAGCTTGTTTTTTAGCTGAAGGTCCAGTTCAGGTGTATTGAAACCAATATCTTCTATGTCCTTTTCATAACTCAGGTCACCCATCATCGAGCCAGGCTCAAGGCCAATCAAACTTTCCTCTGTAACCTCTAAACTTATATTCTTCAGATGGTCAATTTTACTCTGCTTTGTTTCTTCCTTTTTAACATCCTCTTTAGGCGGAGTTTCGGCTACGACTTCTTTTTCCGGTTCATCACCGCTGCAAGCAGAAAGGACAAGTGAAGTGATTAAAAATAATAACAGCGAATATCGTTTCACAAAAATCCTCCTCTTCGCGTTTTCGCTATGTAAAAACATCTTCATAGAGTTTACCATGATTAGCGAACAGATTTGAAGTGATTTCCATGATGCAAAGTGTAAAAAGCCTTGAACTGACAAAGAATGTGGAGTAAGTAAGGAGGAAATAGGATGAAGAATTTGCTTGAGCTGCCTGCGCTGCTTCTTTTGGATGTTCAAAAAGGCTTCGACGATTCTTATTGGGGTACTCGGAACAACAGCGAAGCCGAGGCAAACATGGCCCGGCTTTTAACAGAATGGAGGTACAGGAAGGGACATGTCATTTACACGAAGCATCTGTCCATTGACCCAGCGTCTCCTTTGCATCATCGAAACAAATTAGGTACTGAATTTAAGGAAATCATCCAGCCTATCGATGGGGAAATCATTTTTACGAAAAATGTGAATAGCGGTTTCATTGGAACGGAGTTGGAGTCATACTTAAAGCAAAAACAGATTAAAACAGTTGTGATAACCGGGTTATCGACTCAGCATTGCGTTTCCACAACGACGCGAATGAGCGGTAATCTTGGCTTCAATACCTTCCTGGTGTCTGACGCGATTGCTGCATTTGAAATCATGGACCATAATGGAGTTCGCCATTCAGCGGATTCGATTCAGGAACACGAACTGGCAATGCTGCAAAAAGAGTTCGCCACCATCATCACCACCGATGAGATCATTAGCCAGTTGAACCAAGAGTAAAGCGCAGGAGCCTGTATCCTGCGCTTTATTTATCGATGCCAAGGAATTTAAGCACTCTATGGTAGGGGCACTTACTTAAAGATGTATCATCATCCCGGAGAAAATACTGCCGCCATTCAAAATTATCCTCCGATCCGTATGTGTTCAGGTCAGGGTGGATTGAAATGCTGTCATATTTAGAAAGCCTTTCTCTCACATGAGCCTTAATCCTCCTGGCATAACTTTGTGACTTGTTAAATTCCTGAAGGACCCATCTAGGTGTGATGGCTAGCATCATGACGTCAAAATGTCTGCTTTTCCTGTTTTTATGTGCAGGGGTAGCGCAATACATAAAGTATTTTTCACCATGAAAACAAAATTCCCAAATTGGATCATGCGGGTCTGTAGGAATATCCTCGGGCCAATCGAACTTATCTAAGGAACTTAGACCATTTAAATGGTTCCAGAATAACTGTTCAAATTCTTCTACGGTATTATCATTCATAGATTCTGGTGTTTCATAAAATACAATCAATGATGTGTAATTGCCAATCTTACTTGACAACTCTGTATAGCTTGTCAAAAGGCTGGAAAGCTCTGTTAAGGTAGAGTTTTCTCTTGGATCACCCACAAATCCATAACGAAGCTGATTTTTAGAAAAGCCAATCGTTGCCGGTATGCAGGGAAAAGGCTTTTCCTTATCACTCATTTTAGCCAAGAATTTATCTAGTGCACGTTTTTCCCATTCTTGCATCTGATCCCGAGGTGAGGAACCATGTGTATACAAGCCATTCATCATAGTCACCTCCAATAGCTTCTACAATATATTCAAAGCCTGGAGGATAGGATAGATGTCCCGGGACAAATGGGCAGCAACCCAGAAATATGAATTTAATCTTAATAATAATTGAAATATTCAGTTAAATTTATTATAATTTTCATAGTGGTAATAGTAATACCTATAAGGGTATTACTATTGATTATCAATAATAATGGGGGAAGGTGTACGAGGTGAAATATACAGTTGTAATCGTCGGTGGAGGCTCTGCTGGTATTTCTGTGGCGGCCCGGCTTGTAAAAGGGTCACCGGACTTAAAAGGGAAGATTGTGATTTTGGACCCAGCGAAAAAGCATTATTATCAGCCACTCTGGACCCTGGCAGGCGCTGGCGCAGTTAAAAAGGAAGTAACAGAAAGGGATCAGCAATCACTCATTCCCGATGGTGTCGACTTGATTCAAGATGCCGTTACATCAATCGATCCTGATTCAAACTCTCTGACGACAGACAGCGGCACAGAAATGAATTATGACTATCTTGTCATGGCGGCTGGCATCCAGATTAACTGGGACAAGATCAAAGGGTTAAAAGAAGCAATTGGCAAGAATGGTGTCTGCAGCAATTATTCATATAATTATGTTGACTCCACCTGGGAAAGCATTCAAAACTTTAAGGGCGGAAACGCCATTTTCACCCACCCAAACACGCCGATAAAATGTGGCGGCGCACCTCAGAAAATCATGTACCTCGCAGACGATGCCTTCAGAAAAGCAGGTGTCAGAGACAAAAGCCAGATTATTTTCGCCTCTGCATCTGACAGTATTTTTGCAGTGAAGAAATACGCGAATACACTGGAACAAGTCATCACGAGAAAAGAGATTACCCCTAAATATAAAATGAACTTGATCGAAGTTGACTCAGCCAACAAGCTTGCAGTCTTTGAAAATTCAGGAACAGGAGAGACTGAAAAAATTTCTTACAATATGCTGCATGTAGTCCCGCCAATGTCGGCACCTGATTTCATCGCAAAGAGTAAGCTTGCCGATGCAGGCGGCTGGGTTGATGTGGATTCGTCAACACTCCAGTCCAGGAAGTATCCAAATGTTTTCGGGGTCGGAGATTGTGCAAACCTGCCAACCTCCAAAACAGGCGCGGCAATCAGGAAGCAGGCACCAGTCGCAGCAGGGAACTTATTAAGCCATATGAAAAACCAACCGCTGAAGTACCGATATGATGGATATACTTCTTGTCCGCTCATTACCGGCTACAACAAGCTGGTGTTGGCTGAATTCCTCTATGAAAATAAACCAGCTGAGACCTTCCCGTTCGATCAATCAAAAGAACGTTTCAGCATGTATATACTGAAGAAAAATATTCTCCCTGTCATGTATTGGAAAGGAATGTTGAAGGGGATTATGTAAAAAAAGTTCTAAAGCCTACAGTCTTAAAATATCGGCTGTCGGCTTTTTTGTTTCATTTTAACCAAAGAGAATAAATGTTAGTATAAAGGTAGGCATAGTAAGGAGGGATGTTCCATGCATCCTGTCATCTTATTTGACGGAGTCTGCAACTTTTGTGATGCCAGCGTCCAATTTATTCTGAATCGTGATTCAAAGGAAACGTTCTACTTCGCCTCGCTGCAGAGTGAAGGCGGACAGGGACTGCTAAAGAAGTATAAAGTGCGAGACGATGTGGACAGCATGATTTTGATCGAGAATGATAAGGTTTATTATAAATCGTCCGCTGCCCTGAGGATTAGCCGTCATTTGCGTGGGGCATGGAAGCTTCTTTATGTGTTCATGATCGTTCCAGCTCCAATCAGGAATATTGTGTATGATATTATCGCCAGGAATCGATACAAATGGTTTGGTCAGAAGGAAAGCTGTATGCTGCCACCGCCAAATGTGCGGAAGCGATTTTTATAAGTGAAAAACGGAAAAGCTGGCAGCCAGCTTTTCAGTTTTTTAGTTAGTGAAAGTAGATTCAGATTAACAGTATAAAGAGTTCCGGCAATGCCTAATGCTGCAAGCGGTAAAGGCTCGCCAGTCCGTGTTGGTTTTAAAGGTTTTAGTTGAGTTTGACTATTCATTCATCCGCCATCTTCAGTTTTTTAAGAGCATGACAAATATTTACCCAAAGACACAGCGCGGTAAAAAAATCGATGTGCAGAAGGGGGTGAAAGTAAAGAATAGAAAAGTCTGCAATCTATTTATGGATAAATTTTGTTAATTATATGCTACTATAATATTTAATTAGATAGATTAGGAACATTACATTTTACAAAACAAACAACCTATAGGAGCGTTCGCGATGGTACGTTTAAAAGGAATACTTATGATTGTCATTGGTGCCATGCTTTGGGGGATGACTGGGTCGATTACGGAGTGGGTGCTCGCTAACACAGAATTATCGGTTCCTTTTATCCTGACGATTCGGATGATTATTGCCGGAAGCAGCATCCTGGCGTTCCTGGCAATTAAAAAAGAGGATATTTTTACAGTTGTGAAAACACCATACTGGCGGAATCAACTAATCATATTCAGCATTCTTGGGATGGTAGGGTTACAGTACACTTTTACGATGGCCATCGAGGCGAGTAATGCTGTAGTTGCAACATTGCTGCAATTCTCTGCTCCAATATTTATTGTCCTCTATGTTTCTTTTAATCATAAAAAATGGCCGCCACGTTATCAGATGATAGGGATCGCTGGTACATTGGCCGGGCTGTACCTGTTGTTGACAAATGGTTCAATTAGCAGTTTGTTGGTTAGTCCAACCGCCTTGCTATGGGGAGTGGCGGTGGGTCTAACATTTGCTTTCTATACACTTTATCCGGCTCGCTTAATGAAGGAATGGAGCGTATTGGCGATCGTAGGCTGGAGTATGTTGTTCGGCGGGATTGTTCTTGGAGCAGTCACCCGAGTTTGGATGAGCAACGAATGGCTCATTATTGCACAGCCTAAGATGATTTTTATCATGGCCATCTTGATTTTCTTTGGCACATTGGCGTTCCTGCTATTCTTAAGCAGCATGAACTATATTACGGCAGTCGAAACTAGCATACTTTCAAGTGTTGAGCCATTAACCGTTATGGTGATTTCAGTTATATGGTTCGATACCATGCTACAAAGCGTGCAGCTGATGGGTGCCATGATCATGCTCTTATTCGTAACCTGGCTATCGATTGGTGATAAGAAGGTGTCAGTTGAAGCTCAGGTTGTTAAGCAGAATAATAGTTAATCACTAGAGTCGCCAATTTTTGGCGGCTCTTTTTTTAGTGGACTGGGTTTGAATCCTTTGACAGTGCAATACTTCTGACAGGTCTGCATGGAAACGGTGGAAAGTTGTCCGAACCCAAAGTAACTTCGGACAGGTTTAGAGGAACCCGACAGAAAGTTGTCCGAACCCAAAGTAACTTCGGACAGGTTTAGAGGAACCCGACAGAAAGCTGTCAGAAGAAAGAGCAAGTTCGGACAGGTTTGGAGGAAACCAGTGGAAAGCTGTCAGAAGAAAGAGCAAGTTCGGACAGGTTTGGAGGAAATCGGTGAAAAGCTGTCAGAAGAAAGAGCGACTTCTGACAGGTTTGAAGGAAACAAATGGAAAGCTGTCAGAAGAAAGAGCGACTTCGGACAGGTTTGGAGGAAATCGACGGAAAGCTGTCAGAAGAAAGAGCGACTTCGGACAGGTTTGGAGGAAATCGGCGGAAAGCTGTCAGAAGAAAGAGCGACTTCGGACAGGTTTGGAGGAAATCGGCGGAAAGCTGTCAGAAGAAAGAGCGACTTCGGACAGGTTTGGAGGAAACCAACGGAAAGCTGTCAGAAGTCAGTGCAAGTTAGGACAGGTTTGGAAGAAACCAGCGAAAAGTTGTCAGAACCAAGCGCACGCTCGGAATTTTTTACGTCTTAATCAAAAAACTCCATATGTCCTTTTTCTTGTTTGTAATAATCAATTCTATCTTTTAAAGTTCCTGTATGAAACTCGAATTTATGCCCATCTGGGTCCGTGAAATATATAGACTTTTTATCTTTTTCATTTCTTAGGCGGCCTGGTAAAAAGTTCACCTCCAAAACTTTCAGCTTGTTATACATAGTCTCAAACTCTACTTCATCAATTGAAAAAGCTATATGTGTATATGATTGATGTATTTCTTGACGTGGTATGTCTTTCTCAACATTAAGGGCAAGCCAAATACCATTTAAATCAAAGTAAGCGGTAGTTTTACCTTTCACTAACAATTTTGCATCAAATACATTTTTGTAAAAATCAATCGATTTCTCCAAATCAGAAACAGAAAATAATAAATGGTTTATTCCCTTTATCGACAGTATTCTCACCTCAAGGATTATATTTTTTGTAAGGGGCTACTCATTAATTTTCACCAGTAGATAGAATCCTAAGTAATCTTATAAATAAGATACCAGAAAAAACAAATTCCAAGACATTTTTAACAAAAAATCATTTCAGAAGCCATCCCAAAAATGAAGGATTTTCAAATTACATGTGGAAATTAAAGGAAGCGAAAGGGGAGCCAAAAAATGATTATTAAAAGAAAAACTTATAGAATCAAGGATGAAAAATTGAATGAGATCAACCATTTCTTTCATACCTGTGTATTTCCAAGTCATGTTAAAAATGGTGCTAAATTAATAGGCCGGTGGGTGAATGACAATAAGGACGAAATTCTGGTTATATAGGAATACAGCAGCCAGGACCATTTTGAAAGGATTGAAAGTCTACTTAAAAATAGTGAACAGTACCAGATAGGAATGAAAGAGTTAGACGAATTTTACATAGAATCCGATCAAGATTTCTTGTCTTCAACTGCTCCTTATCCTGCGGCATATCATCCACCTAAACATATAATGTCTGTTAGTGGATATATCACAAATAAGGACGGAGAATTACTTCTTGTAAGGAATTTTCATCGTTCAGACACTATGGAAATGCCGGGTGGCCAGGTAGAAGAAGGAGAAACATTAGAAGAAGCTATTCATCGTGAGATATTTGAAGAGACTGGAATAAAGGTGGACTTACTTGGTATAACAGGTATCTATCAAAACATGACGAGAGGGGTAACATGTGTAGTCTTCAAAGGCGAGTATCAGTCAGGTGAAGTTAGGACAGCTGAGCATGAAACATCGGAAGTCGTTTTTACTAAAATAACGAAAGACAACATAGAACAATTTATTACGAGGGAACAATTTAGAAACAGGGCTCTGGATGCAATGGATGCGAACTACATTCCTTATGAAGCATTTGAATCCAGACCATACAATCTAATCAGTAGATTTGAAGTAAAAAAAGAGTAGTTAACCAATTTCTTTAATGAGACATTTCCAATACAAAGTTATATAAAAAATATAGGATGTGATTCATATGAAAGCAGTTCTTTTTGACTTTGATGGCACTCTTGCTGATACATTGCCTGTGTGATTCTTGGCGTTTGAAGCTGTGTTCAGGGAATTTGACGATCGCGAGGTTACATCAGGAGAAATTAAGGCAATGTTTGGTCCTTCAGAGACTGGCATTATCCGTGAGAATCTTAAGAATAACAATCATGAAAAAGCCATTGAGTTATATTATGAAATTTATAGGGACCAACATGATAATATGGTAAAAAAAAATGAAGCAATACACACCTTACTTAGACAGTTAAAAACAAGTGGATATAAACTGGGGATAGTGACCGAAAAAGCAAGGAGAAGTATGGACTTATCTCTAGATTCCTTAGAGTTAAATAACATTTTTGATGTTATTGTTACGGGTGATGACGTTGAGTTACCAAAACCCGATCCAGAAGGAATTAATAAAGCATTAGAAGAACTGGGCCTCTCAAACAAAGAGGCAATCTTCCTGGGAGATAGTGACGCTGATATATTGGCCGGTAAACAAGCGAGTGTATATACAATTGGAGTACACTGGTTGCCAAATTTCCAGACAATTGAGTTTAGTATTCAACCAGATGAAGTATTTAGTGATATAAGTGAATTCTTACCATCCTTTCTAGAAACAAAAGTGTAAAAATGATCAGCTGCCAATTTGGCAGCTTTCTTTTTGTACTCAAGTTTATTTTTCCCAAACAGGAGGTTTCTGTTAAACGGAGTTTAAGGGTATATTAGAGACTGTGGATGGATTATTTTTAGGTAAAAACATTTAAGAATTTCTTTCGATAAGTTTTGATTGTTAGAATTAATACTACATATTAGAGGAGAGTAAAATGTCTGTTAAAATCACACCTAAGGGAGAGCAACTGATTCTTCAACAAATAGCGAATTTGGAACAAGAGTTAAAGCAAGTGCGGATTGATAAGAATATTGCATTCCATGCTTGTGGGGATGATAAGATAGCTAATCCTAATTTTCATAAATTAGAGCAAGATGAACGTGTGTTAGTGGAACGAATTCAGGATATTCAGCATGCGTATAAGACTGCAGAATTTATTAAGGTTGATGCGCGTAATACAGAAATAGTTGAAATAGGCTCGATCGTGAAGTGTGTGTTTGAGTACACTGATTTTACGGAAGAAGAAGTATATGAAATTGTCGGATACGGTGAGTCGAATATAGACGAGAACAAAATTTTCTATGATTCACCAGTTGCAAAGAAGTTAATAGGCTTAAAAATTGGTGATGAAACTGTATTGTCAGTACCTTCTGGAAAAGTGAAATGCAAGGTTTTGAAGATGTATAGCAGATGGGATGAAGTAGAGTCCAGATAAAGGATTCTATGCTGAATGAACATCGGCGCACTATACAGGTTGGAAACTTATAGCGATAACAAGTGCTAGCTGAATTGGTGCATTAATCCAAGAAGGATTAGTGCTATTTCTTGTTGAATTAGATTAATAATCGTAGTAAAGGGGACATTCCGACATGGATTTAAACGTACATATAAGACAGTTAGAGGAGAATTTATTAAAGCCCGAAGTACGTTCATCAAGAACAGAGCTTGAAAAATTATTGGCTGATGATTTCTTTGAAATCGGTAGTTCGGGAAGGGTTTTGTATAAGGGTGAAGTTATAGCTGAAGACGGGATAGGAATAGTTAAAATGAAATTGAGTGATTTTGAGATTCACCCTTTATCGGCTGATATTGTGTTGGCCACATACCGAATTTTTAATGAAATTAGTAATCAACATTCCTTGCGCAGCTCAGTATGGAAACAAAATGAGGGTGTATGGAAAATGGTATTTCATCAAGGGACCAAAACTGAAAATTAGGCTTTAGGAATAAATCAATGAAGATGCTAACGAATTTTTGTTTGTCGCTTAATTAGTTTCCAATAATACTAACTAGCGCGTTGATCCAAGGGAGAATTAACGCTTTTTATGTTGAACATACTTATTGAACGCAACAGGGTTATGGGGGATATGATGACTAACTTCAAAAATAAGATTGCCATTATTACAGGAGCAAGTAGTCAAAGTGATATAGGTACAGCAATTTGTCGCAAATTAGCTTCACAGGGGATAAATATTTTCTTTACGCATTGGAATTCGTATCATGACTGGATAGAAGAATTCCAACTAGAGATTGCAAATACAGGGGTCCTTTGTGAAACCTTAAAAATTGATTTATCAAACGCCAATGCTGCATTTGAAATACTTGATACTGTGGAAAGTAAACTCGGTTTTCCATCCATTTTGATTAATAATGCAGCTCATGCAAAGGGTGATGGGTACTTAGTGTTAGATGCTAAAACACTTGATCAACATTATGCAGTTAATATGCGATCTAATTTTCTACTTTGTGTGGAATTTGCTCGTCGTATTAAAAAATCCTCTATAGATACAGGGAGAATAATTAATTTGACATCGGGACAAGATTTGGGGCCGATGCCAGGGGAGTTAGCTTATGCAGCAACCAAGGGTGCCATTTCAGCTTTTACTAGGTCATTATCTCAAGAACTTGCGCCAATAGGAATTACGGTAAATGCTGTAAACCCAGGACCGACAGATTCAACTTGGATGAATGATGAAATAAGAGAATATCTCCTCCCTAAATTCCCAATGGGACGTATAGGGGTACCAGAAGACGTCGCACGTACTATTGCTTTTCTTGCTAGTGATGAAGCGAAATGGA
This sequence comes from Mesobacillus boroniphilus, assembly GCF_018424685.1. Taxonomy (NCBI): domain Bacteria; kingdom Bacillati; phylum Bacillota; class Bacilli; order Caryophanales; family Bacillaceae; genus Mesobacillus; species Mesobacillus boroniphilus. The sequence continues at coordinate 951,791 of NZ_QTKX01000001.1, forward strand.
TAACGGGACAGGTTATAAATTCAGAGGGTGGATTTATTCGAGGGTAGAACAACAAGCGAAGCAAAAAAGAGAAAGTAGCATTACCAATCAGTATTCATAAATATTATATTCTACTAAATGGTGCATTGATTTAATAAGGAATTTACAATATTGGTTGATTGGTGGTTGATTATAATGAAGAATTGGCAATACACTTTGTATTTGTTTGTGCTCGGTGTTATTTCGTTTATCACAGGCGAAGTCGTAACCTTTGCTATGTTAGGAATTATCTTAGTAACCCTTAATAATATTCATACTACATTGGTAGAGATTTTAAATAACCAAAAGAAAGATAGCTAGACAAAAAGATATTTTATAGCGTCCTTAGTCGATAAACGGATTCTCAATTGTAAAAGTAAAAAGTTCACTTATACAGTAAAGTCATTTTCAAGAATCATTGCTCAGGAAACTCTGTTTAGGGAGGCTAAATATTTTACTTTTTGATGCTTGCTCTATATGCAATTGGTCTTTTAATGTTCGGATCAGCTATATTATTGTTCTTGGGAAAGCATGGGAAAAATTAAAGCAATAATTCTTGGACTTTTTGGTATTTGTATTATGGTATGTACAAATATAATATTTTAACTTTAAAAAATGTTGGCTGCCACAAGGCAGTTTTTTGTATGTACAAGTGGCAGCTTTCCTGTGTTTAAACTAAGTTTGAGAATAATTCACTACCATTTGTGGGGGATTCAAGAAGGATTAAAGTCCATTTTCTTAGAACTCCCTATGAACAAATAAAGCAGAAGAGTTTAAGAAGCAATTTGATGGACTTTACATGGTTTTGCTAAGGAAAATAATGTTAAAATATAATCACTAAGTTATTTTTTGGGAGTGGCTTTTAATGGTGAGATTGGTTGAGGACTTAGCAGGCGCAGTATATGATATTTTAAAATTAATCATAAGGTCGATTAGCTATTTATTTGCAGGAATGATAATTGTAGCAGTTCCAATGTTTGTCATTGTTTGGGTATTCGGTTTATTTCAGTAATCATATTCATACCCATATTCAATTATCGGGAGTAATAAATGAAGGTCTGTCAATTGTTCACCGACTATTGCATTCTTCAACTATTGAAGAAGTAAACTTTAACAAGGGATTTTGTATTTTTATGATAAAACCAATTATAGAAGAGGTAAACTTTTATGTCTATGAGTTTAATAATTATAGGTATTATTATTTTTATATTAGGGCTTTTTACACCAATTAATTTTTTATATACTTTCCCGGTTTCGATTATTGTTTTTGTATTTGGACTAATTCGTATATTGAAGAAGTAATTCAACTTTCGGGTGCGATTTTGCAAGATGGAGATCGCTCTTTTTTTATTAAACTAAACCAGTAGGTTTAAGAAAGATTAGAAAGGGTCAACCCAAACTTTGTTGAATTATAAGGTATTAGAACATTTCAAGGGGAGTTATGTATGGGTTTCTTCAAAACCACTAGAGAATTTATTGATAGTCATTATAAAACGCCAAAAGGAATTATAGGTACATATATTGGTGAAAAAATGGTAAGGCAGCACAAGACTGAAACAAATTGGTCATTAGAGCTAATGAATATTCAACAAGGGGACAGGATTTTAGAGTTAGGGTGTGGGGCAGGATATGCAATTAAATTAATTTTTGAAAAGAATTTAGCTGAAGAAATAGTCGGTTTGGACATTTCTCCAACAATTATTCGATCAGCAAGAATTAGAAACAAAAAGGCAATAAATGAAAAGAGAGTAAAACTAGTAAAAGCAAATTTCAATAAGTTGCCCTTTCATAATGAAAATTTCAATACGGTCTTCAGTATCCAGACTATTTATTTTTGGACTGATATAACTATGACATTATCAGAAATCAATAGGGTTCTAAAGCCAAAAGGAGCTGTAATCCTTACTTTTTCTGACGGGAAAGAAGACGAAACTTGGGAAAGCATAAGAGGTATTATTGAAAATCAAGTAATTCCGTCTATGAAGAATGCAGGATTTAGGGATGTCTCTTTTGCCAGAGGTCCAGATTCAAGAGGGTATCATACCGTTGCAGTTAGGGGAACTAAGAATTAAATTAACCTTTCATACTTTTTTGTTCCACGTTCGGTTGCTTATGTTGAATAAGAATGTTTATATTTTAGATGCAAAAAAACAATAACAGTAATAATAGGCTAACATTATTATTATTGGGGGTGGGAGTATGATATCAAATATAGGTGTATCTGGCTTTGTTTTGGTTTTTAATATTATTTTTCTAATTGTTGGTCTATTTATTTTGTATATAGTAATTTCAACAGCAGTCAAGGAAGGGATTAACAAATCTGTAGTTGGTCATTTTATCGAAAAAAAGTATGGAGACAAAGGCAATGAAAAATCATTTCTTGATAGTGATTTAGATAATGACAAGTAAATTGCTTGTTTCCCTAACGGATGCTTATCTTCAAGAAAGCTAAATAAGGCTTGGAGCTTATTAACCCCAAGCTTATCTGTGCAGCTTTAAGTGCCAAACGGTTTTCTGACCTTGTACTAATTCAACTACTATCACAATTCCAATCAGTCAACAATCAGGTGTAATTAAAGGACTGAATTTAAAACGGGAATTATAAGTTATGACCATCCGAAAAAAGGAAGGCTTTTGTTTATTTAGATTTGACTAAATGATAGTACTCGCGGTCGAAGATTTGGTAATAAATCCATGATGGAACTTTGTCATGATAGGTTTGGACGCTTGCTACGTTTTTCCATTGTGTTTCATGTGCAAGCAGGACTTGTTTGCGTGCAGATGCTTCGGTCGCCATCGGGAAGGCGATGGTTGGTTCTGGCAAGCCTTTATCCCGAGGGTATCGCTCTTTAAAAGTAGGTGAGAGCTTGAGTGCAAGGTTGATCATTGGTTTGGGAAGTGTGGCGAAATAAAGTCGCTTCACAGGAGAATCTTCTTTTTCCATTTCCTCCGTAATGAATTCTTTAGTTAACTTGCTCATCACTACATGGTCGGGATGTCCGTATAAACCGACTACATCATCGTAGGTAAGAACGGTTGTGGGCTTATATTGATCGATTAATTCTCGAATTGTTTGTTTGATCGCCTCATGATCCGCCTCAGCCAGGCCGCTGTCAGGATAATCATAGACTTCCAGATGGTCAATATTTAAGATTTCAGCTGATTTCTCCAATTCTATTGTCCGTGTTTCCCCTAGTTTCTCTTTAGGAACAACTCCTCCAGTACCACCGGCTTCACCTCTAGTAAAAGTAGCGAGCACACTGGTAACATCTTTATTTTTATTTAACTTATGGTACGTTCCGGCGATCATGATTTCATCATCTGGATGAGCAAAGATGGCCATGATCTTCATCGGTGCACCCTCTGGAAAAAGCTCTTCCGAAACATGGACATCCTCATCATTCACATAGAAGTTAGCATACATTACCGCTCCAGTTTATGGCAGCTATAACAGAATAAGAAAAGTTACGCGTCAGCATTTTTCTGGCGCGTTTTTGTCTTATATTAAGTTTGTTATTTTAGATAAAATTATTATGTAAACAAGTGTACGGGTAGAATAAATATCAACTTATTGACTAATATAACAAAAGAAATAAGAAAAGGAGTTTTTCTATGAATTCATATGAAATGACAAATATGATTATTGATGAGGAAGCATATGGTGAGGAACATGTAACTGTTGAACTATTATTTGAGCAACAGAATTATATTATCACTTTTCAAAAATCAGACCTTGAATTGATGAATGCTTGGGTTCTTGAGGATGGTAAAACACTGCCTGCAAACTTGTCTAAGGGTTTAATGGACTCGATAAAAGAAGACATCAAAAAGAAAATCTAGTCGATGACTAGATTTTTCTTATGCTGAGATTCCTGCACAGATCATCCCGCAGTATATCGAGTTTAATTAGTTCCTCCCGGCACCTCTTTGGAAGGCTCTTAGGTGGTTTTTTGAAGCATTTCCTAACTGGGTAAAAACCATTTTTGCATCCTCAGGCAGAGATGGGATCATTTTAAGCTTATCATACATCGCAATGTTATCAATTTCGGCCTGAACTCCTGCGTTAAAAGCATCCTTTAATGTTTCAGGTACTGAAACATATTGTTGTGCATTGTCTTCAGGAAGTTGTTTGTCGTATTTTTGAAATAAAGAAACGAGGGCGCTTATATGTTTCTGCTCTGCTGCCTTGATATTGCTAAATGGTCTGATGTTGCCGAATTTTCCAATGACAGTGTCGTAACGAGCCTGTGCAAGGTATTCGTCCTGGATGGCATATACTAAAGCTTCATCCATTGTAATCGAAGTATCATTCAGTGCACCCTTCGCCCCAAAGTCAGCAGGCACCTCAGTTTGTCCCTGGACAGCTCCGGCTAAACTCATGAATAAAAACAGGCATGCTGCAAATAGAACTAATTTTGATTTCATTGTTGTACACCCCTTATGAAAAATGATCAATCTTATTGTTTTCGTAGAGTGGAATTTGATACGTAAAAATACTTTGGGTTTAATTTGTGAGGATGATTAGATATAATAGACGTAACTTTTCAATAGGAGAGATACAATGCTTTCAAATATAGGATTCCCAGGATTAATCCTGATTCTCGTAATCGCACTGATCATCTTTGGGCCAAACAAACTTCCGGAAATTGGACGAGCGGTCGGCAAGTCGATGAAAGAATTCAAAAATGCGACGAATGGACTCACTGATGATATCAAGAAGGAAATCAGAGAAGACGACGAAGATAAGAAGAGTTAAAAAAAGCTGCCACTGGCAGCTTTTTTTGTTTCATGGGGTTCTTATGGATATCGAGATGGAAATATTAAAAAACTGTGCGTTAATCAATAACTGGACAGCATAGAACACTTATTTTCTAAAATAAATATGAATCGCAGACAACATCATGATCAACCCATTCAATAAATACAGCCCAGTAAAAAACACTGTCAGTATTCCTGCTCCCCATCCCGTGTCATCCCACGTAACACCGAGATAGAGAGTGCTGAAAAAGATTAATGGTGTTGATAGGAGAAAGCACACTCCGGCAATAACACGTCTTTTTATATTCCTCGCTGAATACTTCACTGCAAAATAATTCGCCATTCCAAACAGAGCAATATTCATTAAGAGCGTCAATATCATTCCTGCTGAATCTGGCATTTTATTTCGCTCCTTTCCTTAATTGCTTCATAATAAAGGAAAAGATAAATGAAACAATACTGCACGCGAGTATTCCAGCTGCCAGCATACCGACTCCAATTCCTGACCAGGGGTCTATCGTTGAAGCAACAACGAAGCTGGCTGCAAGTGTGAGCAATCCAATGACAAGGCTGAGGAATGAAGGAAAAAGTACTTTTCCAGGTTTTACGTAAACAGTAATGAGCATGATCAGCACTGTATATAAAAGTCCCATAGTCCAACCGCTGACTAAGGAATCGATTGTCTTCATTACAAAGTTGCTTGCCTTAAGGTCCGGCATATCAAGTGTAACTTCTTTTAGCTTGTTTGTTTCTAGGTCCACAGTCATCAACTTATATTCCTCTGGTTCTTGCGGCCAATTTTTATATTCCAAGAAGAGAATTTCATTTTTCTCGCTAAAAAAGACCGGAGAAACGACAGATGAATTCAAGTCGGTGAGCCTTTTTGTGTCTCCACTTTGCAAATCCTTAAGAAATAAATCGTATTCAAACAGGGAAGAATCGCGTGATTCATTGGCAACCGTTGTGAAAGCAGCCGCATTTCTTTCAGGTGATAGAGTCAGATGAAAGAATTCAGCAGGCATCTCACCGTTAAAATCAGCCGTGTATACTCGTTGATCTTCCAGGTCAAACGTATTCGTATCGTCAAAATCCTTGAAGAGGACTTCCTTTTTGTCAGCAGAAAAAACAAGGCTATCCATCGTATAGAAATCTCTATCAGTCAACTGCTGCATTTCGGTGCCATCAGTTTTTACGGAAAAAAGGTCAAAGCCCTCCTGAGTTTCCCCCTCAGACTTCTGAAACTCTTCTGCAGGCATGCTAGCAAAGAAAATCGTTTCATTGTCATCAGAAAAGACGGCGCCAGAAACGTGCTGTGATTGATCTGAAATTTTTTTAGGATTGGCCCCATCCACATTTGCTATGTAAAGTGACTGAATATCGTTTCTGTCTTGTGATAAATATAAAATCTTGCTGCCATCAGGTGAAAACTGAGGCTTCAAGTGATAAACCTGTTTGGGATTGCTTATTCTTTTAACATCTCTACCGTCCTGTCCGGCTGTATATATTGCTGATATACCGTTATTGAAATAGGAAAAGGCAATGCGCTGATCATCCTCTGAGATAGCTAGCCCGCTTCCAAGACCTGTATAATATTTGTAGGCATCTCGATCTGCCAATAACAAATAGCTAATGCTGAATGCCATCAACAAAGCAACGATAGCAATTGCACCTATTAATGTTTTCTTTCTATTCACTGGTCATCCCCCTTAAAAGATACCGGTTTATTTACCATATATACAATATAGTGTAAAATTACACTAATTAAAAGGGTTTTTTAGGAAAAATATATAAAATTTACATATGGCATTTTCTTACCCTGGTGGGATCAAAAGGGTCACCAAATTAGGAACAATTTGATGAAAAGGAATTCCATGGTTATTCTGAAAAATTTTAAAGGTGTTCATAATTGGACAACTTTAACCATGGTAAAATAAAAAGGAAGGATTGTTGAATACCAGGGGGTGCCGAGATGGATAAAAGGGGTAAATCAGGCAAAAGACATCCATCGAAACGAGTAATCACTGCAAGGAATGAAATGCGGTCTGCCCATTTGTTCCATGAACATGATGAAGACGATCATGACTGGGCAAGGGAAAAGAAACAAAATGTTCATTACCCATCCATTTCGCTTGGACATAACCATGGCAACAAGCAGTCTAAACTTAAAAGAAGGCAAGCTTATAAAAATCATCAAGACTATTATTAATTCTGCCCTTACTTAAGCGGCTGTCAGAGTTGGCAGCTTTTTCTTATTCCTGATATTACTGAGTTACACGCTTCTGGCAGCTTACGCTTATATCGGGCAGAACCTTTCAGAACTAGCCCCATGTTCGGACAGCATTTAGTCTTTAGTCGCAAAACCTGTCCGAGGGTTTGTACATTTTAAAAAAAACTCAAAGGATTTGCATCCTATCTGTCTGGATTTTTTATATAACCTAACCGGTAAAAAGTGGTATAATTGGGAAGTGTGAAAAAAGGACTTGCTTAAAGGGAGGGTCTTCCATTCAGCTCACGCTTTCTGCCATTGCCTTTTTAACAATAGTTTTCCTAAGCATTTTCATAATAAGAACTAAAGCCAAAAGGGAACTGAGAGCGATTGTAGGCTTGATTTTCTTATCAACTTCCTCTGTAGGGATTGCCTTGGTGTTAAGTTCGATGTATTCCCTGTTGTTTTATGGATTGCAGTTAATATTGTTGCTGATGGCCATAATCCTAGCGTTGAAGGAACAGAAAAAACAAAAAGAAAAAGAAGTTTAATGTAGAAGGTCAACGACATTTATATGACTCACAGATGTTTACCAGAACAGTACCCATTGCAAACAAAACGGACAAGCTAGTCTGTTTATTTTTTGATTCTGAAAAAAACAAAAATGTTGAATATTTTCCTGAAAAAATATAGAGTATTATAGTCTCTACCATTAATTTATTGGTAAGTTTATCTATTGCTTTTATATGGTATATGGTAATAGTTAAATGATGTAGACATAGAATGACACTCAGTTAAATAAGCAATATTCATGTGGATTGTGCGAGGCTTAATGGGTAATTCTATTGTTAATGAGACATTTACATAAGAGTTGTGGAAGAGGAAGGAGAGAGGTTGATGGAATCAATTTGGCTTGAATATGCCTGGGCATTGTTGATATTGATCGGTCTTGAAGGATTGCTATCGGCTGACAATGCTCTTGTACTGGCTATCATAGCGAAACATTTACCTGATGACCAGAAGAAAAAGGCGATTAGTTATGGAATATTGATGGCGTTTGTTTTTAGATTTGGGGCACTTTTTGCTATTTCCTTCATTGCAAATGTCTGGCAGGTTCAGGCAATCGGTGCAGCCTACCTACTATATCTGGGACTGAAGCATGTCATCCAGGCTAAGTTTGGTAAGGAAAATGAAAATATC